>JANXSP010000153.1 GCA_025356575.1 Novosphingobium sp.
ACGTCGTCGACCTCGTCGGGCACGCCGGGAACTCCGGTTCCGGCACCGCCGATGCTGTTGCTGTTCGGCGCCGCTGCGGCTGCGCTGGTCGGCCGCCGGCGGCTGGGCGCCAAGTTTGCCGCGGCCTGAGCCGCGGCTGGGGGCCAAGCTCGCTGCGGCCTGAGCTTTACGATTTCAGCGTTCGGGAATGGCGCGGTGACTGCGGTCACCGCGCCTTTTTCGTATCAGGCCGCGAGCTTCCTCAGCACGTAGTGGAGGATCCCGCCGTTGAGGAAATACTCAAGCTCGTTGGCGGTATCGATCCGGCACAGCGCCTGGAACGCGAAGACCGTACCGTCGGCGCGGGTCACATCCACCTCGACCATCTGGCGCGGCTTGAGCCCGGCGACATCGCGGATGGTGAAGCTGTCATCGCCCGTCAGCGCCAGCGTGGTGCGGCTCTGACCCTCGGTGAACTGGAGCGGGAGCACGCCCATGCCGACCAGGTTGGAGCGGTGGATGCGCTCGAAGCTTTCGACGATCACCGCGCGTACGCCGAGCAGGTTGGTGCCCTTGGCCGCCCAGTCGCGGCTCGATCCGGTGCCGTATTCCTTGCCCGCGATCACCACCAGCGGCGTGCCGTCGGCCTTGTGGCGCATCGCTGCGTCGTAGATCGGCATGGTCTCGCCGTTGTAGCGTGACATCCCGCCCTCGACCCCGGGGACCATCTCGTTCTTGATCCGGATATTGGCGAACGTGCCGCGCATCATCACGTCGTGATGCCCGCGGCGCGCGCCGTACGAGTTGAAATCGGCCTTGGCGACCTGATGCTCCATCAGCCACGCCCCCGCCGGACTATCGACCTTGATCGAACCCGCGGGCGAGATGTGATCGGTGGTGATCGAATCGCCCAGGATCGCGAGCGGCTTGGCCTCGATGATGTCGCCCACCGGCGCCGGGGTCATCGTCATGCCCTCGAAATACGGGGGGTTGGCGATGTAGGTCGACCCGGCGCGCCACTGGTAGGTTTCGCTGCCGGTGACGTCGATCTTCTGCCAATGGACATCGCCCTTGTAGACATCGGCATAGCGCGCCTGGAACATGCCGCGATCGATACAGCCGGCCATGGTCGAGGCGACCTCGGCGTTGCTCGGCCAGATGTCTTTGAGATACACGTCCTGGCCGTCCTTGCCCTGGCCGATCGGGGTCGAGACCATGTCCTGCGTGACCGTGCCCTTGAGCGCGTAGGCGACCACCAGCGGCGGCGAGGCGAGGAAGTTGGCGCGCACGTCGGGCGATACCCGGCCCTCGAAATTGCGGTTGCCCGACAGGACCGAGGCGGCGACGATGTTGCCCGCGTTGATCGCGGCGCTGATCGGTTCGGCCAATGGTCCCGAATTGCCGATGCAGGTCGTGCAGCCATAGCCGACGAGATTGAACCCGAGCGCGTCGAGATGCTCGGTCAACCCGGCCTTGTTGAAGTAATCGGTGACGACCTGCGAACCCGGGGCGAGGCTGGTCTTGACCCACGGCTTGGGCTTGAGGCCCAGTTCGTTGGCCTTTTTGGCGACGAGCCCGGCGGCAACCATGACCCCCGGGTTGGAGGTGTTGGTGCAGCTGGTGATCGCGGCGATGACCACGTCGCCGTCGCCGATATCGTATTCCTTGCCCTCGACCGCGACGCGCGCCGCCGACTTCTTGTAAATGCTCGCGAGGTCTTCGTTGAAGGCATCGTCGACCTGGGTCAGCGCGACCTTGTCCTGCGGGCGCTTGGGCCCCGCCAGGCTGGGCACGACTTCGCTCATGTCGAGGCCGAGCGTGTCGGTGAAGATCGGGTCTTCCATATCGGCGGAAAGCCAGAAGCCCTGCTCGCGCGCATAAGCCTCGACCAGTTCGATCTGGTGCTCCTCGCGCCCGCTCAGGCGCAGGTAGTCGAGCGTCTTCTCGTCGATCCCGAAGAACCCGCAGGTCGCGCCGTATTCGGGGGCCATGTTGGCCAGCGTCGCGCGGTCGGCGAGCGTCAGTTCGGCCAGCCCCGGTCCGAAGTATTCGACGAACCGCCCGACCACGCCCTTGGCGCGGAGCATCTGGGTGCAGGTCAGGACCAGGTCGGTCGCAGTGACGCCCTCGGGCAGCTTGCCGGTCAGCTTGAACCCGACGACTTCGGGGATCAGCATCGACACCGGCTGGCCGAGCATCGCGGCCTCGGCCTCGATCCCGCCGACCCCCCAGCCGAGCACGCCGAGCCCGTTGATCATCGTGGTGTGGCTGTCTGTCCCGACGCAGGTATCGGGATAGGCGACGGTTACGCCGTCCTGGTCGGAGCTGGTCCACACGGTCTGCGCGATGTGTTCCAGGTTGACTTGGTGGCAGATGCCCGTGCCCGGGGGCACCGCCTTGAAATTGTCGAGGCTTTTGGAACCCCATTTGAGGAAGTCGTAGCGTTCGGCGTTGCGGTGGTATTCGATCTCGACGTTTTGCTCGAACGCCTTGGGGTGGCCGAATTCGTCGACCATCACCGAATGGTCGATCACCAGATGGACGGGAACCAGCGGGTTGATCTTGCTGGTATCGCCGCCAAGCTTGGCAATGGCATCGCGCATCGCCGCCAGATCGACCACGCAGGGCACCCCGGTGAAATCCTGGAGCAGCACGCGCGCCGGGCGGTACTGGATTTCGCGCCCGGTCTTGGGATCGCGCTGCCAATCGGCGATCGCCTGGATATCGCCGACCGAGACGGTGAACCCGCCGTCCTCGAACCGCAGCAGGTTTTCGAGCAGGACCTTCAGGCTGAACGGCAGGCGGCTGACGTCGCCGATCTTCTTGGCCGCTTCCTTGAGCGAGTAATAGGCGATCTCGCGCCCGTTTACCGTCATCGTCGTGCGCGTGGCGAGCGAGTCCTGTCCGACCTGGGTCATGCGGCGGGGTTCCCCTTCGAGGCTGGCATCCCGGCCGCCAGCGTCCCCGGGCGGGCGCCGCGCGAAGCCGGTGATTTCAGGCGGCGATGCGCGCGTTGCCGCGCGAGGTCAAGGGCGCGAAAGCAGCGATCGCGGGCGCTAGAGCGCGGTCTGCTCGGCGTGATCGACCGGCTGCCCCGCCGGTCTCCGGCGCGCCGCGAGGAGGCACCCGGCAACGATCAGCACGGTTCCGGCAAAGGTCGCCGCGGTGACCGCTTCGCCGAACCAGTACCAGCCGATCAGCGCCGCCCAGACGAACGCGGTATATTCAACCGGCAGCAGAACCTGCGTCTCGGCCCGGGCATAGCCCCAGCTCAGCAGCATCAGCGAAACGACCGCGATGGCAGCCGCGCCGGCCAGCAGCGGCAGCGTCCCCAGATCGATCGGCTGGGCCAGGAACGGCGCGAAGCAAGCCATGATCAGGAAGACCAGGGTGTTTTGGAACGCCGCGATCTCGAGCGGAACGGCCAACTGCGCCTGCTGCCGCTGGAGGATCAGGTTATACGCATAGAGCAGCGCCGAGGCGAGGACCGCGGCGATTCCCCACGCGGCGTCGGGGGTCGGCTGCCCCGCGCCGGCGCGGGCGATGGCGATCACCACGACCCCCGCCAACCCGAGGAGCGAAGCCAGGATCGCGCCACGCTCGATCCGCTCGCCCAGCACCGCCGCGGCCAGATAGAGCGCGATCAGCGGAGCGATGAACGACAGCGCGATCGCCTCGGCCATGGGGGTGCGGACCAGCCCCCAGAAAAATAATGTCGCCATCGCCGCGGAAACGAACGCGCGCCGGATATGCAGTTTGAGGATCGCGCGCGCGGGCCACTTCCCGCCGCGCAGCCGCCACAGCGGCATCGTGAACACCGCACCGAAAGCGCTGCGGATGAGCATCGCCTGATAGACCCCGATCGCGGTCCCGGCGCTTTTCATCAGCCCGTCCATCACCGCGAACGTCGCGATTCCAAGCGCCGCGGCGCCGAGCGGCAGGAGCGTGGAGGAGGCGGGGCGCACGGTCATCGCCAGCGCGCATAGGCATGTTGCCTGGCTGCGTCACCTGCGCCAATTCAGTGGAGCGAAAGGCGCGGTGTGCGATGGCCCGCTTGATGTATGACGGCGAACCGGGCAAAATCGCCGCGCCGCGAACTCTGCTTTGCCGCCAATCCAGCAACGGACCGATCATGAGCCCTCTTCTGCGCACTGTCCCTGCCCTCGTCCTGATGGCAACCGCCACGGCGGCGCTGGCCGCGCCCGCACCGCCGGGCAAGGCGCCGGTCGACCTGCTGCCCCCGACGACACCCAGCGCATCGCCCGCGGACAAGGCGGCGGCCGATCCCGCGACGGTGCCGTCGCCGGCGGCCATGCCGGTCCCGGCGCCTGCTCCCGTCCCTGCGGTCCCTGCTCCCGTCCCGCTCGCCCACTGGGGCAAGGCCGACGCCGCGGCGCTGCTTGGCGTGATCGAGGGGATCGCCGGCGACGGGTTGTTCGCCGCCGACTACAAGCCCGCCGAACTACGCGCCGCGATCGCCGTGGGCGAGGGCGGCGCGCTCGACGCCGCAGCGGGCCAGTCATTCACCTGGCTGGCCGAAGACCTGCGCGACGGCCGCACCCCGATCCCGGCGCGGGTCCAGTATTTCGCGCTCGATCCGGACATGGACCTTCACCCGACCCCGGCGCTGATGGCGCAGGCCCTTGCCGCGCACGATATCGCGGGCGTCCTTGCCGCGCTCGACCCGGTCCATCCCGATTACGCGGTGCTGCGCAGCGCACTGGCGGCTTTGCCCGGCGGGACGGCCGGAACCGGACCGCAGGCGACGCTGATCCGCGCCAACATGGACCGCTGGCGGTGGCTCGCGCACGACATGGGCACCGCCTACCTGATCACCAACGTCCCCGAATATCAGCTGCGCCTGACGGTCAACGACAAGATCATCCGCACCTATCGCACGATCGTCGGCAAGCCCGGGCGCACCGCCACGCCGCAGCTTTCCGAAACCGTGCAGGCAGTGGTATTCAACCCGACGTGGACCGTTCCGCAGTCGATCGTGGTCGGCGAAGGGCTTGGCCAGCGGCTGCTCGGCAGCCGGAACGCGGTGGTCAGCGGCGGTTACCGCGCGACGCGTGCGGCCAACGGGATGATGACCGTGGTCCAGCAGCCGGGGCCCAACAATTCGCTCGGGCTGATGAAGATCGACATGCCCAATCCGCACGCGATCTATCTCCACGACACGCCTTCGCGCGGGCTGTTCAATTCCACCGTCCGGGCGTTCAGTCACGGCTGCGTGCGGACCGAGCGCGCGCAGGAACTGGGGATGACGATGGCGATCCTGGGCGCGGGGATGACCCCCGAGCAGGGTGTCGCCAACGCGATGTCGGGCAAATACACCCGCGTCACGATGACGCGGACGTTCCCCGTTTATATCACCTACTTCACGATGGCGCAGGACATCACGGGCAAGCTTTCAACCTTCGCCGACATCTACAAGCGCGACGCGCCGCTGCTCGCCAGCTTCGCCCAGCCGCGCCAGCTCAAGACCAGCCAGCGGATCAGCAGCGAGGCGATCGTCAAGCTGGACAATCCGCTCTAACTCTGGGTCGAGACCATGGCCGAATGCGGCAAGTGCGGGGGCGCCCAGGAAACGGGGTTCACGCTCGACGAAGGCTATGGCACGCGCGGTCCGGCACAATGGTTCGCGGGCGAGCCGCAGCGCAGCATCTGGACGGGGACTAGAATGCGCGGAGTGACAAAACGGCGGATCGTCAGCATGCGCTGCACGCGCTGCGGATTTATCGAGAACTACGCGAAGTAGGCCCGCGGCTCAGTATATCCCGAGCTTGTCGGCATAGAGCAGGCGCCCGCCCGAAAGGTGCCACAGCGCCTCGTTGAAATCGTCGGGGCCCATCGCGAAACAGCCGTCGCTGCGGCCCAGCTTGCCCCACTTGGTCAGCATGTCGGGCGCGGCATACCACGCGGGATGCAGCACGATGGCGCGTTCGAGCGTGTTCGAATTATCCGGATCGAGCCCGCCGAGGCGGATCGAAGTGCCGTATTTTCCGGTGTACCATTCCCACGTCACGTAGGCCCCGCGCGCGGTGGCGAGGCTGCCTTCGACGTTGGAGAACACCTTGAGGAACCCGTCGTGCTCGGGATCCGAGCCCTTGCCGTGGGCGACCAGGAACGAGCGCACGGTGCCGCTTTCGAGGTTGGCGAAATGCAACCGGGGGAGCGAGCTCGGCAGTCCGAAATCGGCGACCGCGGCGACATCGCGGCGCCACAGCACGCTGCCCGCGCGGGCGACTTCGCGGCGCGCGACCTCGAGGATGCGGCGGTCCCGCTCGGCCAGCGGCATCGGCTGGGCGAGCACGCGCGGCCCCGCCACCAGCGCAGCGGCTGCGGCAATGCCCCCCTTGAGCAGCGATCTGCGTTCGATCTCGATCATCGCGGCCAGTCTATAGCACGGTTTATGGCGATATCCTGAACCCGCGATCGTGCCATCAGCTTTCGCCGAGCCGTGCCAGCGCCGCGCCGTCCAGCCGCATCGTCGTCCATTCGTCGAGCGCGCGCGCACCGAGCGCCCGGTAAAACGCGATCGACGGCGCGTTCCAGTCGAGCACCGACCATTCGAGCCGGGCGCAGCCGCGCGCCGCGGCAAGCGCCGCCAGATGCGCGAGCAGCGCCTTGCCCAGCCCGCCGCCGCGCGCTGCGGGCCGGACGTAGAGATCCTCGAGCCAGATCCCCGGCTTGCCCTCGAACGTCGAAAAATTGTGAAAGAACAGCGCAAACCCCTGCGCGGCGCCGTCCGCTTCGCCGATCACGACCTCGGCGTAAGGCCGCGCCCCGAACAAGTGCTGCGCCAAGTCAGCGTCGGCGAAGCGGACTTCGTGTGCAAGCTTTTCGTATTCGGCCAGATCGCGGATCAACACGGCGATCAGCGGCAGGTCGGCGGGCGTCGCCGCGCGGACTGCAATCATGCGCCCAGCGCTTCGGCCTCGGCGGCGCGGGAGAGGGGCGCGGGCGTCGCGGGATCGGTGGTGCCGGTTACACTGGTCTGCGCCGGGCCTTTGGGAGCGGCGGCATAGCCGGCAGCAAGCCCGGTTCCCGTCCAGCACGCGATCAGGCTGACCAGCACCGCGTCCCACGCCATCAGCGCCCACACCGCGGGCGGCGCGGCGCCCATCGCTAGAGTGTGATGGAACCGGTGAACCATCTGCGCCGGAAACATCGCCAGGAGGAACATCGCAGCCATGACCAGCGCCTGCCACCAGCCGGTGCGGTAAACCTGGCGCAGGCTGACCGTGCGATCGCCGAACAATCCGCCCAGCATATAGACCATGAGCGGCAGCGTTGCGATCGTGAGAGCGATGTTCAGCCCTTCGAGCGCATTGGCGGACAGCGCGGGTTTGAGCGCATAGAGCGCCGCGCTCAGCACCGCGTTGAGCGTCAGTCCAATCCCGAACTGGCGCCACGCGACCGTCCGCAAATCCCACCACCGCTGGCGCGATCCGGCAGGCATGGACCAGTACCGCGCGGCGGCGAAGATCGCGAGGAACAGTCCGGTAATCTTGACGTAACCGAACGCCCACCGGGCCGGATCGTTCTGGAGCGCCTTGAACGCCTCGGCGCTGGTGAACATCCCGAGCTTGATCTCGGCAACGTGCTGGGCAAATTCGGGCAGCCCCGCGATCAGCGCGATCAACGGCGCCAGCCACAGCAGCCGCGAGCCGTCGCGAAAAGTCGCGACCAGCGCCCCGAACAGTTCGCGCAGATACTTCACGCCGCTTTGCCGTGGAGCGCATCCATGCTGACCGCGCCCGCGTCGATTTCGGCGGCACGCGCCTCGACCAGCGCCACGATGTGCGCGATCATCCCCGCATCGGAGACGTGGTGGTCGGTCACCCCCGAGAGGTAGACCATGTGCTTGCCGTTGCCGCCGCCGGTGATCCCGATGTCGGTCTCGCGCGCCTCGCCCGGGCCGTTGACGACGCAGCCGAGGACCGAGAGGCTCATCGGGGTCTTGATGTGGCTGAGCGCATCCTCGAGCGCCTGGACGGTGCGGATCACGTCGAAGCCCTGGCGCGCGCAACTCGGGCACGACACCACCCGGACCCCGCGGGTGCGCAGGCCCAGGCTCTTGAGGATTTCGTAGCCGACGCGTACTTCCTCTTCGGGCTCGGCGGAGAGCGAGACACGGATGGTGTCGCCGATCCCCGCCCACAACAGGTTGCCCATGCCGATGCTCGACTTGACCGTGCCGCCGATCAGCCCGCCGGCCTCGGTAATCCCGAGGTGGAGCGGGCAATCGACCGCATCGGCCAGGCTCATGTAGGCCGCGACCGCAAGAAACACGTCGCTGGCCTTCACCGCGACCTTGTATTCGTGGAAATCGTGATCCTGGAGCAGCTTGATGTGATCGAGCGCCGATTCCACCAGCGCTTCGGGGCAGGGCTCGCCATATTTCTCGAGCAGGTCGCGCTCGAGGCTTCCGGCGTTGACCCCGATGCGGATCGCGCAGCCGTTGGCCTTGGCCGCGCGGACGACTTCGGCGACGCGCTCGCTGCTACCGATGTTGCCAGGATTGATCCGCAGGCACGCCGCGCCCGCGTCCGCCGCCTCGAGCGCGCGTTTGTAATGGAAATGGATGTCGGCGATGATCGGCACCCGCGCCGCGCGCACGATCTGGCGCAGCGCCGCGGTCGACGCGACATCGGGGCAGGAAACGCGGATCAAGTCCGCACCGGCCTCTTCGCAGCGGCGAATCTGGTCGATCGTGGCAACCGCGTCGCTGGTCAGCGTGTTGGTCATCGTTTGCACGGTGATCGGCGCGTCGCCGCCGACGGGGACATTGCCGACCATGATCTGGCGACTGGTACGGCGCGCGATATCGCGCCACGGACGGATCGAGGACATGGCCGCGCCTATACCCTTCCCGCCCGCGCGGAGCAAACGGCTTGGCGCGTCAGTTGAGGCGCAGCTCGTAAAGGTATTCGTCATCACGCTGGCTGCCGACCCAGAAGTCGATGTCGGCGAGGTGCGTGAAGCCGTAGCGCGCGTAGAACTTCTGCGCGCCGGAGTTTTCGCTCCATACCGACAGGCGGACCGCATCCGCGCCGGCACCGCGGGCTTCGGCAAGCGCCCAGTCCATCAGCGCCGCTCCGGTTCCGCGCCCCGTCGTCCCCGCCGCGCAGTAGAGCTGCTTGAGCTCGACCGCGAAACGCGCCGCGCCATGTTCGGGCCAGACGGGGCGCAGCATCAGCTTGCAGAACCCCAGCGGCGCCCCGGCATCCTCGGCAATGCGGCAGCGCATCGCTGGATCGGCAAGCTGCGCGGCGACGATCGCGGGGGTGTGGCTGGCATCCAGAAATCCGGCGAGGTCGGTTGCGCTGTACAGATGTCCGAATGCCGCGATGAAACTGTCGCGGCCCAGCTTGGCGACAAGGTCTGCATCGGCGGGCGTGGCGGAGCGCAGGTTCACAGCGCGCGGCTCATGCAAACGCTGAACTCGTCCGCGACGTAATCGGCGAACGGTGGGCATTCGGCGAACCCGTACGATGCATAGAGCGTCCTCGCGGGGAGGAACGGTTCGGGCCGCCCGGTTTCTAGGCTGACGCGGGTGTAGCCGCGCGCGCGCGCCTCTCCCAGCAGGTGTTCGAGGATCGCGCGGCCCACGCCCTTGCGCCGATAACCGGGATGGACGCGCATCGATTTGAGCTCGCCGTGCTGCGGATCGAGCGCCTTGAGCGCACCGCACCCCGCCAGGCGCGCCCCGTTTTCCGAATTGTCGGCCCACGCCGACCAAAAGGTCACGTCGTCCGCACGCAAACGCGCGAGCGGCATCGCGTGGACACTTTCAGGCGGCGACCACTGGTGCATCTCGGCCAGGTGCAGCGTCAGCAATGCCGCGATCTCGGGGCCGCTGAGGTCGTCCTCGATAATCCGCAGTTCGCTCATCGCCGCCATCTGCTAGGCGGCGAACGATAAGGCAAGGCGGAGTGATGCCGATGACGCAGCAATGGAGCATCGCCGTCCATGGCGGAGCGGGGACGATGACCGCCGCGACGCTGGCGCCCGCGCTGGTCGTTGCCGCCGAGGCCGCGCTGGCGCTCGCGCTGGAAGCGGGCGCGGCGATCCTGCGGCGCGGGGGCAGCGCGCTCGACGCAGTCGAGGCGTCGGTCGTCAGCCTGGAGGACGAGCCGCTGTTCAATGCCGGGCGCGGCGCAGTGTTCACCTACCACGGCACCAACGAGCTCGACGCCGCGATCATGGACGGACGCGGGCGGACCGCCGGTGCGGTCGCCGGGGTCGCGCACACCCGCAACCCGGTGCGGCTGGCGCGCGCGGTGATGGAACGATCGCCCCATGTCATGCTCAGCGGCGCTGGCGCAGAAGAGTTTGCACGCGAGCACGGGGTCGAGCAGGTCGATCCCGACTGGTTTGCCACGCCTGAGCGCTGGCGCCAGTTGCAGGAGCTCAAGGCGCGCAAACTCGGCTGGTTCGATGCCGATCTCAAATACGGCACCGTCGGCGCGGTCGCATGCGACGGCGCGGGTCACGTCGCCGCGGCCACCTCTACCGGCGGGCTCACGGGCAAACGCTGGGGCCGGATCGGCGATTCGCCGCTGATCGGCGCGGGTACGTATGCCGACGACCGGGCCTGCGCGGTCTCCGCCACCGGGGCCGGCGAATATTTCATCCGCGAGGCGGTAGCGCATGAGATCGCGGCGCGGATGCGGCTGGCGGGGTTCAGCCTGCAGGACGCCGCCGACGCGGTGATTGCCGAGGTCGGCGCGCTGGGCGGCGATGGCGGAGTGATCCTGGCAGCCCCCGGCGGACAGACCGCATTCGCCTTCAACACGCCCGGAATGTACCGCGCCCGCGTCGACGCCGCGGGGCTGCACGAAGTGGCGATTTTCAGGGGCTGACAGAGCCGTTTGACTCGCAACGTGGGCAGGCATAGCTTGGCGCCACTTGGACCGGAAATATCCGGGTCGCCCGACTCCGAGGGACCGACAGGCCTGCGGCACTGCCGCCGCTGGTTTCACCAGGAGAACCACTCAATGCGTGCCATCCACCGTGCGGCGATCCTCGCCGCTTCGCTTTCATTCGCGTTCACGACTCCGGTCTTCGCCGCCACCCAGTATCCGGTCGATCCGGGCGACTTTGTCGAGGTTTCGGGGATCACCATCGATGACGGTCACGATCTCGAATACCTCACCTACCTCGCCGGGACATGGCGGTCGAACCAGGACTACGCCAAGGCGCAAGGCTGGATCACCGGCTACGAAATCCTCTCGAACGAGAACAAGCGCCCGGGTGAGCCCGACATCTACCTCGTCACGCGGTTCAAGGCGTTTGCCGACAACGCCGAAGGAACGCGCCGCAGCGACGCCATGCAGGCGCACATGCGGATGAACGAAACGCAGATGCAGGCTGCCTCGGGCGACCGGGCCAAGTACCGCCATTCGATCAGCTCGCAACTGCTGCGCGCGATGGTGTGGAACCACTGAGCTGAGTAATTAGTGCTTCCCCGCCCTTCGACTCTTCGAAGGGCGGGGGCACACGATACCTTCGGCCGCCTGCGCGGTTATGCGATATGCGGGGTTCGGATTACCCGCGCGGGCGGGCCTGAGGATAGCTGCCCAGGATCGCCATGTGCTTGCAGTGGAACGCGAGCTCCTCGATCGCGCGGTCGACCGCGGGGTCGCCCGGCGCCCCCACGATATCGGCGTAGAACGTCGTCGCTGAAAAGCTCGCGCCCTTCTGGTAGCTTTCGAGCTTGGTCATGTTGACGCCGTTGGTCGCAAACCCGCCCATCGCCTTGTACAGCGCGGCGGGGATGTTCTTCACCTCGAACACGAACGTGGTCATCGCGGTGACCCCGGCAAGCGACGCCGCAGCGAGCGGCTGCTGCGCCAACGCCACGAACCGGGTCATGTTGTCGGTGGCATCCTCGACATTCTCGGCGACGATCTTGAGCCCGTAAAGCTGCGCCGCGATCGGCGGGGCGATGGCGCAATTGCCCGGATCGCCCTGTTCCTTGACGAACGCCGCGGCGCCTGCGGTATCGGCGTAGGACATCGGCACGATCCCGCGCGCGCGCAAATATTGCCGGGTCTGGCCCAGCGCCTGCGGATGGCTATAGGCGGCGGCGAACGGACCATCGCCCAGCCCCATGACTGCGTAGCTGATCGGCAGGAAGTGCTCGCCGGTAATCGCCAGCCCGCTTTCGGGGAGCAGGAAATGGATATCCGCCACCCGCCCGTGCTGCGAGTTCTCGATCGGGATCAGAGCGCGCGCAGCGCGGCCATCCTTGACCGCGTCGAGCGCGTCTTCGAAGCTGAAGCACGGCAGCGGCAACGCTTTGGGATCGTATTCGAGCGCCGCGCGGTGGCCGTTGCACCCAGGCGCGCCCTGGAACGCGATCGCCCGGGCCGGATCGCCGGCAGCAGCGCCGACCAGCTCGGCGACCAGTTCGCGCGCCGGGGCGGGATAGCTGTTCATGCCCAGCGGCCGGAGATACGCGGTTCCATGGCGCCCGCGCTTAGGCACGCGGGGCAAATCCCGCAATGGCCCTTGCGCCAGTCTCCACGAAGCCCTTGCGCTGGCACGGACGCCTAACTAGAGCGGCGCTCGCACGTCAGTAGCATCATCCACGGGGCATTTTCTGCGATGGACGACCGTTTCAATACCATTGCCGGCTGGACGCTGTTCTCCGGCATCGTCGCGCTCGGATTGTCGAGCGTGAGCCATCATTTCTACGAGGCCGACAAGGACCATCGCCCGCACAAGATGGGTTACGAAATCGAAGGCGTGGTTTCTTCGGAAGGCGGCGCCGCGGCCGAAGTCCCGATCGAGACGCTGCTCGCCAGCGCCGATCCGGCCAAGGGCCAGGCGATCTTTGCCAAGTGCAGTTCGTGCCATTCGATCAACCAAGGCGGCGCCAACGGCATCGGTCCGAACCTGTACGGTATCGTCGGGGAACAACAGGGCAAGGGCCGCGGCGGCTACGCCTTCTCGTCGAATCTTGCGGCAATGACCGGCAAGTGGGACTTCGCTAACCTCAACACCTGGCTCAAGAGCCCGCGCGCTTACGTCGAGGGCACCAAGATGAGCTTCGCGGGTCTCGGCAGCGGCGCCGACCGCGCCAATGTGATCGCTTATCTCAACACGCAGGGCTCGAACCTGCCGCTGCCCAAAGCTCCTGCTGCCGGTGCCGCGCCCGCCGCGGGCGCTGCGCCTCCCGGCGCTGCGGCTCCTGCGGCTGGCGGTGCTGCGGCATCGGCGGCCGGGGCCAAGCCTGCCGCCGGCGCGGCCGCTCCCGTTGCGGGCGCCGCGGTCGGCCCGGCAGTGGCCGGCGCAACGTCCGCTCCCGCAGCAGCGACGCACTAGGCCGAGGTCTTTCCCCGTACCACGGAAGATCTACGTCGAGCGCAGGCCGGACTTACGCGTTGGGTTCGGCCGCGCCCGCCCGGCCCTTGAACCCTTGCGCAATCACGTACCATTCTGACGAGCCCTTGCGGCTCGCGGGCGGCTTGGCATGCTTGACCGCGGTGAAATGCCGCTTGAGCAGCGCCAGCAGTTCGGCATCGGTGCCCCCGGCAAGCACCTTGGCCACGAACGCGCCCCCCGGCGCAAGGTGGGCAATCGCGAAATCGGCGGCGGTTTCGACCAGGCCCATCGTTCGCAAGTGATCGGTCGCCTTGTGACCCACGGTGTTGGCGGCCATGTCCGACAGCACCAGGTCGGGCGCGCCGCCCAGCGCCTCGGTCAACAGCGCAGGCGCGGCGTCGTCCATGAAATCCATCTCGAAGATCGTCACCCCGTCGATCGGATCGGTCGGCAGCAAGTCGATCCCGACCACGCCCGCGCGCGGGGCGCGGCGGCGGACGATCTGGCTCCACCCCCCTGGCGTGATCCCTAGGTCGACGACCTTGGTGGCGCTCTTGAGCAGCGCAAACCGGTCATCGAGCTCGGCCAGCTTGTAGGCCGCGCGGCTGCGAAAGCCCTCGGCCTGCGCCTGCTTGACATAAGGATCGTTGAGCTGGCGCGCGAGCCACCGGGTCGACGACGCGGTGCGCTTCTTGGCGGTCTTGACCCGGGTGTCGGGATCCTTGCCCGAACGGCTCATGCGCGCAGCGCGGCGCGGCCGCGCCGCACTTCGCCGCGCGCGCGCTCGCCCTCGCCGCCCGCGCGCATCAGGCTGCGCAGGATGCCTTCGCGAATGCCGCGATCGGCCACGCCGAGTTGGAATGCGGGCCAGATCTCAAGGATCGAATCGAGGATCGCGCAGCCAGCCACGACGAGATCGGCCCGCTCGCGCCCGATGCACGCAAGTTCGCTGCGCTCGGCGATGCTCATCGCCGATAGCCGCGCGCCGATCGCGTTCATCGCTTCGGCCGGCACGATCAGGCCGTCCACCGCGCGGCGATCGTACTGCGGCAGGCCGAGGTGCAGGCTGGCGAGCGTCGTCACCGTGCCGCTTGTCCCCAGCAGCCGCAGCGGTCCTTCGGCGGCGCGGCGCGCAGGGACCACGCGCTCGGCAAATTCGGCGAACGAATCGCGCACCAATGTCCTCATGTCGTCGTAACGGGCGATGCGTCCCGCCTCGTCTTCGGGTTCCGCGCCGCTGCTTTCGGTCAGCGAGACCACACCCCACGGCACGCTTTGCCAATCGAGGATGCGCGGCACGGTCGGCCCGGTTTCGATCAGGACGAGCTCTGTCGAGCCGCCGCCGATGTCGAAGATCATCGCCGGCCCATCGCCGGGTTCGAGGAGGATGTGGCAGCCGAGCACGGCGAGCCGGGCTTCCTCGCCGGCGCTGATGATATCGAGCGCGATCCCGGTTTCGCGCCGTACGCGTTCGATGAACGTCGCGCCGTTGCTCGCCCGGCGGCAGGCTTCGGTCGCCACCGAGCGCGCCAGGTGGACATTGCGCCGGCGCAGCTTGTCGGCGCAGATGTGCAGCGCGCCCAGCGCGCGGTCCATCGCCGCCTCGCTCATCCGCCCGGTCTGTGCCAGTCCCTCGCCCAGCCGGACGACGCGGCTGAACGCATCGACGACGACGAAATTCTCGCCCGCCGGCCGCGCGATCAGCAGCCGGCAGTTGTTGGTGCCAAGGTCGAGCGCGGCATAGGCCTGGCGGCGGAACGGCGCGGCGCGCGCCGGTTCGCCAGTGGTGCCGACACCTGGCCCGGGGGCGCAACCGTTAGCGATATCGGGGGGGCCACCGGGGCTGCGCTCAAAGGCGGGAGCGGGATCGGGGGAACCTGCATCGGGGAGACCGGGTTCTACTCCCGAATGCCCCGAAACAGCGCCCCCGCGCGTCGTAACCTCTGCGCGCATTGCCGGCGGATGCTTGTCCGCCATGCCATCTGCACTCTATGTTTCTACCCGCCGCAACCGGCGAGGACCTGCTGCCGTGCTACGCCTTCGCACACGCATCGGCAAGCGCCCCGATACCGGCCCAGCTTGACGGTTCGGGACACATTGCCTAATGGCTCGCCCCTGCCGGTGCCCTGTCGTCTAATGGTAAGACAACGGACTCTGACTCCGTTTATCTAGGTTCGAGTCCTAGCGGGGCATCCAGCCTTCCCGCGCAGATAATCGCGCGGGGGCGCAGCGCCCCGTTTCCCGACTGGATCAAGATGACCGAAGATAAAAAAGCCCGCGAGCTGACCCGCGGCAAGTTCTACCATGCCGAGGCCGCGGCCAAGTTCGCCGACGAGCAGCCGCAGACGACTCCGCAAACGCAGGACCCGTCGTACAAGCTGGCGTTTCGCGACACCGATTTCCTCCTCCGCCCCGAACTGCGCCCGGTGCGTTTTCAGCTCGAGCTCCTGAAAACCGAGATGCTGCTCGACGAGGCGGCGATCGGATCGACTCTGGTGGTCTATGGCTCGGCGCGGATTCCGTCGCCCGAAGCTGCCGCGGCGGCGGTGGCTGCGGCAACCTCGCCCGAGCGCCGCGCGGTCGCCGAGCGGCTTGCCGCCAAAGCGAAATACTATGACGTCGCCCGCGAACTCGGCCGCCTGGCGAGCGAAGCGGCGATCGTCGAGAAGGACATGCGCCAGTTCGTCATTTGCTCGGGCGGGGGCCCGTCGATCATGGAAGCCGCCAACCGCGGCGCGGTCGACGCCGGGGCCGAGACGATCGGACTCAACATCGTGCTGCCGCACGAACAGGCGCCCAATGCCTACGTCACCCCGCACCTCTCGTTCCAGTTCCACTACTTCGCGCTGCGCAAGATGCACTTCCTGCTCCGCGCCCGCGCTGTGGCGGTGTTTCCGGGCGGTTTCGGCACGCTCGACGAGTTCATGGAGCTGCTCACGCTGATCCAGACGGGCAAGATGAAGCCCATCCCGATCCTGCTGTTCGGCAAGGAATTCTGGACCAAGGTGCTGAACTTCGAGGCGCTGGCCGATGAAGGCGTGATCAATCACGCCGACCTGGACCTGTTCCGCTGGGTCGAAACTGCCGACGAGGCGTGGAGCCATGTAAAGGCGTTCTACAAGCTCGATTGAGCGCCTAGCCCCGCGCCTGGGCGTGTCCCAGCGGCCCCGCCCCCGCGCCGAACCCCGGCGCCGCGCGCAAGGCCGAGCGCACGAACCCGCGCGCGCGGTCGATCGCCTCGGGCAGCGGCAGGCCCATCCCCAGGAACGTGGCGATCGCGCTCGATAAGGTGCACCCGGTGCCGTGGGTGTGGCGCGTATCGATGCGGGAGCCTTCGAACCGCAGCGAGGTGCCGTCCGCCAACGTCAGCACGTCGATGACGACCGGCCCCGGCGCATCGCCGCCCTTGGCGAGCCAAGCGATCCCCCGCGCGGCCATGCCATCGGGTCCGCCCAGCGCGGCGAGTTCGGCGGTGTTGGGGGTGGTCAGCGTGGCCATTCGCATCAGCGGCTCGAACGCCGCGGTCGTCGCGGTATC
>JANXSP010000159.1 GCA_025356575.1 Novosphingobium sp.
GCCCGGGCCGCCCAAGCCGCAGGCTTCGTGCGCGCTGCCCGCGGTGGACGGGCAGGACATCCGCACCGACAGCCTGATGGTAAAGAAGGCGCGCGAGGGGATGATGGAGTTTCTCCTCATCAACCACCCGCTCGATTGCCCGATCTGCGATCAGGGCGGCGAATGCGATCTCCAGGACCAGGCGATGGCTTATGGCCGCGGCGCGTCGCGCTATGACGAGAGCAAGCGCGCGGTCACCGAAAAGTACATGGGCCCGCTGATCAAGACCGCGATGACCCGCTGCATCCACTGCACGCGCTGCGTCCGTTTCAGCGAAGAGATCGCGGGCGTGGACGAGATCGGCGCGCTGTACCGCGGCGAGAACATGCAGATCACCAGCTATCTCGAGGCCGCGGTTAAGCACGAGCTTTCCGCGAACGTGGTCGATTTGTGCCCGGTCGGCGCACTTACTGCGAAGCCCTATGCGTTCGAAGCGCGGCCGTGGGAGCTCAAGAAGACCTTGGGCATCGATGTGTCCGACGCGGTCGGCGCGAACATCCGCATCGACAGCCGCGGGCGCGAGGTGCTGCGCATCCTCCCGCGCATCAACGACGACGTCAACGAGGAGTGGCTGAGCGACAAGGCGCGGCACTGCGTCGATGGGCTGACGCGCAAACGGCTCGACAAGGTGTTCGTCCGGAAAGCCGGCAAGCTGGCCGAAGCAACGTGGAACGAGGCGTTCGCGCTGATCGCGGCTGCGAAACCCGGCGCGAGCATTGCCGCGATCGCGGGCGACCTGGTCGATTGCGAGACGATGTTCGCGGCCAAGAAACTGCTCGGAGCGCTGGGCTCCAACTTGCTCGAGGGCCGCCAGACGGGGTTGGCCTACGACACCTCGAACCTCGCTGCAGTGGCCTTCGGGTCGACTTTCGCGGGGATCGAGGAGGCCGATGCCATCCTCATCGTCGGCAGCCAGGTTCGCGACGAGGCCGCGCTGGTCAACGTGCGCCTGCGCAAGGCAGTCAAGCGCGGGGCCAAGGTGTTCATCGTCGGCCCGCACTGGGAAACGACCTTCGGCGCCGAGTTCCTCGGTGATGACGCGGCGATGCTCGGCGATCTGCCGGCGCATGTCGGCGAAGCGATGCTCGGGGCCGAGCGGCCCGCGATCATTCTGGGCGGCGGCGGGCTGGCCAAGGGTGCGCTCGCCCCCGCGCTGGCGCTTGCGGCGACGTGGAACGTCGTGCGCGAGGGGTGGAACGGGTTCAACGTGCTCCACATGGCGGCGAGCCGCATGGGCGGGCTGATGCTCGGCTACGCGCAGAAGGGCGGCATTTCGGACATCGCCAGCGCTGCGCCCAAGGTCCTGTTGTCGCTCGGCGCGGACGAGGTCGATTTTACGGCGTTCGCGAAAAGCCTCAAGGTTCACATCGGCCATCACGGCGACAAGGCCGCACACGCCGCGGACGTCATCCTCCCCGGCGCGGCCTTCACCGAGAAGGCCGGGACTTACGTCAACACCGAAGGCCGGGTGCAGTTCTCCGACAAGGCGGTGTTCGCCCCCGGCGATGCGCGCGAGGACTGGACGATCCTGCGCGCGCTGGCGGATACGCTTGGCGTGTCGGTCGGGTTCGATACGTTCGAGGCGTTGCGCGCAGCGATGATCGCGGAAGTTCCGGCGCTCGGGACCGAAGGGCTGGCGGATTACGGCGCTTTGCCCAAGCCCGGCAAAACCAAGGCCAGCGGCCAGATCGGTTATCCGATCGCGGACCGCTACCTCACCAACGCGATCTGCCGCGCCAGCCCGACCTTGCAGCAGTGCTCGGCCGAACTGCTTCACGGCGACGATCTGGCGGAGGCGGCGGAATGAGCGCGTCCGGAAACTTCGTCATTCCCGCGCACGCGGGAACCCAGGGCGTGACGGTACTGCATACACTCTGGGTCCCCGCGTGCGCGGGGATGACGGGTGTTGAAACCGCGCGCTCTGTAATTGCGGAACCCGCGGAATGACCCAGACCTTCCAGCACTGGGGTCTGTCGTTCGGGGCCGCCTGGGGTCTGGCGACCATCGCGGGGATCCTCCTGATCGCGCTGCCGCTGATGCTCGGCGTGGCGATGATCATCTATGCCGACCGCAAGATCTGGGCGGCGATGGCGCTGCGCCGCGGACCCAACGTAGTCGGGCCGTTCGGCCTGCTCCAGAGCTTCGCCGACGGGCTTAAGGTGTTCCTGCAGGAAACCATCGTTCCCTCCGCGGCGAACAAGGGCCTGTTCCTGATCGCGCCGATCATCACCTTTACCGTCGCGCTGATGGCGTGGGCGGTCATCCCGTTCAACTCGGGCGCGATCCTGGCGGATATCAACGTCGGGCTGCTCTACATTCTCGCGATCTCGAGCCTCGGCGTTTACGGGGTCGTCATCGCGGGCTGGGCGTCGAACTCGAAATACCCGTTTTTCAGCGCGATGCGCGCCGCGGCGCAGATGATCTCTTATGAAGTCTCGATCGGCTTCATCCTGATCTGTGTGGTGCTATGGGCGGGCACGTTCAACCTCAACGGCATCGTCCTGGCGCAAAAGGGCCACGTCTTCGGGTTCATCAACGGCTTCGTCGCCAACCCGTTGCTGTTCCCGCTGTGGGTGATGTTCCTGATCAGCGGCATGGCCGAAACCGCGCGCGCGCCGTTCGATCTGACCGAGGCCGAGAGCGAGCTCGTCGCCGGGTACCAGACCGAATATTCGAGCATGGCCTTCGCCCTCTACTGGCTCGGCGAATATGCCAACGTCCTGCTGATGTGCGCGCTCAACGCGGTGCTGTTCTGGGGCGGATACCTCCCCCCGCTCGACATCCCGATCCTCTACCTCGTTCCCGGGTTCGTCTGGCTGCTGCTCAAGATCCTGTTCTTCTTCTTCATTTTCAGCTGGGTGAAGGCGACCGTCCCGCGCTACCGCTACGACCAGTTGATGCGGCTGGGGTGGAAGGTGTTCCTCCCGCTCAGCCTGTTCTTCGTCTTCCTCATCAGTGGCTACCTGATGGCTACCGGACATTTCGCATGAGCGTCGCGCACCTGATCAAGACGTTCACGCTGTGGGAGTTCGTCAAGGCGCACTGGCTGACGCTGCGGTACTTCTTCAAGCCCAAGGCGACGATCAACTATCCGTTCGAGAAGAACCCGCTGAGCCCGCGCTTTCGCGGCGAGCACGCGCTGCGCCGTTATGCCAACGGCGAGGAACGCTGCATCGCGTGCAAGCTGTGCGAGGCGGTGTGCCCGGCGCAGGCTATCACCATCGAGGCCGAGCCGCGCGAGGATGGATCGCGCCGGACCACGCGCTACGACATCGACATGACCAAGTGCATCTTCTGCGGGTTCTGCCAAGAGGCGTGCCCGGTCGATGCGATCGTCGAGGGGCCGAACTTCGAATACGCGACCGAAACGCGCGAGGAACTGCTTTACGACAAGGCCAAGCTGCTGGCGAACGGGGACAAGTGGGAGCGTGCGCTTGCCACGAACCTTGAAGCCGATGCGGCCTATCGCTAGGGCGCCCGCGTGATCCAGACGCTAGCCTTCTACTTGTTCGCCACGCTGGTCGTCGCCTCGGGCGCGATCACGATCCTGGCGCGCAATCCGGTGCATTCGGTGCTGTGGCTGATCGTCGCGTTCTTCAACGGCGCGGGGCTGATGGTGCTGGTCGGCGCAGAGTTCATCGCGATGCTGCTGGTAATCGTATACGTCGGCGCGGTTGCGGTATTGTTCCTGTTCGTGGTGATGATGCTCGACATCGATTTTGCCGAATTGCGCTCGGGCTTCGTGAAGAATTTCCCGCTCGGCTTTGCGCTGGCGCTGGTGCTGCTGACCGAACTCATCCTCGGCGTGGGCGCGTATCGTGCCGGCGCGATGAAGCTCGGCACCCCCGACGGCACCGCCGCGACGGGGCTCGGCACGAGCAATATCGAGGCGATCGGCGCGCTGCTGTATAGCCGCTATCTGTTCCTGTTCGAGGCGTCGGGGATCATCCTGCTGGTGGCCATGATCGGCGCGATCGTTCTCACCCACCGCGAGCGCAAGGATTCGCGCGGGCAGAACATCTCCCAGCAAGTCCGCCGCCGCCCGCAGGACGCCACGCGCAATATGTCGCCGGGTGTCGGGCAGGGGGTCGAGCTGTGATCGGCGTCGAACATTACATCGTGGTCAGCGCGATCCTGTTCGTACTCGGGGTGCTGGGGATATTTCTCAACCGCAAGAACATCATCGTCATCCTCATGGCGATCGAGCTGATCCTGCTCAGCGTGAACCTCAACCTGGTTGCGTTCAGCGCGTTTCTCCACGACCTGACCGGACAGATATTCGCGATGTTCGTGTTGACCGTCGCGGCGGGCGAGGCGGCGATCGGGCTCGCGATCCTGGTGATCTATTTCCGCGGCCGCGGCACCATCGCGGTCGACGACGTCAACCGGATGAAGGGTTGAGCGCCGCGTGAACCCGATCCTGTTCATCGTGTTCCTGCCGCTGCTCGCCGCCATCGTCGGCGGGCTGGGCAACCGCATGCTTGGCAACGTGGCGGTCAAGACGCTGACGACGGGCGCGCTGTTCGCGAGCTGTGCGCTGTCGTGGCCGGTATTTATCGGGTTCCTGAGCGGGACCCTGCACGCGGGCGTCACCCCGGTCCTGCACTGGGTTCAGTCGGGCACGCTGAGCTTCGACTGGGCGCTGCGCGTCGATCCGCTGACCGCGGTGATGCTGGTGGTGATCACCACCGTGTCCGCGCTCGTCCACCTCTATTCGTGGGGCTATATGGACGAGGATCCCGACCAGCCGCGGTTCTTCGCCTATCTCAGCCTGTTCACCTTCGCGATGCTGATGTTGGTGACCGCGGACAACCTAGTGCAGATGTTCTTCGGGTGGGAAGGGGTCGGGCTCGCCAGTTACCTGCTGATCGGGTTCTGGTTCCGCAAGCCGAGCGCCAACGCCGCGGCGATCAAGGCGTTCGTTGTCAACCGCGTCGGCGACCTCGGGTTCATGCTCGGGATTTTCGGGACATACCTGGTGTTCCACACCGTTTCGATCCCCGAGATTCTCGCCGCCGCGCCCGCGATGGCGGGGACGACGATCGGCTTTCTCGGCGGCCGCTTCGATACGATGACCGTGCTGTGCGTGCTGCTGTTCATCGGCGCGATGGGCAAATCGGCACAGCTGGGCCTCCACACCTGGCTGCCCGACGCGATGGAGGGCCCCACCCCTGTCTCCGCGCTGATCCACGCCGCAACGATGGTCACCGCGGGCGTGTTCATGGTTTGCCGCCTCTCGCCGATGTTCGTGACCAGCCCGCAGGCGATGCAGTTCGTGACCTTCATCGGCGCCGCGACCTGCTTTTTCGCCGCAACGGTCGGCACCACGCAGTGGGATATCAAGCGGGTCATCGCCTATTCGACCTGCTCGCAGCTCGGTTATATGTTCTTCGCCGCGGGCGTCGGCGCGTTCGGTTCGGCGATGTTCCACTTGTTTACGCACGCGTTCTTCAAGGCGCTGCTGTTCCTCGGCGCAGGGTCGGTGATCCACGCGATGCACCACGAGCAGGACATGCGCTTCTACGGCAACCTGCGAAAGGAAATCCCGCTGACGTTCTGGGCGATGCTTGCTGGCACGCTCGCGATCACCGGGGTCGGGATCGTCGACGTGTTCGGGTTCGCCGGGTTCTATTCGAAGGATTCGATCCTCGAGGCGGCCTATGCGCGCGGGACCGAGCTCAGCCAGTTCGCCTTCGTTATCGGAATCATTGCGGCGCTGCTGACCAGTTTCTATTCGTGGCGACTGATGTTCCTGACCTTCTGGGGCAAGCCGCGCTGGGCCGGTTCGGAGCATATCCAGCACGCGGTGCATGGCGCAGCAGACCATGCCGACGCCGAGGATGCCGGACATGACCATGCCCTCGGCGACGTTCACGCCGATGGCACCGCCGGCTATCGCCCGCACGAAAGCCCGCTGTCGATGCTGATCCCGCTCGGTGTGCTGAGCCTCGGCGCGGTCCTCGCCGGGTTCGTGTTCCACACCGCGTTCACCGACCCCGAGCACGGCGCCGCGTTCTGGCAAGGCAGCGTATTCTTCGATGAGAAGCTGATGCACGCGGCGCACCAGGTTCCGTTCCTGGTCAAGTGGGCGCCGTTTGCGGTGATGCTCACCGGGCTGGGGATCGCTTACGGAGCCTACATCCGCAACCCGCGCTTTCCCGCCGCGTTCGTCGCGCAGTTCGGTGCGGTGTACCAGTTCCTCTACAACAAGTGGTATTTCGACGAGCTCTACAACGCGATCTTCGTGCGCCCTGCGTTCTGGCTCGGCCGCCAGTTCTGGAAGCTCGGCGATATCGGCTTCATCGACCGCTTCGGACCCAACGGCGCGGCGTGGGTGGTGGCGCAGGGCTCGACCTATGCCAAGCGGGTCCAGTCGGGATACCTGTATAGCTACGCGCTGGTCATGCTGGTCGGGCTGGTCGGCGCGATCAGTTGGGTACTCGCGCGATGAGCGGCTTTCCCATTCTCAGCCTGATGATCCTGGTTCCGCTGGTCGCCGCGATCGCGTGCCTGATCGCCGACGCGCCGACCGCGCGGCGGGTCGCGCTGGTCGCTACGCTAATCGACTTCGCGCTCGGCGTGGCGCTGTGGGCCAATTACGACATCGGCGGCGCGCAGTGGCAGTTTACCGAACGTGCGCATCTGTTCGCGGGCTTCGACTGGGCGCTGGGGATCGACGGGATCGCGCTGATGCTGATCATGCTCAGCGTGTTCCTGATGCCGATCTGCATCGGCGCCAGCTGGCTCTCGATCGAGAAGCGCGTGGGCGAATACATGGCCGCGTTCCTGCTGATGGAGGCGCTGATGATCGGCGTGTTCGCGGCGCAGGACCTCTACCTTTTCTACATCTTCTTCGAGGCCGGCCTGATCCCGATGTACCTGATCATCGGTGTGTGGGGCGGGGCCGAGCGGATTTACGCCAGCTACAAGTTCTTCCTCTACACGCTGCTTGGCTCGGTCTTGATGCTGATCGCGATGCTGTGGATGGCGAACGAGGCCGGGACCACGAGCATCCCCGTGCTGATGGCCTACGATTTCGCGCCGGGCGCGCAAAAGTGGCTGTGGCTGGCGTTCTTCGCGAGCTTCGCGGTAAAGATGCCGATGTGGCCTGTCCACACCTGGCTCCCCGACGCGCACGTCCAGGCGCCCACTGCGGGCTCGGTGATCCTCGCCGGCGTCCTTCTCAAGATGGGCGGATACGGCTTCATTCGGTTCTCGCTGCCGATGTTCCCGCAGGCGAGCGCGCAGTTCGCATGGCTGGTGTTCGCGCTGTCGATGATCGCGGTCGTCTACACCTCGCTGGTCGCGCTGGTGCAGCACGACATGAAGAAGCTGATCGCCTATTCGTCGGTCGCGCATATGGCGATCGTGACCGTCGGGCTGTTCGCGTTCAACGTCCAGGGGCTCGAGGGCGCGATGATCGTGATGCTCAGCCACGGGCTCGTTTCGGGCGCGTTGTTCCTCAGCGTCGGCGTTATCTACGACCGGCTCCACACACGCGAGATTCACCGCTACGGCGGACTGGCGATCAACATGCCCAAATATTCGCTGTTCTTCATGCTGTTCACGATGGCGAGCGTCGGGCTCCCCGGCACCAGTGGATTTATCGGCGAGCTCTTGAGCCTGCTGGGGATCTTTCAGCTGTCGAGCTGGGTTGCTGCGGTGTGCACCACCGGGATCATCCTCGGCGCCGCCTACATGCTGTTTCTGTATGCACGGGTCATCTACGGCGTTCAAAAGAATGCCGATGCCGCGGCGATGCCCGACCTCGATACGCGCGAATGGCTGATGATGGTGCCGATCGCGCTCGGCGTGCTGTGGATGGGGGTTTATCCCGAGAGCTTCCTGGCCCCGATGCGCGCCGATATTGCTGCGCTCGATGCACGGCTGGCCCAGGCGCGGCCGGTCGGCGATAGCCGGCTCGCCGCGGCCAAGCCCGCGACTGCAGCACCCCTCGCTCCTCCTGCTGAGGCCAGATAATGGCGTTGCTGCAAGCCTTGCGGATCGTCGCGCCAGAGGAACTGCTCAGTGTCGCGGGATTGATCCTGCTGCTCGTCGCCGCGTGGGCCGGCGACAAGGCCAGCCGCACGATCAGCATTTTGTGCGTCGCGGTGCTGGCGGGTGCCTCGGCCATGGTGATCCCTGCGCTGAATAGCGGTGCAATGGGTCCTGACACTTCGGCGTTCTTCGGCCAGTACCGCGCCGATGCGTTTGCCGCGTTCGCCAAGCTGCTCATTTACCTCTCTGCTGCGGTCGCGCTAATCGTCGCGCCGCCGTTCTTCGACCGTTTTCGCGCGATGCGCGCCGAATATCCGCTGCTGATCCTGTTCGCTGCGCTGGGCATGGGGATGATGGTTTCCGCCACTGACCTCATCACGCTCTACATCGGGCTCGAGCTCAATAGCCTGGCGGCGTACGTCCTCGCCTCGTTCCTGCGTGCCGATGGCCGCTCGGCGGAAGCCGGGCTCAAGTATTTCGTCCTCGGCGCGCTTGCCAGCGGGATTCTCCTCTACGGGATGAGCCTCACCTACGGCTTTACCGGGACCACCAACTTTGCGGGCATCCACGCCGCGCTGGCGCATGGCGTCGGCACCGGGGCGTTGTTCGGGATCGTATTCATGCTCGCGGGGCTGGCATTCAAGATCTCCGCCGCGCCGTTCCATATGTGGACCCCGGACGTCTACGAAGGCGCGCCGACCCCGGTGACGACGTTCTTCGCCACCGCGCCCAAGGTCGCGGCGATGGCGCTGACGATGCGCGTCGCGTTCGCGGCGTTCGGCGGCCAGGTTGCGGTGTGGCAGCAGATCGTGACCTTCGCCGCCCTGCTTTCGATCGTCGTCGGCGCGCTCGGCGCGATCGGCCAAACAAACATCAAGCGGCTGATGGCCTATTCCTCGATCAACAACGTCGGCTTTATCCTCATCGGCCTTGCCGCCGCGACCCAGGCCGGCGCCGCGGCGATGTTGGTGTACCTAGCGATCTACGTCGCGATGACCGTGGGCGGGTTCGTCGCGGTCCTCCTGATGCGCGATGCCGATGGTGAGCCGGTCGAGGATATCGCCGCGCTCGCCGGACTTTCGAGCACGCGGCCGGGGCTGGCGCTGGCGCTGGCGATGGTCATGTTCAGCCTGGCCGGCATTCCCCCGCTGTTCGGGTTCTGGGGCAAGTTCGTGGTGTTCCAGGCGGCGGTCGCCGCCCACCTCGTGCCGCTCGCCGCGGTGGGTATCGCCGCAAGCGTGATCGGCGCATTCTACTACATCAAGATCGTCAAGATCATGTACTTCGACGAGCCCGCCGGGCGTATCACGGGCAAGGGCGACGCTTCGCACATCGTGATCCTCGCCGCCTCGGCGCTGGCGATTTCGCCGCTCGGCTACCTGGCGACGCGCTGGCTTGGCGCCTTGGCCGCGGGCGCGGCGGCGTCGCTGTTCCACCCGCTCTGAGCGCGGCTCTCGAAATCGTCGGTGAAATCGGCTCGACCAATGCCGAACTTGCCCGCCGTCTTCGCGCCGGCGAAGATGTGCGCGAGCACGCATGGCTGATCGCCGACCGCCAGAGCGCCGGGCGCGGGCGCCAGGGCCGCACCTGGTTCGATGGTGCGGGCAACTTCATGGGATCGAGCGTCGTCCGCTTGCGCGCGGGCGACCCGCCTCCCGCGTCGCTGGCGCTGGTCGCCGGGCTTGCGCTGCACACCGCCGCCGCGCCGCTCGTCCCGCCGCCACTGCGCGCGCAGCTCAAGTGGCCCAACGATGTCCTGATCGGCGGGGCCAAGCTCGCCGGCATCCTGCTCGAACGTGAGGGGGACGCGGTGATCGTCGGGATCGGCGTCAACCTCTCCGCCGCACCCGCGCTGGCCGACCGTGAGACGATCGCGCTGACCGCGTTCGGTCCGGCACCCGACCGGGATACTTTCGCGCGGGCCCTGGCGGGCGAATTTGCCGAGGCGCTGGCGCAGTGGCGCGCCGCCGGGCTCGCCCCGCTGCTCGCCCACTGGCAGGACGCAGCCCACCCCATCGACACCCCGCTCGTCGTCGGTGAGCCCGGCGAAACCGCGCTTCGCGGCACGTTCGACGGCCTGACCGGCGATGGCGCGTTGCGGCTGTGCTTGGCGGATGGCACGGTCCGTGTCATTCACGCGGGCGAAGTGCGCCTTGCCGCTCCCGGGACCCCATAGCCATGCTGCTTGCCATCGATGTCGGCAATACCAACGTCGTCTTCGCGCTATTTGAGGGACGCGAGATCAAAGCGCGTTGGCGCATCGCCACCGACCCGCGCCGCACCGGCGACGAATACGCGGTGTGGCTGATGCAACTGCTCGATATCGAGGGATTTGGGCGCGAGGCGGTGGACCGGATCATCATCGCCACAGTGGTCCCGCGCGCTCTCCACAATTTGCGCGTGCTCTGCGAAAAATACTTCAAGGTCGACGCTTTGGTAGCGGGCGAGGGCGCCGCGCAATACGGTCTCTCGATCGATGTCGACCAGCCGAGCTCGCTCGGCGCCGATCGCGCGGTCAACACCATCGCTGCCCACGCCAAATACGCTGGCGACCTAATCGTCGTCGATTTCGGCACGGCCACCACGTTCGACGCGGTCGACTTCAACGGTGCGTACAAGGGAGGGATCATCGCCCCCGGGATCAATCTGTCGCTCGATGCGCTGGTCGGCAACACCGCCAAACTGCCGCGGATCGCTATTGCCGCGCCGCGCGATAGTAGCGTGATCGGACGCAACACCGAAGACCAGATGCTGATCGGGGTGTTCTGGGGCTACGTCGCGATGATGGAGGGGCTCATCGCCCGGATGCGCGCCGAGATCGGCCGACCCGCGAAAGTCGTTGCCACCGGCGGGCTGGCCGTGCTGTTCGACGCCCACACCGCGATATTCGACGAGGTCGATCCCGATCTTACGCTTGACGGACTGGCCTTACTGGCCGAGCGGGCGAGCACCGCCTAGCCCACCCCTTTCGTCACAAAGTTTGGAATACCATGAAGCCGGGCAAAGAATTGCTGTTCCTCGCGCTGGGCGGGTCGGGTGAGATCGGGATGAACGTCAACCTTTATGGGTGCGACGGGAAATGGCTGATGGTCGACCTGGGGATGACCTTCAGCGGCAACGAATATCCGGGCGTCGACCTGGTGTTCGCCGACCTCGATTTTATCGAGGAGCGCGCCAAGGACCTCATCGGTATTGTCCTGACCCACGCCCACGAGGATCACATCGGCGCGGTGCCGTATTTCGCGGAAGAACTTGGCGTACCGCTCTACGCCACGCCCTTCACCGCCAAGCTGGTGGCGAACAAGCTCGACGAGGCCGGGCTCAGCCGCAAGGTCAAGCTCAAGGTCATCGACCATCTCGACGAATTCCAGCTCGGCCCATTCGGAATCCGATACGTACCGCTGGCGCACTCGATTGCCGAGGGCAACGCACTGGTGATCGAGACCCCTTACGGGCGGATATTCCACACCGGCGACTGGAAGCTCGATGACGAACCGCGCGTCGGCGTGCCGGCGACCCCCGCCGAACTCACCGCGATCGGCGACGAGGGCGTGCTCGCGCTGGTGTGCGATTCGACCAACGTGTTCAATCCCGAGCCCTCGGGTTCGGAAGGCGAGGTGCGCCGCGCGCTGCTCGCCGAAGTCGCCAAGCATAAAGGCCGGCGGGTGCTGGTGACGACCTTCGCGTCCAACGTCGCGCGGCTGCAGACGCTCGGCGAAGTCGCGGTGGCCACCGGGCGCCAACTCTGCGTCGCGGGGCGCTCGCTCGACCGGATCATCGGCGCGGCCAAGGCCAGCGGGTACCTGCGCGATTTCCCCCAAACCGTGCAATTCGACGCGGCGATGCGCTTGCCGCGCGGCGAGATCCTGATCCTCGCGACCGGCGGGCAGGGCGAGCCGCGCGCCGCGCTTTCGCGCGTGGCCGAGGGCAGCCACCAGATAACGCTCGAAGCGGGCGACGTGGTGTTGTTTTCCAGCCGCCAGATCCCGGGCAACGAGATCGCCATCGGGCGCATTCAGAACAAGCTCGCCGCGCGCGATATCATCATGGTCACCGACCGGCAGGGCATGATCCACGTCTCGGGCCATCCCGGGCGCCCCGAGTTGGAGGCGCTGTACAGCTGGATCCGCCCCGAAATCCTCGTGCCCGTCCACGGCGAGATGCGCCATATGCGCGAGCAGGGCCGGCTGGGCAAAGCCTGCGGCATTCCCAAGACCATCGTCCAGGGCAATGGCGACCTCTGCCGCCTGGCTCCGGGCGCGCCGGGCAAGATCACCGAGGTGCGCAACGGGCGTCTCCTGCTCGACGGCGACATCATCTCGCCCGCGGACGGCGAGGCGATGGTCATGCGCCGGCGGCTGGCGCAGAACGGTCTGGTGACCGTGGCACTGTCGCCCGGCGGCAAGATCAAGATCACCGGGATCGGGCTCCCGCTCGACGAGGACTACGCGGCGTTCGTCAGTGAGGCCGAAAGCGATGTCGCGGCCGCAGTGACCAAGCTGGGAAAACAGGGTCGCGATACCGCCGCGGTGACCGAAGCGGCGCGGCTCGCAGCGCGGCGTGCGGCGGCGCGGTGGTCGGGCAAGAAGCCGCAGGTGCAGGTTCTCCTGCTGGAGGGTTAAGCCGATGCGGTGGACATCGATCGTCGCGATCTATTCGCTGTTCTGGGTGATGAGCGCGTTCCTTGTGCTTCCGTTCGGGATGCGCACGGCGGACGAGGCAAAGATCGCGAAAATTCCCGGACAGGCCGAAAGCGCGCCGGCGGACTGGCGCCCGGGCCGGATCGCGCGGCGCGCCACGGTGCTGTCGATCGTACTGTTCGGCTTGTTTTACGCCAACTACACCTTCGGCTGGCTGACCCCGCAGAACCTCGATTACGCGAGCCCGCCTGCTTCGATCGAAAAGTAGCGATTAGCTCCCCGCACGGGCGCGGCTGTGGGAGTATTCGGAAAGGGCCGCTAAGCCCGCAGCCGCTCGATCGCCTGGGCCAAGGCGACATAGAGCTTGCCCATGTCCGACGACAACAGCGTCACCCCCAGCGCGTTGCCGTCGCGGGTCGACAGGAGCTGGCGCAGCATCGCTTCGAAGTCGTGGATGTAGTGGCTGACATGCTCGCGGAAATCGCGATCGTTGTCGTAGATTTGTGCGACCGCCTTGGCTTCGCCGTTATCGAGCAACCGCACCGCGCGGCGGGTGAACACTCCGCGATCGCCGCGGAGGTATGATGCCCACGCCGTGTCGGTCACATCGCTCGACAGCGCCTTGGCAATGTCGATGGCATTGGAATTGAGCGATTCGGTGATGAGGGCGACGCGGCGGGCGAAGTCGTGGTCAATCTGCTCTTCGGCGCGCTGGCGTGCCTGGGCGACCCGCTGTTCGAGGTTGCCGGCGAGTTCGTTGACCTTGGCGAGCTGGTCGCGCAGCTGCATCGCCGCCTCCCGGCTGACCCCGGCGGCGTGCGCGGCGGCTTGTTCGAGATGTCCCACCGCTTCGGCCGTGCGGGTCCGCAGCGCCTTGTCGATCGCGCTCGCGCTCTCGGCGCCGATCCGCTCGGCAAGGTTGCTGACCGCGGCGCCGCTATCGCTTTCGATCGCCGCGACCGCGCCCTGTGCCGCCGCGGTCAAAGCGGAAATCGAATCGCGTAACGCGGTTTCGCTACGCGCGGCGAGCTCGGCGCTTTCCTGGTGCGCTGCGGCGAGCGAGGCGCGCATGAGGCCGAGCGCCTCGCTGTTGGCCGCGGTGCGGGCCGCGACCCCCGAATGCATCGCCTCGAGATCGCTGCGAGTCTCGCCCAGCGTTTCGCGCGCGGAAATGACGTAGTCGGAGAGGGCGGCGCCGCGCTGGCTCGCGGCATCGACCGCTTCGCTCAGAGCCAAAGCGTTGGATTGCAGGGCCGCAAGGCGCTCCTCGCCGGTGCCGATTGCGGCGGGGAGATCGGTCGCGCTGTGGTGGGCGCTGGCCTGGATCAATTCAAGGAGGCGGACGCTGTCCTGGGTCAATTTGGCCACCGCTCCGTCGGTGCCGGCGAGCGCTTCGCGGCTGGCCAGCAGCTTTGCGGCAAGTTGATCGAGACTGCGCGACACGGCCGCCTCGGCGGCGCTGCCATGCTCGCTTGCTGCGCCAAGATCGCCGCTGAGCTCGCCGAGCCGCGCCGCGATCGTCTGGGCATGGCTGGCCAGGGCATCGGCACGCGCGATGTGATCGGCCTGGCGCGCGGCGAGGGCGGCGTCGACATCGGCAAGGCGGGTCTCGAGCGCAGCGACCGCCGCATGGTCGTGCGCTGTCGCTGCGTCGCGGCGATGCGCAAGATTGGCGCCGAAATCCGCGCCGCGCTGGGCGAGCGCGGCATCGAGCTCGTGCGTATCGGCGACAAGCGCCGCCAGACGCGCCGCCAATTGCTGGGTCCCCCCAACCGCGCTCTGCGCGATCCGGGTCAAGGCGGTGTCGAGCTCGTCGCTGAGCCGCGTGGTACTTTCGCGCCACGCACCCAACGCCGCTGCCTCGCCGTCGCGCAGCGCGCGCGAGACCACTGCACCCTCGTCGCGAACTGCGGCGACCCGGGCGCGTAGCGAAATCAGGCTCTCGGCTTCGCTCGCGTCGAGTTCTCCGCGAGCGGCTTCCAGCTCACCGGTGAGGGTGTTGGCGCGGGTGCGGACCGATGCCAGCGCGGCGACTTCATGCCCGTCGAGCTCGCTGCGGAACAGCGCGCCGCGATCGGCAAGCGCGGCGAACCGCTGGTCGGCGATTTCGCCCAGATGCTCGGCTTGGCGGGTGAATTCGCCCAGCGCGGTGTCCACGCTGGCGCGCAAATTCATGACCTGGCGCTCGCTCGCCTGGCCGAATTCGTTGAGCCGATGGAAGCCGTTGACCATGTCCTGGAGCTGGGCGTGCGCCGTGCGTCCGGCGTTGCCGATATTGTTGGTCACATCCTTGGTCGAGCTGGCGATGACCGGAAGCTGATCGCGCAGACGGTCCATATTTTCGAGCGCGGTGGTGCTGACCGCCGCGATTGCGTCGATCTGTGCGCCGTTGCCGTGGATCAGCCCGGCCAACCGGTCTGCATGCTGCGACAACCGTTCGGTCGCCACGCGCCCGAGCGATTCCAAGTCGCGCGACTGCGCTGCGATGAACTCGCGCGCCAGGCTTAGTTCGCGATTGACCGTCGTCAGGCGCGTTTCGAGCCTGAGCGCTTCTTCGCCGAGCATGCGCGCAGCGTCGCCGAAGCGGCCCGCCTCGCGGCGGCTCGAGCGCATGGCGGTGAGCCAGCCGACCGCGATCAACAACACCGGGGTCGACCATGCCGTGATCAGTCCACTCGCCTGGAGCGGGGTCAGGCCCCCGCGCAGCACTGCGCTCTGGCTCCAGCCGAAAAAGGCGCTCCACGCAGCAACCGCGATGATCGCAAGCGCCGCCATGAAGAGCGGCCATCGCGGCGCGCGCATGGGCGCGTCATCCTCCCAAACGTCATCGGCGGGTCCGGTTTCGACCATGTCCGAGAGTTCGAGGACGGCGGGGTTCGCGGGCATTTCGCCCGAGCCCACCGCGACCATGTGCGTTGTGTTGACCATGTATCCCCCAACCAAGCGGGCACAAAGATACCACGGTCGGGCGTATAATAAACCCCGGTTTAACCTTGCGGCGTTAAGCGGGGACAATGGCGTACGAAGCAGGGGCACTTGACGCGACACTGGCGGCGGCAGCGGGCGAGGATCCGGCGCTGTTTGCCGAGCTGCGCGGCGCGTTTCGTGAAAGCCTCGAACGCCAGATCGACTTGCTGCGCCGGGCGCGCTGCGATGGCAACTGGCAAGTCGCGGCGCTGCGACTCAAGGGACTAGCCGCCAGCTTTCACGCCGAGCCGCTGCTGATCCTTGCCGAAGAGGCGCTCGACGCAGCACCGGGCGAGCCGGGCGTTGTGCGCCGGCTGCAGGGCTTTCTCGACGACTTTTCCGCGGTCTGAAGGACGCTTGCCGAGGGCACGTTCGCGCGTGCTTGGAACTGCGCGTCCCCGGGTCTAGAACCGCCGCGGGATCGCCGGAGACGGAAACTGCGCGTCGGATTGTTGTCGTTGATCGAACTCGCGGACGAGGGCGCTGACCCGCCGCGTCCGCAGCCGCGCGGGCTGCTCCGAGTCGGCGGGATCACGATCGCGCGGCACCAGCTCGCGGTGCTGCTCGGCGCGGGGTGCGAGCGGATCGTGTGTCTTGTCCCCGCGCTCGACGGGACGACCGCTCCGCTCCAGCATGCGGCCGAGGCGGCAGGCGCGCAGCTCCATGCGCTGGTCGGACTGCGCGGACTGGCGGCGTTGGTCACCGTCGCCGACGAGGTCGTCGCCCTGCGCGACGGGCTTCTTGCCGATCCCGATGCCGCGCTGGGCCTGATCGACGCGGGACCTGCGGTCCTGACCCAGCCGGAAAATCCCGCCATTGCCGAAGGTTTCGAACGTATCGACGCGCTTTCCGCCGACGCCGGGATGATCCGCGTGCCGGGCCGGCTGATCGAGCGACTACGCGAACTTCCGGGCGACGCGGATGGATATTCCGGGCTGATGCGCGCCGCGCTTCAAAGCGGAACGCCGCGCCGCGAATTGGCCCGCGACTTGCGGGAAACGGGCCGCTGGCGGCTCATCCGCACCGAAGCCGATGCCCATGCCGCCGATCCGCAGTGGGTTTCGGCGCATCTCACGACGGGCGACACCGCGAGTCCCGGGACCGCGCTCGCGGCGCTGGCGGTCCAGCGCTTTGCCCCGGCGATGCTGCATTCGGGCGGCGCGGCCGTGCGGCTCGGTGTCGGCGCGTTCGTCCTCGCGCTGCTCGGCCTCGGCGCCGGGTGGCTGGGCCACGCCGCGGTCGGGCTCGGCTTGTGTGCGTTGGCCTGGCCGCTACAGCGCGCCGCCGCGATGATCGAGCGTATCGAACGGCGCGCACTGCGCCGCGTCCCGGGGTGGCTGCGCGGGGATACGGTTTTCGGCTGGTCGTTCGATGCCGCGCTCTTGGCGCTGGGAACGTGGATCCTCCCCGCATTTCCTGGCGAGCCTTTGCTCGCCCACGTCTTCGCACCGGCAATGCTGATCGCGCTGATACGGATCGTCCCGAGGATCGCACCGCCGCGGATCGGCGTGTGGATCGGCGACCGGATGCTGCTCTGTCTCGCGCTGATCGGGGCGAGCGTGGCCGGGCAGGTCGGACCCGTGATGGCAACCTCGGCGTTGGTCCTGGCGGCGATCGGTATCTTCACCCCGAAACCCGCTATTGGGCTAACGTCGGTTTAACCATACGGCACTATGGCTGCGGCATGATCGAAACCCTTGCGCCTCCTCTCGCCAACGACGCCATCGAAACCGTGTTGCGTAACGAGCTTGCGCAAGGCGACGCGATGATCGGATCGATCACCCCGATCTTGCGGCATTTGCTCTCGTCGGAGGATCATTCGGTATTCAGCGACGAGATCGTCGCGCGCGTGCGCGGCAGTGCCAGCGACCTGTCGCGTCAGTTGCTGGTCGAAGTCGCGCAAGACCGCGGCAGTGAGCCGGGCAGCGAGCCCGAACCCGCGGCGCTCGATGCACTGACCCATGAACTGATAGCCGCGCCGGCGGTGCTCGCGCACTTGCATTCGTGCGCTCTCGAATGGCAGTTGACCCAGCGGCTCCACGCGCGGTTGTCGCTCGATCCGGTGCTTTCGCCGCTGCTCCAGGCGCTGATCGCGTCGAGCGATGCGCCGACTGCCGGGTTGGCGATGAACCTGCTCGCGGCGCAGTCGCGGTTCGTTCAGAACCAGCGGCGGATGCGTTTGCCCCTGGGCGAACTGCCGGGCGACTTGCTCCACACGGTGCTCGTCGCGATGCGCGCGCTGGCCGAAGACGACGCGGCGGCCGAGACTGCCGAAGCCGCCGTTCGCGGACGCTACGACGAAGGCCGCAGCCGCCTGGGCCTGATGGCGCGGCTGATCACGGGCATGGGCGGAGGCGCGGTGGCCGCACTGGCGGTGACCCACGCCGGGGTCGCTCTGTTCGTATCCGCGCTTGGTCTCGCCTCGGGTCAGGACCGCGATCTGGCGATATTGTCGACCAACGACGGCCAGCTTGCGCGCCTTGCGCTCGCCTTGCGCGCGGCCGGTCTCAAGCCCGCGGGGGTCGAGGAGCAATTCGTCGCGCTGCACCCCGAGATCGCCTTGCCCGATGGGATCGAGGCGCTCGGTAGCGATCGTGCCGCAGCGATCCTCTCGCTGGCCGGCGCATACACCGGCGCCTGACATGACCAGCGGCGCGGCCTCCGTTGCCGCAATCCTTGCGCGTGCGACCAGCGATGGCGACGACCGCCTGATCCAGGCGGAGGAGCCGATCGCCGGACTGCAACTGCGCTGCGGCGGCGACTTGCCCGGAACCATCGCCATTCCCGCGCTGCTCGAAACGGTCCGCAAAGCGCGGCGCTACGGTTTGCGCCTGGCCCGCGCGATCACCGCACAGGATGGGACAGAGGCGGTTACCGCGTGGATCGAGGTCGAGCCCGACGATGACGGAGAAGGCTGCGCCATCGTCCTGCGCCATTGGCAGGCCGCACCGCTGCCGGCAGAGGACCTTGCCGCGGCAGCGCTCGACCGCGCCGAGACCGACCGCGAACTCGCTGAAATCACGGCGTTGCTCGATGCCGAGCAGCGGCTCCTGACGGTCGAAGGCGATAGCTATGATACGGACCAGGCGATTGCCGCAATGCGCGGCGGCGTGGGCCGGCACTGGACCGAATTCGTCACCATCGACGGCGGGCAGCATCATCAGCCGATGCACTGGCGGCTCCTCGACGGATCGCGGCTGAGCATACCGGGGAGCGTGCGGCACTGGCGTGCGACGCTGTTGCCGCAGGTCCAACCCGGAAGCGAACCGACCGGTTTCGAATTGTGCCTGGTGGCCGACGAACCCGCGCCATCGCCGCGGCCGCCGGTTGCTCCTGAACGCGCGGCTGCGCTTGCTCCGCTGGTCGGCCGTGAGATTGCCCCGGTGCTGCGCCAGCCAATCGCGCGGATCATCGCCAACGCCGAGACGATCCGGACGCGCCTGGCCGGGCCGCTTACCGAGGAATACAGTGCCTACGCCGCAGATATCGCGGCCGCCGGGCAGCACCTGCTTGCCCTGATCGACGATCTCGCCGACCTCGAAGTGGTCGAAGCTGCCGATTTCGTCACCGCCCCCGATCCGATCGATCTGGGCGACGTCTCCCGCCGGGCCGCCGGTATCCTCGGTGTCCGCGCGCGCGAGCGGCAGATTACCGTGGTCGCGCCCCAGCCGGGCGAGACGCTTCACGCGACGGGCGAGTTCCGCCGCGTGCTCCAGATCCTCCTCAACCTCGTCGGCAATGCCATCCGTTATTCGCCCGAGGGTTCGCAGGTGTGGCTGCGGCTGGAGAACGGCGACGCGCCCGGGGACGACGAAGGCCTGGCGCGGATCGTGGTCGCAGACCAGGGCCCGGGCTTATCGACCGAGGCGCAGGCGCGGCTGTTCGGGAAATTCGAACGACTTGGGCGCAGCGGCGACGGCGGGTCGGGGCTGGGGCTCTACATCTCGCGCCGGCTGGCACGCGCGATGGGCGGCGATCTGACGGTCGAAAGCGCGCCGGGCCAGGGCGCGCGCTTTATCCTCGATTTGCCGAGGTAAACGGCCTGCGGCTCAGACCGTTCGCCCGATTCGCCGCGAAGCGTAGATCAACGCAGCGCCCATCGCTGCAATCAGCAAACCGTACAGAATCCATGAGGCGTCGGCGAGCATGAAGCTATCGGCGGGCCACATGATGATGCCCGCTCCCTGCAACGCGAAGAAGCTTCCCGAGATCACCAGGAAAGCGCCGGCAATCAGCAGTAGTACCCGCAATATCGTGATCATCAGCGTTTCCCCACAGTGACATAATCGCGCTGGGTCGGCCCGGTGTAGAGCTGACGCGGGCGCCCGATCTTCTGATTGGGATCGGAAATCATCTCGTTCCACTGCGCGACCCAGCCCACCGTGCGCGCCAGCGCGAAGAGCACGGTGAACATCGTCGTCGGGAAGCCGATCGCCGAAAGCACTACGCCCGAGTAGAAATCGACGTTGGGGAACAGCTTCTTCTCGATGAAGTAGGGATCGTTGAGCGCCATATCCTCGAGCTGCAAGGCCACCTCGAATACCGGATCGGTGACCTTGAGCTCCTTGAACAGCTCGCGCACGGTCTGCTGCATCACTGTCGCGCGCGGATCGTAGTTCTTGTACACGCGGTGGCCGAAACCCATCAGGCGGAACGGATCGTTCTTGTCCTTGGCGCGCTCGATATAATGCGGAATACGGTCGGGCGTCCCGATTTCGTGGAGCATGTTGAGCGCGGCCTCGTTGGCCCCGCCGTGCGCCGGTCCCCACAGGCACGCGATCCCCGCGGCCATGCACGCGAACGGATTGGCGCCCGACGATCCGGCGAGGCGGACGGTCGAAGTCGAGGCGTTCTGCTCGTGATCGGCGTGCAGGATGAAGATCCGGTCCAGCGCTTTCTCGACGATCGGGTTGACCTCGTACTTTTCCGCCGGGACCCCGAAGGTCATCCGCAGGAAGTTGCCCGTGTAGCTTAGCGAGTTGTCCGGATAGACGAACGGCTGGCCGATCGAATACTTGTAAGCAGCCGCGGCAATCGTCGGCATTTTGGCGATCAGACGGTGGCTGCTGATCTTGCGATGGGTGGGATCGGCGATGTCGGTCGAATCGTGATAGAACGCGCTGAGCGCGCCGACCACGCCGCACATGATCGCCATCGGGTGCGCATCGCGGCGAAACCCGCGGTAGAACGTCATAAGCTGCTCATGCAGCATCGTGTGGCGCGTGATCGTGCTTTTGAACGTATCGAGCTCGGCTCCAGACGGCAGTTCACCGTTGAGCAGCAGATAGCTCACTTCCATGAACGAGGAATGCTCGGCCAGCTCGCCGATCGGATAGCCGCGGTGGAGCAGCACACCCTCGTCGCCGTCGATATAGGTCAGCGCGCTCTCGCACGAGGCGGTCGAGGTGAACCCAGGATCGAACGTGAACATGCCGGTCTCGGCATAGAACTTGCGGATATCGACCACTTGGGGACCGACGCTGCCCGTGAGCACATTATATGCCCGGTCGTTTCCCCCGGCCTTGAAGGTTACCTGATCGACCACCTGTTCGTCTCCTCAAAACCTAGGGCGCAACCGGAACGGGCGCAGCCTGATCGGCGATCCGCGCCAGGCTTTCTTCCCGCCCCAACAGCACTAGCACATCGAATATACCCGGGGAGGTCGCTTGTCCGGTCAAGGCCGCGCGGAGCGGTTGGGCGAGCTTACCCAGGCCCACCGTCAGCTCCTCGGCCATCGACTTCAGAGTGGCTTCGAGCGCCGCGGTTGTCCAGTCATTTTGCGCCGCGAACCGCGCATGGACCTGTCCCAGAAAGCTCCGCGCGTCGGGCCCGAGCAGCCCATCGGCCTTGGCATCGAGCGCAAGCGGGCGGGTCGCCGAAAGGAACGCCGCGCCGGCGGCCAGTTCGTTGAGATCCCTGGCCCGAACCTTGAGCACAGGCATCGCCGCCGTAAGCAGGGCCAGCGCGGGCGCCAAAGCCATGCGCGGCGCGACCAGCGCGGCGAGGCGGGGGTCGTCCGCCTCGCGCAGGTAATGCCCGTTGAGGCTCTGGAGCTTGGCCAGGTCGAACCGCGATGGGCTCTTGCCGACGCCGCCCAGGTCGAACCACTGCGCCGCCTGGTCGCGGCTGATGATCTCGTCGTCGCCGTGGCCCCAGCCGAGCCGGAGCAGATAGTTCACCATCGCTTCGGGCAGGATACCCAACGCGTCGCGGTAGGCGTCGACCCCGGTTGCGCCGTGACGCTTGGAAAGTTTGCCGCCATCGGCGCCGTGGATCATCGGGATATGCGCATAAAGCGGCCGTTCCCAGCGCATCGCATCGATTATCGCGAGCTGGCGGAAGGCGTTGTTGAGATGATCGTCGCCGCGGATCACGTGCGAGATGGCCATGTCGTGATCGTCGACCACGACTGCGAGCATATAAGTCGGGGTCCCGTCCGAACGCAGGAGGACGAAATCGTCGAGTTCCTCGTTGGCCACGGTCACCTGGCCCTGGACGAGGTCGTCGATAACTGTTTCGCCTGCCGTCGGTGCCTTGATCCGGACGACATGCGGAGTGCCGGCGGGCGCGTCGGCGCCATCGGCCTCGCGCCACTCGCTTTTGAGCCGGAAAGGGCAGCGCTCGGCCTGCGCGGCGGCGCGGCGCGCGGCCAGCTCGTCGCTGGAAAGGTAGCAGCGGTAGGCGTGGCCCGATGCCAGGAGCGCCGCGGCGACTTCGGCATGCCGGGCGGTCCGTGCAAACTGCATGACCGCGGGCTCGTCGCCTTCGAGCCCGAGCCAGCCGAGCCCGTCATGGATCGCGGCAATCGCGGCGTCGGTCGATCGCGCGCGGTCGGTATCCTCGATCCGGAGGAGATAGCGGCCGCCGTGACGGCGGGCAAAGAGCCAGTTGAACAGCGCGGTACGGGCACCACCGATATGCAGGTACCCGGTCGGCGAGGGAGCGAACCGCGTAACGACGGCGCGGGGCGCTACTGTCTGATCGCCGCCAACGCCCGGGGTTGCCATCGCCAAGTCCTTCCGCTCCAATGCCGCGCATGGCCAGCGATGCCGCGCTTTTCGTGCCGATGCCCTCAGCGGATATCGCCCGAGAGCTGCCCGCGCCAAGCCATGCTGCAGCGCCGCAAAATCCGGCGCCCATCCGGCCTTGGCGCAGTGTGCGGGGGTTGTCCAGCGGGCTTGCGAACCGCGCCGAAAGCTTCCTGGCCAGCGCGGGGTTCGAGCGCGCTCCATGGCTTGCGGTGGGCTTTGCCCTGGGGATCGCGGCGTGGTTCGTGCTCCCCGATCCGCCGCGATGGATCGCCTTCATCGGCGGTTGCGGAGTGCTGGCGCTCGTCTCGGCATGGTTCGGCCGGAGTGGCGATCACCGCGCCTATCTGCGTCAGGCGGCGATCGTCCTGGCGCTCGCGCTGGCCGCGGGCTGCGCGGTGGTGTGGGTCAAATCGGCGGTTGTCGGCACGCCGCCAATCGCACGGCCGCAGGTGGTTCGGCTGACCGGCTGGGTCGAGACGCGGGAAGAACAACCCGCCGATGCCCGCGTGCGCCTGGTCCTGCGGACGCGACTTGCCGCGCAGGCCCCGCTGGTACGCGTGCGGATCAACCTGCCGGCGGAAAACGACGTACCCGGGCTGGCCGAAGGCTCGGTGATTGCCTTGCGAGCGCGGATCATGCCGCCCGCTCCGCCGATGCTGCCGGGCGGATACGATTTCGCGCGCACTGCCTGGTTTGCCGGGATCGCCGCGACCGGATCGGCCCTCGGCAAGCCCGAGGTGCGCCGTGCTGCCACCGGCGGTGGCTGGCTGCGCGCGCGCCAGCACGAACTGTCGTCGCATGTCCGCGCCCGGCTCGGCGGCTCGCCCGGCGCGATCGCCGCGGCCTTCGCGAGCGGCGACCGCGGCGCGATCGCTCCGCGCGATGACCAGGCCATGCGCGATGCGGGGCTTACCCACTTGCTCTCGATCAGCGGGCTCCACGTCAGCGCGGTCGTTGCGCTGGCGTATATGCTGGCTTTGCGCCTGCTTGCGCTGTGGCCGTGGCTGGCGCTGCGGGTGCGCTTGCCGCTCGTCGCGGCCGGCGCTGGAGCCGGCGCGGGGGTGGCCTATACGCTGCTGACGGGGGCGGAGGTCCCGACCGTGCGATCGTGCCTTGGCGCGGTGCTTATCCTCATCGCGCTGGCCGCCGGGCGCGAGCCACTGTCGTTGCGGCTGCTTGCGGTTGCCGCCGGCTTCGTGATGCTGCTGTGGCCCGAAGCGGTCGTGGGCCCGAGCTTTCAACTCAGCTTCGGCGCGGTGATCGCGATCGTCAGCCTCCATTCCAGCGCGCCCGTTCGCGCCTTTCTCGCCGCGCGCGAGGAGAGCATGACGGCGCGGTTTCTGCGCAATCTGGCGATGCTGCTCCTGACCGGGTTGGTCATCGAACTTGCCCTGATGCCGATCGGGCTGTTTCATTTTCACCGCGCCGGGCTTTACGGCGCGGTGGCCAACGTCATCGCGATCCCCCTGACCGAACTCATCACGATGCCGCTGATCGCGCTGGCGCTGTTCCTCGACATCGCCGGGCTGGGCGCGCCGGCGTGGTGGCTCTGCGGCAAGTCGCTCGATCTGCTGCTGGCGCTGGCGCACTGGACGGCCGGCCAGCCGGGCGCGGTGCGGCATTTGCCGGCGATGGGCCGCGGAACGTTTGCACTGTTCGTCGGCGGGCTGCTGTGGCTCGCGCTATGGCGCGGCCGCGTTCGCTTGTGGGGGCTGGCGCCGATCGCTTTGGCGCTGGCGCTGCTCACGCTGTTGCGCGCGCCCGACCTGCTGGTGTCCGGCGACGGTCATCAACTGGCCATCTCCGATCCCGCAGGTGGACCATTGCTGGTCCTGCGCGAAAGCAGGAGCGCGGGCGCCGGCAACGGCACGGGTGCGGGCAATGGGGGCGAAGCGAGCGCGCGTGCACCCGAACCGGCTGGCGCACCGCTGGACGGCGCGCGTACCGGCATGAAGCCGGCTCCCGCGCCGCGAGGGAGCTTCACGCAGGAGACGTTGCTCGAGATGGCCGGGCAGGGCGGCGCGGTCGCGCAGATCGCCGATTGGCCCGGCGCGCGGTGCGGGGTCGACGCATGCCTGATCGATTTGGTCCGCGGCGGACGAACCTGGCGCGTGCTGGTGACCCGCACCCGCGACCTGATCGTACCGGAGGAACTGATCCCCGCCTGCGCAGCCGCCGACATCGTTGTCGCGGATCGCCGCCTGCCGCGAAACTGCCGGCCCAAGTGGCTCAAGGCAGACCGTTCGCTCCTCTGGCACAGCGGCGGGCTGGCGATCGATCTCGCGGCCAAGCGCGTGACCACTGTCGCCGAGAGCGAGGGCGCGCACGGCTGGTGGCCCCCGGCGCAGCCCCGTCCGCCGTGGACCGGGCGCCGACCGCCATATCGCGCGCGGCCCGGGCAGGAGCGCGTGCCCATCGCCGGTTCAGCCCGCTCGGATGCGGATCGTTCCAAGTCACCCGGCACCCGATCCCAAGGTGCGGCGCCGCGCGCCGATCAATGATAGCGGCGCAGCAGTCCGGCAAGCTTGCCCTGGATTTCGACCTCGCCCGAACGATAAAGTTGCGACTGATAGGCGCCATTGGCGGGATCGAGCCGGACCATGCCGTTTTCGCGCCGCAGATACTTCAGCGTCGCTTCTTCGCCGCGGATCAGCGCGACCACGATTTCACCATCGCGGGCAGTATCGGCACGGCGGACGAGCGCATAGTCGCCGTCGAGGATACCGGCCTCGACCATCGAATCGCCCGAAACCTCGAGCGCGTAGTGCTCGCCCGCGCCGAGCAGGGCGGCGGGAACGGGCAGCATCGTCTGGCCTTCGATCGCTTCGATCGGAACGCCGGCAGCGATCCGCCCGTGCATCGGTATCTCGATAACATCGTTGGCGACCGCGGCGCGCGGCGGCGCGATGGGCGCGCGCAGCGGGATCACGTTGTCCGCAACCGGGCTGGTTGCCGGCAGCGCCGGCGCCTTGACGCTACGCGGCGCATCTTCGGGCTGGCGCAGCACTTCGAGCGCGCGGGCGCGGTTGGGCAGGCGCCGGATGAATCCGCGTTCCTCGAGCGCCGAAATCAGGCGGTGAACCCCCGATTTCGACTTGAGATCGAGCGCTTCCTTCATTTCCTCGAACGACGGAGAAATCCCCGTCTCCTCGAGCCGGACCTGGATGAAGCTGATGAGTTCGTGCTGTTTACGGGTCAGCATTGCAGAGACACTCCCGTGAGAACCGTGCGCCATGGACCAGCGCGTGAACGAATGCGGAACATCTAAGCAACTTGTCGGCGGGCGTCAAGCGCTTCAGCCATTTTGGATAAGATAGACCCGAACCACGTGGCCCGCGGTCGCTGCCGGAGCATGCGCGGCACGATCGATCAGGGCGTTGCTTTTCGCCAGCGCGAGGAGCGTACCCGAATCCTGCTGGCTCTGCGCGGTGACCGTCCCGCCGCGATAGACCGCGCGAACCAATTCGCGGCGCGGTCCCCCGGCGGCGAGCGGCGCGGCAAGTTTCGCGGACAGCGTCTCGGGCAGGGGCGAAGTCGCGCCAAGCAGCGCGCGCCCGATCGGCAGCGCGAACAGCAGTGCCGTGACGTAGCTCGAGACCGGGTTGCCGGGCAGGCCGATGATGATCTGCGCGCCGCGCGTGGCTACCAGCAGCGGTTTGCCCGGACGGATCGCCACCCGCCAGAAGACCGCCTCTGCGCCCCAGGCCGCAAGCGCTGGCTGGAGCAGATCGTGATCGCCGACCGATGCCCCGCCGCTGGTCACGACGAGATCGGCGCTTTCAGCCTCCACCAGGGCGCCGGCAAGGGCTGCGAGCGTATCCGCAACCGGCCCGATGATGGCGAGATGTCCGGGCAAGGCGGCGAACTGCGCGGCGATCATTGCGCCGTTGCTCGCCGGCAGGTGGTGGAGATCGGCGGGGGTTCCGGGCGGGGCGAGCTCGTCGCCCGTCTCGATCACGGCGATCCGCGGCGCGCGGCGAACCGCCAGGTACTTGTGCCCCGCGGCGAGCGCGAGCGCGATCTGGGCTGGGCCGATAAGCGAGCCTGCGGCGAGCAGTTCATCGCTCTGGTGAAAGTCGATCCCCGCGGCGCGGACGTGGGCGCCGGGTTCGGGGGCGGCGCCCGCTGTCTGCGTCAGGACGTCGCCATCGCGGTCGCAGTTCTCCTGGATGATGACCGCGTCCGCGCCTGCGGGGAGGACCGCGCCGGTGGCGATGCGGACGGCCTCAGCCGGGGCGAGGATGCCGGCGTAGGGGTGCCCGGCGGCGCTTTCGCCGACCACGCTCCAGGGACCGGCGCCGGCGCGGACCGCGTATCCATCCATGGCGGAGAGCGCGGCGGCGGGCTGGGTGCGCAGCGCGACCAGCGGCGCGGCGAGATAGCGCCCGCGCGCGTCCGCGACGTCGACGTGCTCGACCGGGAGCGGGCGGACCAGCGCGAGGAGCCGGGCCTGCGCGTCCTCGAGCTCGAGCGCCTCGGCGTTCAACTGCGCGCCCAGTCGCCCGACTTGCCGCCGATCTTGGCGATGAGCGCGAGGTCCTCGATGACCATGCCCTTGTCGAGCGCCTTGGCCATGTCGTAGATCGTCAGGAGTGCGATGGAAGCCGCTGTAATTGCCTCCATTTCGACCCCGGTGCGGCCGGTGAGCGAGGCGGCAGCGGTCACCCGCACCGCATCCGCCTCGAACGAAAAATCCACGGTCACCGCGTCGAGCGCGAGCGAGTGGCACAGCGGGATCAGCTCGGCGGTCTTTTTTGCGGCCATGATCCCGGCGATCCGTGCGGCGGCGAGGACATCGCCCTTGGG
>JANXSP010000018.1 GCA_025356575.1 Novosphingobium sp.
GCAGGCGCAGCGGCAGGTTTATGCGCAGCAGCAAGCCAATGCCGAACAGCAGGTCCGGGCTCAGGAGCAGGCGCGCGCTCAGCAGCAGGCGCAGGCCGGTTGGGGCGAGCGCAATCGCACCTATTCCGACCCCCAGCGCTCACGTCAGGGCTCGACCGGCGGATCGGCGCAGTGGCAGGGCCGCGACAACGAGCGCACCCGCGAACAGGCTCAGGGCAACTGGCAGGGCCAGAACCGCGAGCACGATCACGATCACGATCAGGCGCGCGAGCAATCGCACGGCGGCTGGCAGGGTCAGAACGGCTATCGTTCGGGGCAACGGCAAGGAGAGCGCCAAGGTCATTGGCAGGGCCAGTGGCAGGGTCAGTACGGTAGCCAGTATCGCGCCCAGAATGGCGCGCAATACGGGTACCAAGGCCAATACGGCAGCCAATACCAGAACCGCGATCGCTATCGCCAAGCCTACAATGGCGGAAACCATCGTGAGTGGAACAATGACTGGCGCCGCGATCGCCGCTACGACTGGCAAAGCTATCGTTACAGCAACCGCGATCTCTACCGCGGCGGCAGCTATTACGCGCCGTACCGCAATTACAGCTACAACCGGCTGAGCGTCGGGTTATTCATCGACTCGCTGTTCTACAGCAATCGGTACTGGATCAACGACCCGGGCGAGTATCGCTTGCCTGCGGTCTACGGCCCCTATCGCTGGGTGCGCTACTACGACGATGTGTTGCTGGTGGACGTTTACAGCGGCGAGGTGGTCGACGCGATCTACGGCTTCTTCTGGTAACCAGCCAGAAGGACCTGCTTACCGGGAGAGTGGCCCGGTAACGCGAGCCCCCGCCAGATCGGCGGGGGCTTTGCGCGTTTTGGTCCAGCGCATCCCCTGGCTTGGCTTCAGCCCGGCAACATCCGCTGGATTTCCCGCTGGCGATCGAAGAACTGGTGTTTGAGCGCGCCCGCGACATGAAGTGCGGCAAGTGCGAGCAGCACCCACGCGAACGTCCCGTGGAGCCCGCCCATGGTCTCGCCCAGCGCCGGATTGCGCGCCACGGGCAACCCCGGATAGTTGAACAGCCCGAACGCGCTGATCGGCTTGCCCCCACTGAAGTACGAATGCGTCAGCCAGCCGCCCAGCGGCAGCCCGATCATCAGCACGTAGAACAAGGTGTGAGTGATATGCGCGAGCGTTTTTTCCCACGGTTTCAGTGTGGGATCGAACGGGGGCGGGCGATGGGTCAGGCGCCAGGCCAGCCGTGCCAGCGACAGCACCAGGATCGTCAGCCCGATCGCCTTGTGGTTGGTCATCACCTGCATCCTGTCGGCGCGGGGCAGCCCGTTGGCGTACCACGCCGCAGCAAAGTTGACCGCGATCAACACCGCAATCGTCCAGTGGAGCAGGATCGCTCCCCCGGTGTAGCGCGCGGCTGCCGCGGGATAGGTTCGGGCGGCAGTGGGGGTGCTGGTGTCCATGGCGCATGGCTAGGCGGGATTGCACGGTGCACGCAAGGGCCAAGGGCGGATTTGCGATTGGCCTGCGAACCCGCTTGATCCAGCGCGCCAAGCCCGGCAATCAGCCGGAACCGTGATCCCGTCGAGCCGCCCACCCGCCCCCGCCGCCGCCACCCGGCTTGCGCCGCCGGCCGATCAAGCCGCGCTGGCCCGCGTGGGCGCGACGGTGCGCAAACGGCTCGAAGCGGATCCGGTGGTCTACAAGATTCCGACCGACGAGGCCGAAATTTTCGCGGTCGCCAATTTCCTCGACGCCGCCGAATGCGCCCGCTTCATCGCGATCGTCGATCGTGTGGCCAAGCCATCGCGCGCGTTCGACACCGACTATGCGCAAAACTACCGAACCAGCTATTCGGGCGACGTCGACCCGGCCGATCCGTTCGTGCGGATGATCGAGCGCCGCATCTCGGACCTGCTCGGCCTGCCGCCGGCCTGCGGCGAAACCGTTCAAGGCCAGCGCTATCTGCCGGGTCAGGAATTCAAGCCGCACAACGACTGGTTCTGGACCAACGCCCACTACTGGCCGGCCGAGCGCAAGCGCGGCGGGCAAAGGTCATGGACCGCGATGGCCTATCTCAACGCGGTCGACGAAGGCGGGGCGACCGACTTCCCCACGATCGGCCTGTCGATCCCGCCTCAGCCCGGCGCGCTGCTGATCTGGAACAATGCCCGCGCCGATGGCAAGCCCAACGACGCCACGCTCCATGCCGGCACCCCGGTGATCCAGGGTGTGAAATACGTGATCACCAAATGGTTTCGCACCCGCAAGTGGGGCTAGTCAAACCGGTTGAGGCGCAGCTTACCTGACGCTTTTTTCCGCGGGCTGTTGGACCACGGCCTCGGCGTTGTTATTCGCGACATCGGCTACTTCATGCTGGATGTGGCCAAGCTTGTTGAACAACCGGTCGATCTTGCGATGCAGGCGCAGGATTTCCACGGTCGTCCGCAAGTTGACCTCGTAGTCGTGGCGATTGGAAATCCGGTCTTTCTTGCCCTGGCGGTTCTGGCTCATCATGATGATCGGCGCCTGGAGCGCGGCGATCATCGACAGCATCAGGTTCAGGAAAATGAACGGATAGGCATCCCAGACCAGGCCCAGGGACTTCGCCAGCGGACCATTGATCAGCATCCAGGTGACGAGCACGACGCTGAACACGATGATAAAGCCCCAGCTTCCGCCCACCGCCGCCACGCGATCGGCAGCGCGGTCGCCGAACTTGGCCTTGACCACATCGAGCTCATCGGGGTCGAGCTCGATGTCGTTGGACATCACCCGTGCCAGCGCCCGCTGTTCATCGGCGTCCAGCTCATCATACGGCCGCCCGAGCAGCTCCTCGGCAAGTGCCTGCGGGCTCGAATCGATTTTCATCCGCATCGCAAATCCCTTTGCTTAGGACCGGGCGCCTACACCGGGCGCCCAGGACCTTGCGCCTAGTGCCGGGCAAGCGCCTCCGCGATCAGCCGGCGGGTGTTGGCCACACCGTAGAGCGCGATGAAGCTGCCCATCCGCGGCCCTTGGCTCGAGCCGAGCAGTGTCTCGTACAGCGCCTTGAACCACTCACGCAGCGATTCTATCCTGAACACGGGATCTTTGCCGATTTCGTAGACCAGCGTCTGCAAATCCTCGGCGCTAGCGTCCTCGCCCAATTCTCCCAGCCGCGCGTCGAGCTCAGCCAATGCCGCCGCTTCCGCCGCGCCGGGAGCCCGGCGGACCAGCGTGGGCGCGACCAGATCGCGGTTGTAGGCCAGCGCCCGCTCGACCAGTGCGGATAGCGCGGGGTGCGCCTTGGCATCGGCGTCCGGGACATAGTTGGCCAGGTACGACCAGACCTGTGCGGCGTCGGCATGGGGGCCGAGCACGCCGACCAGATTGAGCAGAAGACCGTATGTCACCGGCAGCGGCGCGCCCGCACCCTGCCCGTTGGTGAGGTGCCAAACCGGATTGCCGAGTTGCTGTTCGACCGGCTGATCGGAAAGCTTTTCAGCGAACTGCCAATATTCGTCGACCGCGCGCGGGATGATCCCGACATGGAGGCTCTTGGCGCTTTTCGGCTCGCGGTAGATGTAGAATCCCAGGCTGTCCTCGCTGCCATAGGTTAGCCACTGGTCGATCGTCAGACCGTTGCCCTTCGACTTGGAAATTTTCTCGCCGCGCTCGTCGAGGAACAGCTCGTAGACCAATCCCTCGGGCTTACGCCCGCCCAGCACCGCCGCGATCCGCCCTGACTGGACCCCGCTATCGGTGAGGTCCTTGCCGTACATCTCGTAATCGACCCCGAGCGCGGTCCAGCGCATCGCCCAGTCGACTTTCCACTGGAGCTTGGCCTTGCCGCCCAGCGCCGACTGCTCGATAACCGCGCCGTCCTCGTCGGTAAAGCGCACGGTCCCGGCGTCGGCGTCGATCACTTCCACCGGCACCTGCAGCACCCGGCCCGTGGTCGGCGAGATCGGCAGGACCGAAGAATACGTCGCCGCGCGCTCGGCCCGCAGCGTCGGCAGCATCACTGCCTGGATCGCGTCGTAATGGCGCAGCACGTTCTTCAGTGCATCGTCGAACGCCCCGGAGTTGTAGCGCTCCGAGGACGACATGAATTCGTATTCGAACCCGAACCGGTCGAGGAATTCGCGCAGCATCGCGTTGTTGTGCGCGGCGAAACTCTCGTGCGTCCCGAACGGATCGGCGATCCGACTAAGCGGCTGGCCGAGCTGTGCGGTGAGGAGATCGGCGTTGGGTATGTTGTCGGGCACCTTGCGCAGCCCGTCCATGTCGTCGCTGAACGCCACCAGCCGCGTCGGCGCGCCGCCGGTCAGCGTCTCATAGGCGTGCTGGACCAGCGTGGTTCGCAGGACCTCCTGGAACGTCCCGATATGCGGCAGGCCCGAAGGGCCATAGCCGGTCTCGAACAGCACTGCTTCGCCGCCGGGCTTGCCCTGCGGAAACCGCTTCACCAGCTTGCGCGCTTCCTCGAACGGCCAGGCCTTGGACACACGGGCTGCGACGGTAAGATCATCGTTGGTCATGACCGCGAGCCTTTGCGGCTGCGCGGCAGTTGTGCAAGCGCGAAGCCCGCGTGTTTACTTTTCGTTCCGCGCTCGCCAATCGTTGCACCGTGCCCGATCCGCTGACCCTGCCCGCGCTCCACTCCAGCCACGGCGGCGTCTGGCTTCGCGATTCCCGCGGATCGACGCTGGAGGTGGCCAAGGGCGAGGCGATCGTCGCGGCAGCGGATACGCCGCTGCTGATGCTCAACGCGCCGCTGGTCGCCAACCGGCTTGGTTATCCCGATCTCTCGGGGCTCGACCTGCTCGAACTCTACGCCTTCATCCATCCCGCACGGTTCATGGTGCCCACGCCCAAGGGGCTGGCGCACGTCCTGAGCCTGGGCGAGCCTGAAGACGACGCCGCAGTCCCCGCGCTGCTCCAGGCCGCCGCGGGCGCGCTGATGGCGACGTGTGCCGATCCCGCGTGGCCCGAGCGCGAGGGCGCGTGGAGTGCGCTCCAGAGCCTTGCCCGGCTGCGCTGGCCATGGGCGGGAGTGCTGGCGGCGGCAATCGCCCGGCCCGAGCGCGCCGAACGCTGGCTCTTCGCCAAGCTGCCCGAATGGGAAGAAACCGCCGAACGCCCCCAGCCCGCGCAAGTCACGCTGGGCGAAAGCGCGATCCTCGAGCGGCTCGATCAGTTGACCGGCGCGGATTCCGAAGTCCGCCCCGGCCAACGTGTCTATGCTGCCGAAAGCGGCGCGATCTTCGCCCCGCGCCGCGCCGAGCATGTGCCGCATGTGTTGCTGGCGCAAGCCGGCACGGGGATCGGCAAGACGCTCGGCTACCTTGCCCCCGCCTCGCTGTGGAGCGAGGCTTCGGGCGGAACCGTCTGGGTCAGTACGTTCACCAAGGCATTGCAACGCCAGCTCCGCCGCGAAAGCCGCCGCGCCTGGCCCGCGACGCGCCCCGACGGGAGCCAGCCGGTGGTGGTACGCAAGGGCCGCGAGAACTATCTGTGCCTGCTCAACCTTGAGGATGCGCTGCAGGGCGGGTTCTCGGGTCGCGCCGCGATCCTCGCACAGCTGGTCGCGCGGTGGGCGGCGTATTCGCAAGATGGCGACATGATCGGCGGCGATCTGCCCGGGTGGCTGGGCACGTTGTTCCGCCAGCGCGGGGTCGCCGCGCTGACCGACCGGCGCGGGGAATGCGTCTATGCCGGGTGCCCGCACTACCGCAAATGCTTCATCGAGCGCTCGGCCAGGAACGCCGCGCAGGCCGATCTGGTGATCGCCAACCACGCGCTGGTGATGGTCAACGCCGCGCGCTCGCGCGATCCCGCCGCGCGCCCGACGCGGATCGTGTTCGACGAAGGCCATCACGTGTTCGAGGCCGCGGACTCGACCTTCTCCGCCGCGATCACCGGGGCCGAGACGATCGAGCTCCGGCGCTGGGTCATCGGGCCCGAGCGCGGATCGAAAGGACGCCGCCGCGGGCTTGCCGCGCGGCTCGCCGATGTCGCCAGCTACGACGAGGCCGGCGGCAAGGCGATCCTCGCCGCGCGCGATGCCGCCGAGGCGCTGCCCGGCGACGGCTGGTTGCAGCGCATCCACGACGGCGAGCCGTGGGGGCCGCTGGAGAACCTGCTCGCCGCGGTGCGCGCGCTGGTCTTCGCGCGCGACGAAAGCGGCGGGCAGGAAGCCGGATACGGGCTGGAGACCGAGGCGGCGCAACTCGGCGGAGATTTCGTCGAACTGGCGGGACAGGCGCAGTCCGCGCTGGCCGCGCTGCGCCAGCCGCTCGTCCGGCTCGGCCTGCGGCTCGAGGCACTGCTCGCCGAGCCACCCGACTGGCTCGACGGAGCGGGCCGCGCGCGGATCGAAGGCGCACGCCATTCGCTTGGCTGGCGCACCGACACGCTGGCCGGGTGGGAAGCGCTTCTCGAACGGCTCGGCGGGCAGGACGGTGACAACCTCAGCGCGGCCGAATTCGTCGACTGGTTCGCGGTCGACCGGTCCGAAGCGCGCGAGTTCGATGTCGGGATCCACCGCCGCTTCCTCGATCCGATGAAGCCGTTCGCGCAAGTTGTCCTCGCCCCCGCGCACGGTGCGATGCTGACCAGCGCGACCCTGCGCGATGGCGAGAACTGGGACGCCGCCATCGTGCGCAGCGGCGCTCCGCACCTCGAGGTTACCCCGCGCCTCGCCGCGGTCGAGAGCCCGTTCGCCTACCACGCGCAGGCCGAAGTGCTGATCGTCACCGACATCCCGCGCGGCGACATCCCCGCGCTGGCGGGCGCCTATGGCCAGCTGATCGAGGCGGCGGGCGGCGGTGTGCTCGGCCTGTTCACCGCGATCCGCCGGCTGCGCGCGGTCTATGGCCGCATCGCCGATCGCCTCGCGCGTTCGGGGCTGCCGCTCTACGCCCAGCACGTCGATCCGATCGATACCGGCACATTGGTCGACATCTTCCGCGACGATCCGCGCGCGAGCCTGCTCGGCACCGATGCCTTGCGCGACGGAGTCGATGTGCCCGGCCACTCGCTGCGGCTGGTGGTGATGGAGCAAGTCCCGTGGCCCAAGCCATCGATCCTCCACCGAGCCCGCCGCGCCGCTTCAGCAGGAGGAGGAAGCGCGTTCGACGACCGGATCATCCGCGCGCGGCTGGCGCAGGCGTTCGGACGCCTGATCCGATCGAGCGGCGACCGCGGTCAGTTCGTCGTTCTCTCCGCCGCGTTCCCCTCGCGCCTGCTCAGCGCGTTCCCGCCGGGCACCCCGATCGTGCGGCTGACGCTCGCGGAGGCTTTACAACGCGTCGCCGCGGGTGTTCCTGACTGGGTTGCCGCTTCCATCGAAGGTCCGCCGACTTGAAGACGCTCGGATTGTTCCGTCACGCCAAATCCGACTGGCACGATCCACGGGCGCGCGATTTCGACCGCCCGCTCAACGATCGCGGGCGCAAGGGAGCGCTACTGATGGGACAGCACATGGCCCAGGCCGGTCCGCGGTGGGACCGTGTCATCGCCAGCCCCGCGATCCGCGTGACCGAGACGATCGAACTGGCCGAACAGGGCGCGGGCGCGAGTTACACGATCAACTGGGACCGCCGGATCTACCTGGCCTCGTCGGCGACGCTGCTCGACCTGCTGCAGGAAGTGGACGACGCGGCAGGGTCGGTGCTGATGGTCGGGCACAATCCGGGGCTCGAGGATTTGATCTTCGACTTGGTGCCCGACGATGGCAGCAGCCCGCTGCGCGACGCGGTCGAGGAGAAATTCCCGACCGCGACCTATGCGGTGCTTGAGTGCGCTGTGGATCGCTGGGCGGATTTGAAAGCGGGGTGCGCGCGGCTGGTGCATTTGACACGGCCGCGGGATTTGGATGCAGCGCTGGGGCCGGTGCTGGTGGAATGACTGACTGACCGCGAAGTTGCAGGTGGTTCGAGACGAGCCCTGTACAAGAGCTCGGTCTCTCCTTGGCGCGCGCCGCTCCGAATCGCTTCGCTTCGCTCGCAACGACGAAGAGCAGGCAGCTCGGATAGGCCCGGCGCGCTAAGCCTGATGCACCGCCTTGGTCACCAGAAACGCGTCGAATCCTTCCGGTCCGCCTTCGCTGCCGAAGCCCGAATCCTTGATCCCGCCGAACGGCGAATCGAGCCCGCCGATCGCGAAGGTGTTGATCCCGACCATTCCCGCCTCGATCTGATCGCCGAGGAGGTTCGCGCGCCGCCCGTTCTGGGTGAACGCGAAGGCCGCCAGTCCGTAGGGCAGCCGGTTGGCCTTGATCAGCGCGTCGTCCAGATCGCTGAACCGCGCCGCAACCGCGACCGGACCGAACGGTTCGTTGGACATGATCGCGGCGCTATCGGGAACGTCGGCGAGCAGCGTCGGCTGGAAGAAGAACCCGCCGTCGCCGCGCTCACCGCCGGCCATCACCCGAGCGCCGTGCGTCCGCGCATCGTCGACCAGCGCGGCGATCGCCTGCGGGCGGCGGATGTTGGCGAGCGGACCCATCTTGGTCGCCGCATCGAGCCCGCTGCCGGTGGTGACCGCGCGCGTGCGTTCGGCAAACCCGGTGACGAACCGCTCGTAGATCGCGTCCTGGACATAGAACCGCGTCGGCGAGACGCAGACTTGCCCAGCGTTGCGGAACTTCTGCGGGACCACCAGGTCGAGCGTCGCATCGAGATCGCAGTCGTCGAACACCAGCACCGGAGCGTGGCCGCCAAGCTCCATCGTCACCCGCTTGAGCCCGTCGGCGGCGAGCTTCATCAGGTGCTTGCCCACCGGAACCGAGCCGGTGAAGCTGACCTTGCGGATCACCGGCGAGGCGATCAGGTGGCGGCTGATTGTGTCGGGGACCCCGTGCACGAGTTGCGCGACCCCGCTGGGCAATCCCGCATCGGCCAGGCAGCGCATCACCGCGCCGGTGCACGCCGGGGTCTCCTCGGGCGGCTTGGCGATCACGGTGCAGCCTGCGGCCAGCGCCGGCGCCATCTTCTTGGCCATCAGATAGACTGGAAAGTTCCACGGGCTGAACGCCGCTACCGGGCCGACCGGCTGGCGCAGCACGACCGAGCGCTGGCCCGGCGGGCGCACGAGAACGCGGCCGTAGATCCGCGTCGCCTCTTCGGCACACCAGTCGAAGATCGCGGCGGTGCCGGCAACTTCGCCGCGCGCCTCGACCAGCGGCTTGCCCTGCTCGCGGGTGAGGAGTTGGGCGATCGCCTCGGTCCGCTCACGGATCAGCGCCGCCGCCTTGTGCAAAATTGCCGCGCGCGCCTCGGCCGGGGTGTCGCGCCACAGCGGCCACGCTGCCGCGCTGGCGGCGAGCGCTTCGTCGAGATCGGCGGCGGTGGCCAGCGGGACTTCGCCGATGGCATCGCCCGTCGCGGGGTCGACCACGATGTGCGCATCACGTCCTTCGCCCAGGCGCCAGCTGCCGCCGACAAACAGTGCCAGATCCGCGTCGTAGCCATCGCTCATGGGAAAAATGCCTCTTCGATTGGAGGCGGCGTTCTAGGCGGCGTGGCCGCGTTTGGCGAGCCGCTTCAGCTCTCGCCGAGCGCCGCGGCGAGACTATCGCGCAAGTCCCGCAGCCGCGCCAGGTCGGGCGTTCCCGCGCCGTCCCGATCGGGGGCTACGGCGCTCGCTACCGGGCCTGCAGCAGTTTGCACCGGGTGGTCCGCTCCGCCCGATCCTGATCCCGGGCCGCTCAGCGCCGCGCGGGCGCCGCGAATGGTATAGCCCTGGCCGTGGAGCAAGTCGTTGATCCGCACCACCAGGCGCACATCCTCGGGCCGGTAGTACCGCCGGCCGCCACTGCGCTTGAGCGGGGAAAGCACCGGAAACTGTTCTTCCCAATACCGCAGGACATGCTGGCGAATGCCCAGCGCGGCCGCGACTTCGCCGATCGTCCGCAAGGCATCGGGCGCCTTGCCGTCGGCAAATTCCGGCGCCGCGGCGAAACCACCACCGTTTGCCCCGGGAAGAATCATTCCGCCGCTCATCCCTTGTGGATACGGTCCTTGAGCGTCTGGCTCGCGCGGAACGTCAGCACCCGGCGCGGGGTGATCGGAACTTCGACGCCGGTCTTGGGATTTCGCCCGATCCGCTCCGCCTTGTCGCGCAGCAGGAACGTGCCGAAGCCCGAAATCTTTACGTTTTCGCCCTGCGAGAGCGCTTCGCACATATGCCGCAAGATCGCCTCGACCATGCTCAGCGATTCTGAGCGCGAGAAACCGAGTTTGCGGTTGATCGTTTCGGCGAGATCCGCCCGTGTCAGTGTATCCATGGAACGCATCGCGTTGCCTTCCCCTCCCCTGCACGACCCGGGGGTAACATACGCTAATACCATGCCAAAGCAATGCGTTCGCCGGACTTTGTCAGACTATCGCGACACGGCCGCGGGGCTACATCCGGATCAGGCTGGCGCCCCAGGTGAATCCGCCGCCCATCGCCTCGAGCATGACCAGATCGCCCGGCTTGATCCGGCCGTCGCGCACCGCGACGTCGAGCGCGAGAGGGACCGACGCCGCCGAAGTATTTGCGTGCCGATCGACCGTAACCACGACCTTTTCCGGCGCCAGCCCAAGCTTTCGCGCGGTTGCATCGAGGATCCGGGCGTTGGCCTGGTGCGGCACGACCCAGTCGAGGTCGCTGACCTGCAGCCCCGCTTCGGCCAACACTTCGCCAAGCACTGACGCAAGGTTGACCACGGCGTGGCGGAAAACTTCGCGCCCCTTCATTCTCAACTTGCCCACGGTGCCGGTGGTCGAGGGTCCGCCGTCGACATAGAGCAATCCATTGTGCGCCCCATCGGCATGGAGCCGACTGGCGAGAATTCCGCGCGCTGCGGGATCGCCTGGGTCCGAGTCGCGGGCCTCGAGCACAATCGCTCCGGCGCCGTCGCCAAACAGCACGCAGGTCGTCCGGTCCTCCCAATCGAGGATACGGCTGAAGGTCTCGGCACCGATGACCAGAGCGCACGAGGCCATCCCGGTGCGCAGCATCGCATCGGCCACCGAAAGCGCATAAAGGAACCCCGAGCACACCGCAGCGACATCGAAAGCGGTTCCGCCGTTGCAGCCTAGCGCGTGCTGGACCTGCGTTGCGCTGGCGGGAAAGGTCTGGTCGGGAGTCGCGGTGGCAAGCACGATCAGATCGATCCGCGCCGCCTCGATCCCCGCTGCGGCGATCGCCGCGCGCGCCGCCGCCGTTGCCAGCGACACCGTGGTCTCGCCTTCGCCTGCGATGTAACGATTACGGATGCCGGTACGCTCGACGATCCATTCATCGGTAGTGTCGACCTGCGCGGCCAACTCGGCGTTGGAAACCGCGCGGCGCGGCAAGGCCGAACCGGTGCCGATCACGACCGAGCGCCGGATCACTTGACCGATACCGCCTTCGGCGCCCGTTTGCCGAGACTGTGGGCACCGACGCGGGCCAGGTCGGCGACAATCCGTTCGGTCAGGTTTTCCTCGAGCAGCCGAGCGGTCACCGCCACCGCGTTGGCGACACCGACTGCGCTTGCACTGCCATGGCTTTTCACCACGATCCCGCCCAGCCCCAGAAAGACCGCGCCGTTATGGTTGTTGGGATCGAGGTGGTGCTTGAGCAGTTCGGTCGCCGGGCGCGAGATGAGAAAGCCGAATTTCGAGCGGATCGAACTGGAGAACGAGCGCCTGAGCAGGTCGGTGACGAACCGCGCCGCGCCTTCGACGGCTTTCAGCGCAATATTGCCGGAAAACCCGTCGGTAACCACGACATCGACATCGCCGCGCGAGATCTTGTCGGCCTCGATGAACCCATCGAAACACATCGCGAGCTCGTCTTCGGCGGCCTTGAGCTGGTTTGCGGCATCGCGCAGCGCATCGGTGCCCTTCATCTCTTCGCTGCCGATGTTGAGGAGCCGCACCCGCGGCTCGGCCAGCCCGGTGACGATCCGCGAATACGCGGCGCCCATGATCGCGAACTGGACGAGGTTGCGCGCATCGCATTCGGTATTGGCGCCCAGATCGAGCATGACGAGATCGTTGTCGCCGAGCGTCGGGAGCAGCGCCGCCAGCGCCGGACGATCGATCCCCGGCATCGTCCGCAGCGCGACCTTGGCCATCGCCATCAGCGCGCCGGTATTGCCCCCGCTGACCGCAGCCCCGGCTTCACCGGTTTTAACCGCGTTGATCGCCAGCCCCATCGATGTGGTCTTGGCGCGGCGCAATGCCTGGGTCGGCTTTTCGTCGCCGCGCACGACGTCTTCGGTGTGGAGGATTTCCGACGAAGCGCGCAGGTTGGGATGGTTATCCAGTGCGGCCTTGATCGCCGGCTCATCGCCCACCAGCAGGAACTTGAACCGGTCGTGGCGGCGCCGGGCCAGCGCAGCGCCTTCGACCATCACGCGAACGCCTTCGTCACCGCCCATCGCGTCGACGGCGATACGCGGCAAGCTCATCGGCATTATCCTGCTTTAAGGGGCTTAGAGCCCAACCGCGATGATCTCGCGGCCATTGTAGTGGCCGCAGGCGTTGCACAGATTGTGCGGACGCTTGAGCTCACCGCAATTGGTGCATTCATGGAACGCGGCGACCTTCAGCGCATCGTGGCTGCGGCGCATGCCCCGGCGTGAGGGCGATACTTTACGTTTTGGGACAGCCATTGCGGCACCTGTTCCTGCAAATTCTTTAAGCGACAGAGATGCCGCACACGGCGCATTGGCCGGCGGCAGCGAGAGCGCGCCTATAACGAATATTGCGTGCGTTGCAAGCCGGGCCGCGATAGTGGAGCCGGCGGGAACGAGGGCGGGGCAAACCGCCGCCGCCGATGGGGGATTTCACATGACGATGCTACCGGTAACTCTGTGCGCGGCTGCGGCTGCGGCGATCATCAACATCTGGCTGTCGATGCGGATCGGCGGAGTGCGCCGCGCCGAAAAGATCAGCATCGGCGATGGCGGCCACGACCTGCTCGGCCGGCGGATGCGCGCGCAATTGAACTTCGCGGAAAACGTCCCGCTCGCGCTGGTGTTGTCCGCGGCGATCGAGCTTTCGGGCAAAGGCGGAGAATGGCTCGCCATCGTCGCCGGCGTGTTCATGCTCGGCCGCGTGGCGCACGGGTTGGGGATGGATGGCACCAGCTTCGGCGTAGGCCGCTCGATCGGCACCGCAACGACCATGCTGATCATGCTCGGACTGGCGATCTACGCCGCGCTGATCGCGCTCGGGCAGGTCTGAAGGCCCGCGCGCCGCTCAGCTTAGCGCGTAATCGCTGACATAGGCGTTCGTCTGCCGCTCGCGCCCGAACGTGCTCGTCGGGCCGTGTCCGGGGACGAACGTCGTGTCATTGCCCAGCGGCCACAACCGCTGGGTGATCGCGTCGATCAGGTCCTGGTGGTTACCCTGGGGAAAATCGGTCCGCCCGATCGAACCCTGGAACAGGACATCGCCGACGATCGCGAAGCGCGATGGGGCGTGGTGGAACACGACGTGGCCCGGCGTGTGCCCGGGGCAGTGGATGACGTCGAGCGCAAGGTCGCCGACCGTCACCGTATCGCCGCCCACCAGCCAGCGGTCGGGCTCGAACACCTCGGCGTGCATCCCGTACTTGGCGCCGTCCTCGGCCAGCTTGGCAATCCAAAAGCGGTCGGCCTCGTGCGGGCCCTCGATCTTCAGCCCGAGTTCCTTGGCCAGCATCCCGGCCTGGCCGCAGTGATCGAGATGGCCGTGCGTGATCAGGATCTTCTCGAGCGTGACCCCGGCGCGCTCGACCGCGAGCTTGAGCCTGTCGAGGTCGCCGCCCGGATCGATCAGCGCGCCGCGCATCGTCGCGGTGCACCAGATCAGCGAACAGTTCTGCTGGAGCGGGGTGACGGGCACGATCGCAAGGCGCATTGGCGGCTGCGGAGAGGTTTGGGTCATCCGCGGAAAATGGCGCGGATCGGCGGCGAGTTCAATGGCGCTTAAAGCCGCCCGCTTTTCCACACCACGCGGCCGACCACGCCGATCTCGCCCATCGGCACCTCGATCGTGCGATAGGCGGGGTTGTCGCTGGCCAGCGCGACGTGGCCGCCGCGCAGCAATTCGACCCGCTTGACCAGCAACGCTTCATCGAGACGGACGACGTGAATCCCATCACGTAACGGCCGCGGGGTCTTGTCGACGAGGATTTCATCGCCGTCGCGCAAGGTCGGCTCCATCGAATCGCCCGCGACCGCGATCGCCGAAAGCATCGCCGGGTCGAGCCCCTGTCCGCGCAACCAGCGCGCGGCGAAGCGGAATGCGCCAATCGGCCCCTCACCCGCCGGGAACGCGCCGGGCCCTGCCGAAGCGCCTAGCGCGAGGCGCGGCACATCGACCCAATCCGCGCGCTGAATCCGCCCGACTGTCACGTTTTTTTCCTCCGGACCACCCAGCTCCGACTCGGTGACGCCAAAGAATTCGGCGAGTCGCCGGCGGTCTCCTTCTTCCAGCTTGCGCGGACTGCCCTTACGGACAAACTGCTGCAAATAGCTGGAATTGCGATCTATAAGCGCGGAAAGCTGTGCCAAACTCGCACCCCTCTGGGCAGCGAGCACGGTCAGGCGGGAGCGAACGTCGGCGTTGTCCATGCCGCATCCATACATCAGGTATTTTTCCTAGACAAGTTGGATTTCGCTTGGAACATGGAGGAAATCGCCAACGACGATTCGCTGTGGGAGAGCGCCATGTTGATACGCCAAATCGAACGCTTCCTGCGCGAAACCGGGATGCCGTGGACCAAGTTCGGCCGGCTGGCGACGCGCGATCCGCGCTTCGTCCAGGATCTGCGCAACGGTCGCGCACCGCGGAGTGCAACGCAAATCCGCGTGGAACATTTCATGAACACATACAGCGAGGTCAACCATGCACGGTAATTTTCACGCTCCCCGCCGCCCCTGGCTGCAGTTGCTCTCGGCGGTCCTCGAACTCGGCGAGGGCAAGGCCGAACTCCTCCGCCACACCGAACGCGCCTGGGCCAGCGCGACCTTTGCCGGGACACGCCACACGATCCGCCTGGTGTTCAATCGGCTTGAGGCAATCGCGGCGGGCGAACGGCTGATCGACGCGCTGCCCGATCACGAATTCACCATCCCGCACCAGTTGGTCGCCGAAGCCGCGGTCAGCGAAGTGATCCACGCCGCGCTGCCCGAACCACGGCTGGAGATCGAGGCGGAGGTGCTGCTGCTCGAGGAAGGGTGATTGGTCCCCTGTTCTCCTCTTCCTCAAGGGCGAGGCCGGGCGGGGGACTACCTCCGCTAGCGGGGACGCTCGGCTTCGTCGCGCCCCCCACGCCCCAGCCCCTCCCCGCTGGTAAGGGTACTTTGTGAATCTAAGGCCGCGCTGCCACCCGCCCGGCCCCAGCGCCCACCCAAAGGCGCATATCCACCGCGTTGTTCACGGTGAATGGCCGGCGATTCCTGTCCAGGAACAGCGCCTCCATTTCGGGCCGGTTGAACGGGCGCGAGCCCAGTCTTCCGAACACCGCCATCTGGCCGCCGCTTTCATCGACCCCGCGGTCGCGGTCGAGGCCCTTGCTCAGCGCCAGCGCGGGCGACGAGGTCTGCGCCCAGGCAATCAGTTCGGGCTTGGGCTCCGGCGCGAAGCCATAGAAGTTGGGCTGGCTCTGCGGCGAAGTAAGCTGGAGCACTTTCATCCCGTTGCGACCGTCGGCGACGTAGGCGAACAAGCTGGCGTTGGTCGATGCGACGATCACATCCTCCGCATCGTTGAGCGCGCCGCCCGCGGTGAACATCTGGGCCACCGTCGGATGTTCGGGCCGGGTCACATCGACAATCGCCAGCCCCTGCCCCTTGGCGGCGACATAGGCGTACGTCCGCGCGACATAGACGCGGCGCGCGTCGGCCAGCGGCACGGTTGCGCCGGGCACCAGCACCGGCGCGGCGAGATCGGTGATGTTCACCAGCTCGAGCCCCTTGGCGGTCGTCACCCACAGGTAACGGAACTGCACCGCACTCGCGCGCGGATCGTCGAGCGGGAGCGTCGCGGTGATCGCGGGGTCGAGGCAGGTCTCGCCCGCCCCGATTTCACCCGCCTTGACCTCACAGGGCCCCGCCTTGGGCAAGTGCACCACCACCAGCGCGGTCGGGGTCAGGACATAGGCGTAATCCCCCGCCAGCACGATGTGCCGCGCCCCGCTCAGCGCGCCGCCGGGGTTGAAGGTGAACGCGCGGGTGAACCGGTTGTTGCGGAATTCGCCGTCGGCCAGCGTATCGACATTGACCGCAATGAGGCCTTCGCTGGCGTCGGTGACGAACGCGTAGTGATAGATCGCGTGGAAGGGCTGCTCCTGATTGACCTCGCGCAGTTGGGGCGTGTTGCGCGTGGGCGCGATCGACTGGTTGGTCGGCACCGCCATGCAGGTCGCGTTGCTGGTGGCGATATGGGTGTCCTGCCCGATCGGCGAGAACGGCGCCGAAACGATCGGGTCGGAGAAGCCCTTGTTGGCGACCGAAGCGATGTCATAGGCACGAAAGCCGCCCTTCCCTTCGGCCGCGAACATGTATTCGCCGCGCATCTGCAGGCAGTGGACGCTGTCGGTGGTGCCCTGGGTGACATTGCGGAATTGCTCGCGCCCGGTGGTTTCTCCCGACAGCTTGCCGTCGACGATCGAGCCGCGCGTCCAGTTTTTCAGCTCGCGCTTGTTGCGATCGACATGTTCGCGGTAAAAATCGGGGTAGGCCATCCGCTGGAGATAGCTGCCGATCACCGCTTGCGGCTCGTCCCATTCGGTCACGCGCACGGCTTCGAACCCGCCGGCCAGGCCGAACCACGCGTTCATCCCGACGAAGTTCACGGTGTTGGTGCCGAGCAGCAGCGTCTGCGCCAGGATCGCATTGTTATCGCCTTGATCCGAAAGGTGGCAGTCGGTGCACTGCTTGGTCTCGGCAGTGCGGACGGTGTGCGGGAAGTGCGGCGCGAACGCCTGGCTGGAAAACCCGATCGAGCTGATCGGCGGCTGCTGGACGTAGATCCGCTCCCGGTTGATGTTGGTCGACGAGAGGATCAGCGCGCTGGTCGATCGGATCGGCGCGGTCTCCGCTCCTTTCGTGGTCATGTGCTTGCCCAGCTGGAACATGTCGTCGCGCGCGACCTGCGGGTTATAGGTCGCGTAGTTGCGGGTGTAGTCTTCCTCGTACTTGTGCGTCGCCGATTTCCAGTTCGCCTCGATCGGCAAGTGGCATCCGGCACAGCTCGTTGTCCAGGAAAGGTGGCAGGTGAAGCAGGCCATGGAGTCGTCGCCGTGCGCGCGCTCGGCCTTGGGCACCCCGCTGCCGAAATGGAGCTGGCCATCGGCGCCCGGGGCCCTGCCCATCAGTTTGGCGCGTGCCGCCTTGGGGTTGAACACGGGCTTGCCGAATTCGTTGAGCGCGCCGGCATAGGCCGGGTCGACCGAATCCTTGACCAGGCTGACTTCCCACTTTTTCGCCGGATCGATGATCGAACGCTGGATCAGGATGCGCCGCCCGGTGGGATCGGTGAACCATTCGAAGCGCGGCTGGCCATCGGCATTTCGCAGGAGCGCCAGGTTGTGCCCTTCGGGGGGGGCGGCGAGGTTCGAGGTCAGCAGCGTGGGATAGGCATCGGCGGTGCCGTGGCAGTCCTTGCACCCTATCTCGATCGCGTTGGCGACTTCGCCGTAGATCAGCCCGTTGCCGTGGCTGTCCTGCGCAAAGTGGCAATCGGCGCACTGCATCCCCTTTTCGGCGTGGATGTCCATCATGTGAACGGTCTTGCCGGGGTTGGTGCCAGCGGGGACGAACTTGGGCTCGCCCGGTTTGCGGAACTTGGCGGGATCGTCGTTCGCCACGATATGCGCGGTGTCGGTGCCGTAAGTGCTCATGTCCCCGCCCTCATCGAGCAGGTTGCCGCGGCGGTCGCGCTTGAGGATCGCGCGGAAGTTCCAGCCGTGGCCGTGATAGTCGGCGAACTGGGTATCGGTATTGGTCGCGTTGAGATCGTAGACGTTGCGCAGCATTTCGACATCGCGCCACAGACCGCGAGTGGCCGCGCCCTCTGGATTGCGATCGAGTGTCTCGCGCGCTTCGGCGGCGGTGGGATAATGCTGGCGCTTGAAGATGCGCTGATAGTCCGCATCGGACATCCCCGGCGGACGCGGGGAGCGGTTTTCGGGCCCCGGCCACAACGCGGGGGCGTCGCTCTCGTAGTCCCACATTGTGTAACCGAGGAAGCTGTTCAGGAAGATGTTGGGCTGGTGCATGTGGCAGTTCATGCACTGCGCAGTGGGGATCGCGCGGGTGAAGGCGTGGACCAGCGGGTGCCCGCGCTCGCGCTCCGCCGAAGCTTGCGGGTGCCCTGCAGCATCGAGCCCGGCGCCGGCGTGGGCATCGGCGGCGCTCGCCCCGCCTGCCGCGGCGACATGCTCGGCGTTCGCGAAGGTCACCTGCTCGGGCGCGGCGATCGCGGCGCGGCAGTCGCCCACCGAATCCGCATGGTCCTTATCTCCATCATAGGATCGCGCCGCGCCGAATACGCTGCCGCGAGTGCGGCTTTCGGCCTGGTGCGCGGTTTCGGCGTTGTAGCTGCCATAGGCGCCGGTGCGGTGCTGCCCCTCGCGCAGGCCCGCAATCGTCGGATCGTTCGTCACGCTCTGCCCGTCGCGCCCACACTCGCCGTAGCCGAGAGAATGGCGTGGTTCGCGGTCGTTGGCGTAGATCACGTGGCACGCCGCGCAGCCCGATGCACGGTAGTCGCCCGGCTGATCGTTGGTCCCCATTTGCCACAGGAACGGATCGTTGAGCCGGGTCTTGTGGATATTCAGCACCGGAATCGCGACGCGCAGACCCGTGGCGGGGCCGCGGTTTGACTGCTTGAGGTCGGGGCGCCCCGGCTCCTCCAGCCGCTGGATAATCCCGCCGATATTGGGCAGCCCGATCTCGGGGAATTGCGGGGCGATGTTGCGCCCGCCATCCTCGAACACGCGGAACACATCGCCAGGCGGCAGCGTAGTCCACATCGGCAGCGGATACATCGCGGGCAGAGCGCCGCGCGCGCGTTCCGCGGGGGTAACCGTGCCCCACAGCGGCTTGCCGTCGGGGCCGATCTCGGTGCTCGGCGAAAGCACCTTAGCCGGCTCGCCAGCGCGGGTGAAGCTTTCGCCGAACATGTAGTTTTTGAACGGGACGATCCCGTTGTTGTACGCCGCCCCGCCCCACAGCATCGCACCGGTCGCCATCAGGCTGCGCTCGGACGCCTCGATCGTGGAAATATGGCACGCGCCGCACGCCTCGCGCACCACGCGGTAGTCCGACGGGTTGACGAAGCGGATGAATTCGGGCGCCTCGCGCGCTAGCAGCGCGTAGCTGCGCTGCGGGTTGGCGGAGGACGGCCAGTGCCACGCTTCGGGATATTTCGGAAGGACGTGCGCGGTCTTGAGCGCGGTCATGTAATCGGGCCCGTCGCGCTTCCATCCCGGCTGGGCGATGACCGCGGTGTTCCCGCCGTGGCAATCGGCGCATGACAGCACCACTGCGGGGCTGGCGTGCATCGTCTTGTGATCGCTGGCGGTGTGGCAACTGACGCAGCCGGTGTTTGCGGCATCGACGTGCGCCCACTGCGCCGCCGCGGTATCGCCCGGCTGGCCCCGCGGCGCATCGGGCGCCCGGGTGTAGGTTATATCCTGCGGACGTTCCTTGCCCGAGGCAAAGACCGCGCCCGGAAACAGCGCGTAGACGAGCAGCATCGCGCCAACGAGCAGCGCGGCCATGACCGCCTTGCCGATCAGGTCAGAACGCGAGGATGGCATTGGCCAGCACCGAATAGAACCGTTTGGGGGAGCCCGACTGGTCGAACAGGTCGCGGAACCCCGCGCCTGGCTGAAGCGCCGCTGCCGAAAACCGCAGCACGATATTCTGCGAGGCGAGCGGGCGCCAGATCGCGGCGAGCGAGGCATCCCAGCCGATCGACCTGGGGATCGAGCCTTCGTTGCGCAACGCCTGCAATGTAATCGTATCGGCGAACCACAAGTGGTTGAGATTGCCAGACAGGCGCACTTTTGGGGTCAGGTCGGCGTCGAACCCCGCGCCCGCCAGGATCGTCCCGGGATTGTTGAAGTTGGACTGGCCCTGCTCCTTCGAACTGCGCAGCGAATTAAGGATGCCGTTGCGCCCGTTGATCGCGATTGCCCGGCCCCCGCCTGCGAACGGGATGGTCTGGCGGATCCAGTAGCTGGTATCGGCGCCGGCGAAGATCGGGTTTTCGAAGATCGCATCGAACCCGCCTTCCTTGTTGTCATAGGGGTTCTTGTCGCCGCTGGCATAAAGCGCGGAGGCGCGGAAGCGCATGAAATCGTGGTCGATGCTCGCCTCGACCGCGGCGAACTGGGCATCGATCCGCGCCGGACGGCTGGTGAAGAAGCTGTTGCGATCCTGCCCCAGCGCCCAATATCCCTGCGCAGTCAGGTTCATCCGCCCGACGTGCCCGTCGGCAGCGTAGCCCAGGTACACCACGTCGTAATTGCGCCCGCGCAGATCGCCGAGCAGCGCCGGGCGCACCGGGAACCCGTTGGTATCGACCTCGATCTGGTTCTTCTCGCGGTTGCGGTTGTACGTCACCGAAACCTGGCTGGTCAGCCCGACGACGGGAAAATCCTGGCGATAGAGGTTGGCGAACAGCACCCAGTCCTTGCGCGGCGTGCTGGTAACCGAGTTGAGCCCCGAATTGGTGTCCTTCTCCAGCCGCCAGAACGCGGCGAGGTTGAACTGGACGCGGTTGTTGTCGCGGTTGCCGAAAAAGCGGACGCCGAGCTGCTCGTCCTGGAACAGGAACCCGCGGAAATCGGCCTGCATCGGCTGGATGCCGACGCGGATCGAGGCGAAATCGAACCGGCTCGTGTCGAACCGGCCGAGGTGATAATCGACGAACGCTTCCTGCACGCCGACGAACGCATCGGTCCGCGTCGTGCCCTTCGACGGCTTGACCGACAGCACGCGCCGCTCGGGCACGGTCACGCGGTTGACCTGCGTCGCCAGGGTCAGGCGGTATTCGATTTCGGGCGGCTTGTAGGCGGTCATCCCCTTGAGCAGCGAAACCCCGGTGATGAAGGTCTGCGCCAGGACCAGGCTGTGGCTGCGCCCGAAAACGTCGATCTCGTTCGGGTTCTGCGTGGTCTGGTTGCCGACCGGGATCGGGAACGCACGCGGCTCGATCACGGTGTCGGAGATCGCGGTGGCGATGAAGAACCAGTCGTCGCCGTGGAGGAACCCGGGGCGCTGGCTGCGGCTCAGCGGACGATCGCCCTTGAGCACGCTGTGGTGGAACGGATCGCGCGCCGAATGGCATACGTTGGCCAGCCCAGGAAATATCGTGAGGATCGAACGATCGCCGCCCTTGGGACACAGCGACGACGATATCCGCCAGCGATCGGGCACCGCGACATCGAGCGACAAGTCCCCTCCGCCCTCGCCCTCGGCCTTTTCGTAGAATGCCTCGGGCGGGGGCACACGCACTGCGCCGGGGTTGTCCTGCGTGACCTTGTCGGGAAGGTCCTTTTGCGTGCCCGGACGGCGACGACCGTTGAGGAGCGCATCTTCCGCATCGGCGCCCGGCTGATCGTTTGCCGCGGTCGGCGCCGTGGTCGGCACCGGCGCTGGTGCCTCCGCCGGTGCCGCACCCATCGCGAGCAAGGCCAGCGCCGCGGCGATCACAACTCCTCGCAGACGTTTTGCGCCGCGGTATCGAGGAACGGAGCGAACGGGCAGTTGACGTAACGCAGGCGGACCGAGGCGTTGCCCAGATCGACGAGGATCGTATCGGCGCGCTTGTCCTTGGGCGCGTTGCCGAGCCCGCTGCCGAGGCGAATGCCTGCGTTGTTCGCGCCGAGGAAGCTGATCATGTCGTCCTGATCGATCCCGTCGCCCGAGACCCCGATCCCGCCGATCAGCACGCCGTTGCGGTAGATCGGGACCGAGCCGGGAAAGATCTGGATGCCGTTCGCCAGCCGCCGCTGGCCGCCGGGCGCGGCGGGGACGTTGGTGCAGGCCTGCGGGGTATCGGTGGCCGATGCGCCCGCGACGAACTGCGCGTGCTGGATCAGGTTGGCGGCGATAAGCTGGACCTGAAGCCCGGTCGCGAACGGGTTGAAATCGGCGATCGGGCGCGAGAACGGACCGTTCGGGCGGCCGACCTCGCCATCGGGGAAATAGGGCCGCGACAGGTTGCCGTTGGCGCGGTCGGTGAATGCCTTGAGCCCGGTCAGCGCCAGCGGATCCTTGAGGAAATCGCGCACCCGCTGGACGAACGCGGCGACGTCGCCGTCGGGGTCGCTCTGGAGCTGCGCGCCCGCCACCGCGTTGGAGAAAAATGCCGCGGTGCGCGCTTTCTGGAGCGAGACGTCGGTGCCGAAGATCGGCGCATCGGGCGATCGTACCACGCCGAGCGCGGTGCCGTACGTATCGACCACGCTGATCGAGACTTGCGCCCGGCTGTCGAGCGGACGCCTGATCTGCGCTCGCGCGCGGCTCATCACAGTGAACGCTTCTTCGAGCAGCGCGCGTACTTCGCCGGCGCTGAGCGGCTGGGCGACTGCGGCAGCGTCGGTCGCGGCGCGGATCGGGAAGCGATTGGCGCCCGCGCCATCGGTGAGGATGAACGCGTCGCGGTTGGCAAATTCGGCGGCAGTGGAGGCGCGGATGCCCGAGGCTTCGCTACCGTAAGCGGCGCCGGGGATGATCGCCCCGGCCGAATAGCCGATCACCGGAACCAGCGCGCCGTCTACGCTCGCCGCTGCGAAGCTCGTCTGGAGCGGTGACAGTCCGCCGATCTGGGCGTCGGAAAAGCGCAGGCTGGTTCCGTCCGCGGTGATTCGGTCGGCAAGGATTTCCACCGGCGGGGCGAACCCCTGGATCGCGGCGAGCGCGATGAATTCCTCGGCGTCGTTGTCGACATCGAGCGTATTGGGATCGAAGGCATAGTCGCCGTCACCCATCACCCCCACGCCCCCGACGACGACGCCGTTCTTGTATAACGGGAACCCGCCCGCGTCCGCCGCCAATCCAAGCGGCGAGCGCTTGGGCCCGATCAACGCGCCCGCACCCGCCGGGCCGAATCGCGCCGACAGATCCGAACACGGCAACTGGCTGAACTGGACCCCGAACAGCGGCCCGCTCTCGAGCCCCGGCGTGGTCGGCGCGGGGGGGAAATGCTGCTGGACGATCTGGCTTGCGGTCCGGGTCGAGAATGCGTTGCCTCCGCTCGACAGATAGGCGCCGGTGACGGCCTTCGAAATCGCGCCCATCGCCGCGGGCACTTCGAGCCCCTGCGCGTCGATCGGCGGGGTGTTGAGCGTCCCGTCGGGAACCAGACGGCTGGTGACCAGCGTCGCTTTGGCGCCGTTCATCCGGAACACGCCGAGGACGTTGCCGACGCGGTCGGTCACCGCGATCACCGAAGGCAGCCCGCGCGCCTTGGCCTCGCCCACCGCCTGCGCCATGATCTTCTGGACGTCGGCCACGCTGAGCGATTCAGCCGCTGGCACGGCGAAGTTGAGCGATGCCTCCGGCACGGGCGTCACCGGGCTCACGGTCGGCGACCCGATCCCGCCGCTATTGCCTGCACTCGTGCTGCCGCCGCCGCCGCACCCGCTCAGGATCAGCGACAGCGCCGCGAGCGAGGCTATCGCCCCCTTCATCGCGCCGCCCTGATCGCGCGGACCGCATCGCCGAGCGCGCGGCGAAAGACGAGCGGCTGGAAGCTGTTGGGCTCACGCACCGCGGCATAAGCGCGGTTGATCTCGGCGCGCAGCGCGGCCGCGGTCCCGCCGCTGACGGTGCCAGCGTTGACCATCCCGTTGAGCAGCGTGTCGAGCGCCATCACCGATTGCACCGCGCCTTCATAGTCGGTGTAGCGCGCGCCGATCGCATCGCTCGCCAGCGTGTCGAGGATGGCGAAGCCCTGCACGCGGTCGAACGCAGCCCCGGCGAAGCGGTCGGCCAGCGCCGCTGCCGATTGGCGCAGTGCCCCCGCCGCCGCGACCGCCGCGCCGCGACCCTGCAGCATCGAAGCGTGGAAAGAGCGGGCGCGCGTGTCGAACTGCGCGGCCTCACCCGGGGCCATGACCTTGGCGACCGCCGAGAGCATGATCATGTTCTCGTCGTTGTAGGGCGGCGTGCCCGGAGGCAGCGGCCGCCCAGGGTTGGCGAGCGCGGTGGGACGCATGTCGTCGCCGTCGAAAATCCGGCGGTGGCAGCTGTGGCAATCGAAGAAGGTGAATTCGGGAAACATCCCGTCCATCGCCAGCGCGGGCTGTTCGAACAGGCGCAGCGAGCGGTTCAGCGCCTCGGCCTGGCCGACTGCCCAGAACCGCAGCGAATTCGTCCGCGAACCCTTGCGCGCGATGTAGTCGGCATCCTCGTCGTGGTGCTGCTGGAGCGTCGAGAACAAGTCGAGCTCGAACGAAATCCGCGGATGCCCGGCGGCCATGACCTTATGCGTCACGAACTGGCCCTGCCCTTGTCCGCCGTAATGGCAATCGAGGCAGACCGCGGCGCGGGCACGCGGGTCGGTGAGATCGGTCATCCCCTGCGCCACGTTGCGGCGGTGGCTCGCGCCCGTCGTGTAATGCGTGGCGAGCCAGCCCGCGGCACCGCCGTGGCAGCTCTCGCAGTCGACCCCGTCGCTCAGCCGCACGCCTCCCGCGGAGGCATGGCAGCCGAGGCACTGTTCGCGCACCCCATCGGGACCGAGCCCAAGCTTGCGGACGATCGCGGCACCGCGCGGCTGCTGGATCACCGCGTAGGCCCGGCTATGCGCGCCGGTGGGGGAGCTCGGCTCCTGCCATGCGCGCAGTTCGTCCTGACGCACGGGGACGCCATCGGGAACACTATGGCCGTGGCAGGTCGATCCGGCGCAACTGGCCACGCCCATGTGGTGCGCCAGCGTCTCGCCTGAAGTGGGTGCCGCGGCGAGCGGCGCCGGTGCGGCGAGGAATGCCGCGACGAGGGCCGCAAAGGCCAGCGCCAGGCATCCGGCAAACGCGATCCACGGCGCCCGCACCGCGCCGAAGCGTGGTGAGCGCGCGTTTCCAGCCAGATCGCCCGGTCCGTCCATCCCACCCCGTCCTGCCCAGCGGCAGCGTTATCCCGAGCGCGGCGCCCGGTTCAACCGTTCCGGCTCATACCCCCTCGCGGCGGATCACCAGATTTCGGATTTCGCTCATGTCTTCCATCGCGAAGCGTACGCCCTCGCGCCCCAGCCCGCTGTCCTTGACCCCGCCATATGGCATGTTGTCCACCCGGTAGCTCGGGACGTCGTTGACCACGACCCCGCCAACTTCAAGGGCGTCCCACGCGCCCAGCATCTTGTGCAGATCGCGCGTGAAGATGCCCGCCTGCAGACCGAATTTGCTGTCGTTGACTTCGGCCAGCGCGCTGTCCCACCTGGTGAACTTCGACAGGATCACGACCGGGCCGAACGCTTCTTCGCGGTAAAGATCGCTTTTGCGCGAGACATCCTCGAGCAGTGTCGCTTCCATCATGTTGCCCTTGCGCCCGCCGCCGGCGAGCAGCTTGGCCCCGGAGCCCACGGCATCGTCGACCCAGGTCTTGAGCCGGGTCGCTTCCTTTTCGGAGATCATCGGACCGATGAAGGTGTCGCGGTTCTTGGGATCGCCCGAAACCAATTTTTTGACCCGCGCGGTCAGCTTCTTGCGGAAGGAATCGTAGATATCGGCGTGGACGATGCAGCGCTGGACGTGGATGCAGCTTTGCCCCGACTGGTAATATCCGCCGAACACGATCCGGTCGAGCGCGTGGTCCAGATCGGCATCGGCATCGACCACCACCGCGGCGTTGCCGCCGAGTTCGAGCACAACCTTCTTCTTGCCCGCGCGCGCCTTGAGATCCCAGCCGACCCCGGGCGAACCGGTGAACGACAGCAGCTTGAGCCGCTCGTCGACGGTGAACATGTCGGCCCCGTCGCGGTGCGCCGGAAGGATCGAGAAAGCGCCCTCGGGCAGGTTCGTTTCGGCCAACACCTCGCCCATGATGATCGCACCGAGCGGTGTCAGGCTGGCCGGCTTCATCACGAACGAACAGCCCATCGCGATCGCCGGGGCGATCTTGTGCGCGGCCAGGTTGAGCGGGAAATTGAACGGCGAGATGAAGCTGCACGGCCCGATCGGCACGCGCTTCCACATCCCGATATATCCTCTGGCGCGCGGCGAAATGTCGAGCGGCTGGATTTCGCCATAATTGCGCGTCGATTCCTCCGCAGCGATGCGGAACGTATCGATCAGGCGGGTAACCTCGCCCTCGGAATCCTTGATCGGCTTCCCCGCCTCGACGCACAGCGCGTAGGCGAGCTCGTCGAAGCGTTCGCGGAACCGCGCGACGCAGTGGTCGAGCACCGCCTGCTTTTCGTAACTCGCCAGCGCGGCCATCGGCGCGGCCGCACGCACCGCCCCGGCAATCGCCTGCTCGATCACGTCGGGCGTCGCCAGCGCGGTCCGGAACGCGACCTTGCCGGTGTACTTGTCGGTGACCTCAAGATCGGTATTGGGCTGCGCAGCCTTGCCGTTGAGGTAGAGCGGGTAGGTCTTTTTAAGCTTTTGCATCGTGTCCTCCCCCCTCCCCTTCAGGGGAGGGGCCGGGGGTGGGGGTTGTCGGGATGGCGCGGCGTCTGGATGACGGCCCCCACCCCAACCCCTCCCCTGTAGAGGAGGGGCGTCTTCATCACAGCGCCTTCGACATCTCCTTGATGTCCTTGTTCAGAATCTGGTCGTTCTCGGTATAGTCGACCGGGCAATCGATCACATGGACGCCCGGTGTATCGCGGCAATGCGCCAGCACTTCCTGCAAGTGTGCCGAACTCTCCACCCGGTGCCCCTGCGCGCCGTAGCTTTCGGCGTACTTGACGAAATCGGGGTTGCCATAGGTCAGTCCGAAATCGGCAAAGCCCATGTTGGCCTGCTTCCACCGGATCATGCCATAGGCGTTGTCCTGGAGGATCAGGACGGTGAGGTTGAGCTTCAACCGAACCGCGGTTTCCATCTCCTGGCTGTTCATCATGAACCCGCCGTCGCCGCAGATCGCCATCACCTTGCGCTCGGGATAGAGCATCGCGCTCATCATCGCGCTGGGCAGCCCCGCACCCATGGTCGCCAGCGCGTTGTCGAGCAGCACGGTGTTGGGCTGATAGGCGGTGTAGCCGCGCGCGAACCAGATCTTGTAGACCCCGTTGTCGAGGCAGATGATCCCGTCCTCGGGCATCGCCGCGCGAACCGAGCGCACCAGATGCGGCGGGAAGATCGGAAAGCGCGTGTCGCCGGAAAGGCTGTTTTCGTGATCGACCTCGGCCACGCGGTAGCGCAGCATCTTGTCCGAAACCCAATTGGCCTGCGGGACGATGGTCTCCTTCATCTGCCACACCGCGTTGGCGATATCGCCGATCACTTCGATGTGGGGGAAATATACCGGATCGACCTCGGCGGTCTTCATCGAGACGTGGATCACCGTGGGGCCGTTGCGGTGCATGAAGAACGGCGGCTTTTCGATCACGTCGTGACCGATGTTGACGATACAGTCGGCATCCTCGACCGCGCGGTGGACGAAATCGCCCGCAGACAGCGCCGCGCAGCCGAGAAACTTGGGGTGGCGCTCGTCGATAACGCCCTTGCCCAGCTGCGTGGTGAGGAACGGGATCCCGGTCTTCTCGACCAGTTCGAGCAGCATCTTGCCGCACAGTTTGCGGTTGGCGCCCGCGCCGATCACCAGCAGCGGCGCGCGGCTGCGCTGAATCGTCTCGACCGCCTCGGCCACCGCCTTGACCTCGGCCGAAGGGCGCCGCGCGATCGACCGCTTGATCGGCAGCGCGTCGGTGTGCTCGTCGGCGATATCCTCGGGCAGTTCGATATGGACCGCGCCGGGCTTTTCCTCCTCGGCCAAGCGGTATGCTTCGCGCACGCGGCTGGGGATGTTGTCGGAACTGGCCATCTGGTGGGTGTATTTGGTGATCGGCCCCATCATCGCGACCACATCGAGAATCTGGAAGCGGCCTTGCTTCGATTTCTTGATCGGCTTCTGCCCGGTGATCATCAGCATCGGCATCCCGCCAAGCTGGGCATAGGCCGCCGCGGTGACAAAGTTGGTCGCCCCCGGCCCCAGCGTGGCGATGCACACGCCGGTCTTGCCGGTGTGGCGGCCATAGGTCGCGGCCATGAACCCGGCACCCTGCTCGTGGCGGGTGAGGATCAGCTTGATCTTGGTCGAGCGCGAGAGCGAATCGAGGAAATCCAGGTTCTCTTCGCCGGGCACACCGAAGATATATTCGCAGCCCTCATCCTCGAGGCACTGGATGAATAGATCTGAGGCCTTTTGCCCCACTGCGCCGCCGCCATCGCTCATCGCCCGCTCCCCGTTGGTGCTGCAGGCGTGATGCCTGCCGAAACCCGTTTCTGCGCGACCCGCGGGGTCCGTGGTGTGATGAATCGCACCATCGGAAACCGTCCTGGCGAGGCCTATCAAATGGCTCGAAGCGAGTCACGCACGCCGTGGCAATGCGGACTAATATCCCAGCGCCAGATCGACCAGCGGCTCGAGCGGCGTGCCCGCGCGATAACGCTCGAGGTTGACGAGGAACCGTTCGGCCGCGCGCACGAACATCTTGTCCTGCGCCCGGCCCGACAGATGCATCGTCAAATGCGCATTATCGAGCGCCCAAAGCGGATCGCCCGCCGGCAGCGGCTCGGGCGAGGTAACGTCGAGGAACGCGGCCTGGATGCGTTTTTCGGCCAGCGCGGCGGTTAACGCCGCCTGGTCGACCACCGATCCGCGCGCGATGTTCACCAGCACCGCATCCGGCTTCATCGCGGCGAGTTCGGCGGATCCGATCATGTTGTCGGTTTCGGGCGTGGCCGGGACCGCCAGGATCACCCAGTCGAATTCGCCGAGCCGCGCCCGCCATTCTCCCGGACCCAGCGTGCCCGGGCCGCTGCTGCGGCGGACCTTGACCACATCGATATCGAACGCGGCCAGCCGCGTATCGAGCAACTGGCCGATCGCGCCGTAGCCCAAGATCAGCGCGCGGCTTCCCGCCAGTTCGCGTTTGCCCGGCGAATCCATCAACCACTCGTGCCGATCCTGCGCCCGCACGACCTCGCGGTAGCCCTTGGCGATCGTCAGCATTCCCATCACCACGTATTCCGCGATCGTCAGCGCGTTGATGCCCACGCCGTTGGTGAACATGACCCCGCGCTGGGCCAGCAGATCGAGCGGCATACCGTCGACCCCGGCGTAGATCGAATTGAGCCAGCGCAAGTTGGTGGCCAACCCGATTGCCTGCGCCATGTCGGCCTTGTGATACATGTCGAACCAGCCGATCTCTGCCTGCGGAGCGAGCGCGAACGCCTCGTCGCGGGTGGCGAAAAAGCGCGGCTCAACCCATGCGGGCAGGCGCGCCTCGACCAGCGGGCGGATCAGCGAGGAGAGGACGGCAACGGTCATGTGGTGTTCCTGTAGGAATCGGCCAGCGGCGGCCGATGCAGGCATTCGGCAAAACTGAACGCGCGGCAAGTCAGCGGGGCAACACGCGCAGCATCGGGGTGGCGCGGATTCATCAGCACGACATCAGCTTCGGGCAGGACTTTCGAGCGTACGGCGATGAGCAGCGAGCTTTCGGTCGCCAGCCACTCGACGACCAAGGTACGAATAGCCGCGTCGCTGGCGCCATCCGCAACCCGCTCGGGCACCGCATCGACATCGGTCCACCCGAGCACGAAATCGCCGGGAATGCCCACCAGATCCGCCGGCTGATAGCGCAGCGCCACCAGCACCGCGAGCCCGGCTTCGCTGGCCAGACTGACCACGGGGACACCGGCGGGCGCATAGCGCGCGCCGAACAACACAGCGCCCTTGCGGTCGAGCGCCACGAACGGCGCGCGGGTCAGCCGCCAGAGCCGCACTACGGTAATTCCTCCCCAGCGACTTGCGATGGGGAGGCGGCAGGCGCCCTCGCGCCCGACGGAGGAATCTCGCTCAGCCTAACTTCCAGTCCCAGCCCAGCGGATCGCCGTCCATGACTTCGACGCGGTGAGACGTAAGTTCGTCGCGGAGGCGGTCGGATGTGGCGAAGTCCTTGGCCGTGCGGGCTTCAGTGCGACGGGCGAGAATGGCTTCGATTTCGAGTTCGGTGATAGTCGCGGATTTCGGGCGGATCCGGAGATCGGTGCGCCTCAGTTGAAGCAAATCGAGCCCCAAAACCTTGTCAATCTCAGCAATCGTTGCTCGTCTTTCGGAAGCGTCGACTTTCTTCATCGCAAAAATCGCCTCAAGAGTGGTTAGGACGACTGCGGTGTTGAGATCGTCCGAAATGGCGTCGTCTAGAAAAGCAGTGACTATCGCGTGCTTCGGCAGATTTTCGGCTTCAGAATTCAGATTCTCCACCCCCATTACCATCCGCTTCAACCGAACCAGCGCTGCGTCCATGCCCTCCCAACTGAACTCCAGCTCGCTCCGGTAGTGCGCCTGCAGGCACAGCAAGCGGAACGCCAGCGGGTGATAGCCGCGATCGACCAGCGCTTGCAGCGTCAGAAACTCACCCGACGATTTCGACATCTTGCCGCCCGCTTTCGACGAACTGCGGTCGATCAGGAAGTTGTTGTGCATCCAGATCCCCGCGCCGCTATCCGCAGTGCAGCTGTGCGCTTGGTTCTGCGCGATCTCGTTGGGATGGTGGATCTCGCGGTGGTCGATCCCGCCGGTGTGGATGTCGAACGGCTGGCCGAGCAGCGCCGCGCTCATCACGCTGCATTCGATGTGCCAGCCGGGTGCGCCACGGCCCCACGGCGAATCCCATTCCATCTGGCGGGTTTCGCCCGGCGGAGTAGTGCGCCAGATCGCGAAGTCGGCGGCGTGGCGTTTGCCGTCTACGCTCTCGATCCTGCTCTCGCCCTCGTCGGTCGCGGCGCGCGCCAGTTTCCCGTAATCGGGCACCGTGGTGACATCGAAATACAGCCCGCCCGGAAGCATGTAGCAGTGCCTGGCCTCGATCCCCCGGGCCCACGCGATCATCCCAGCAATGTAGTCGGTCGCGCGCGGATGCTCTGGCTTGCGGATGTTG
>JANXSP010000027.1 GCA_025356575.1 Novosphingobium sp.
AGAGCGATCATCCGCCCCGATACCGTGCCCGCGCCGTCAAGGCGAGCGTCTCCGCGCTTGACCGTTTTGGCCGCGTGCATAAAGTACGCGTTCGCAACCGAACTGAGGAGAGCGCGGATGTACAGTCACATGATGGTGGGCAGCAACGATATTGCCCGGTCTAAGAAATTCTACGACGCGGTGTTCGGCGCGACCGGCGGCAAGCCGGGGTTCGAGGATCCCAAGGGCCGCCTGGTCTACATGAACAACGGCGGCGTCTTCCTGGTCACGCCGCCGATCGATGGCGGCGAAGCAACGCACGGCAATGGCTCGACCATCGGCTTCGCGATGACCGGGCCCGACCAAGCTGCAGCCTGGCACAAGGCCGGGCTCGAAGCCGGCGGAACCGCGATCGAAGACCCGCCGGGCGAACGTCCGGGCAGCGGTATGTATCTCGCCTATCTGCGCGACCCCGATGGCAACAAGCTTTGCGCGCTGCACCGCATTCCCGCTGCGAGCTAGTCCAGCGCTTTAGCGCGAAAGCAGGAATACCGCGTGTTCGGCGCGGAAATTGGCGGCGGCCGCGGAGGTTTCGCGGTCGCCGCTCAAATACCATGCCCGCTCCACCGCAATCCCACGCGCGGCGACAAGCGACCGGAAATCGTCGATCGTCACATGGTGGATATTCGGCGTCTCGTACCATGCCACGGGCAGCAGCCGCGTCACCGGCATCCGCCCGCCCCACAGCAGGCTCAGCCGCACGCGCCAGTGCGCGAAGTTGGGAAAGCTGACGAACGCCTTGCGCCCGATCCGCACCAGCTCGTCGAGCACGAGGTCTGGCCGCCGCGTGGTCTGCAAGGTCTGGCTGAGGATCGCATAGTCGAACGAGCCATCGGGGTAGAACGCCAGATCGGTATCGGCATCGCCCTGGATCACGGGCAATCCGCGCGCCACGCAGCTTGCCACCCCGCCCGCGTCGATTTCCATGCCGCGCGCGTCCGCCCCCGCCTGGCTGCGCAACGCCGCCATCAAGGCCCCGTCGCCGCAGCCGATATCGAGCACCCGGCTGCCCGCCGCAACATTGGCTGCAATCACCGCCAGATCGGGACGCAGCGCAGTCATCCGCCGTTCCCGAGGAAACCGGCAACCACGCGGTCGAGCGCGGGGACATCGAGGAGGAAGCTGTCATGGCCGAACGGCGCGCTCAGTTCGACGAAGCTGACCGCCGCGCCGGCCGCGCTCAACGCGTGGACGACGCTACGCGCTTCGGCGGTCGGGTACAGCCAGTCGGTATCGAAGCTGACCACGCAGAACCGCGCATCGGATCCGGCAAAGGCATTCGCCAAGCGTCCACCGTGCTCTTCCGCCAGATCGAAATAATCCATCGCCCGCGTGATATAGAGGTAACTGTTGGCATCGAACCGATCGGTAAAGCTGAGCCCCTGATGGCGCAGGTAGCTTTCGACCTGGAAGTCCGCATCGAACCCGAACGTCTTGGCTCCGGCGGTTCCGTCGGGCCGGGCCTGGAGCCGGCGTCCGAACTTCTCGTGCATCCCCTCCTCGGACAGATAGGTGATGTGCGCCGCCATGCGCGCGACTGCCAGCCCGGCTTCGGGGCCTTTCTTGCGGCCCGCGTAATAAGCGCCCCCCGCCCAGGCCGGATCGGCCATGATCGCCTGGCGGCCGACCTCGTGGAACGCGATATTCTGCGCCGATTGCCGTGCCGCGCTGGCGATGACCAGCACCGCCGCGGCCCGCGCGGGAAAGTTCGCGGCCAGGCTCAGCGCCTGCATCCCGCCCATCGATCCGCCGACGACCGCGTGTAGCCGCGCGATCCCCAGCGCGTCGAGCAGCGCGACCTGCGCCGCGACCATGTCGCGGATCGTGATCACCGGAAAGCGCATCGCAAAGGGTGCGCCGTCCGCCGCCATGCTCGCCGGTCCGGTCGATCCCATGCAGCTGCCCAGCACATTGGCGCAGATCACGTAAAACCGGTCGGTGTCGATCGGCTTGCCCGGTCCGACCATGCGCTGCCACCACCCGGGCTTGCCCGTGATCGGGTGCGGGCTGGCGAGGTACTGGTCGCCGGTCAAGGCATGGCAGACGAGCACCGCATTGGCGCGGTCCGCGGCAAGGCTGCCATAGGTTTCGTACGCGACCTCGAGCCCGTTCAGGACCTGCCCGCTGTCGAGCGTCAGCGGCTCGGCGAGGGTCAGGCGTTGAACGCTGGCGGCGGACGGCGAAGGCATGGCGCGCGAGTGGCGCGAAGTGGCGCGCCGTGTCAACGCTGCGTAGTGCCGGCCGGGGCGCAAAGCGCTGTTCAGCGCGGATGGCTTGGCTTAAGGCGCAGCCGCGATGGCTGCCCTTCCCCCCCTTCCCGCGCGCACCAATGCGCCGGCGCGCAAGCCGTGGGTCGAGGCGATCCATGCCTATGTCGCGGGGAAAGCCTCTGACGGCGGCAAGCCGCCGCGGGCCAAACTTTCGGCCAACGAGAACCCGCTCGGGTGCAGTCCCGCCGCGCTGGCGGCGCGCAATGCGGCCGGCGATCCGGCACGCTATCCCGACCCCGATTGCACCGCGCTGCGCACCGCGCTGGGCGCTGCGCACGCGATCGATCCGGCGCGGATCGTCTGCGGCACGGGTTCGGGCGAACTGCTCGGGCTGATTGTCCAGGGCTATGCCGGACCGGACGACGAGGTCGTGTTCTCACGGTTCAGCTTCTCGCTTTACGAGATCATCGCGCGGCGCTGCGGCGCGCACCCCGTCGAAGTGCCCGACTGCGATTACGGCGCGGATGTAACCGCAATACTTGCCGCGGTGACCCCGCGGACGCGCGTGGTGCTGCTCGCCAATCCCAACAACCCCACCGGTACGTATTTGCCGGCGGAGGAGGTTGCGCGGCTGCATGCCGGCATCCCCGTCGATGTCGTCTTCGTGATCGACCAGGCCTATGCCGAATATCTCGCTCCCGGCATCGACGACGGCGGACTGGCGCTGGCCGCGGTCCACGACAATGTCCTGGTGACGCGGACGTTTTCAAAAATACATGGCCTCGCGGGGGAACGCGTCGGCTGGGCCACGGGCGCGCCTGCGCTGATCTCGACGCTCAACCGCATCCGCGGCGCATTCAACGTCAGCAGCGGCGCGCAGGCGGCGGCGCTGGGGGCGCTGGGCGATAGCGGCTTCGTCGAGCATGCCCGCGCCCACAACACCGCGGTGCGCGAGCGCTTCACCGCCGACCTCACCGCGCTCGGCAATCACGGCCTGCGCGTTATCCCGAGCGCGGCGAACTTCGTCCTGGTCGTGTTTGAAGGCGCGCTGAGCGGCCAGGCGGCCTATGAGGGCCTGACCGCGCGCGGGCTGATTACGCGGTGGTTGCCCCAGCAGGGACTTGGTCACGCAGTGCGCATCACGATCGGGACCCAGGCCGAGATGGACGCGGTCGCCGAGGCCCTGCGCGAACTGGCGGAAGCGGCGCGATGACGTTCAAGCGTGTCGCGATCATCGGGCTCGGTCTGCTCGGCGGATCGATCGGGCTGGCGGTGCGCGACTATCTGCCCGGCGCAATCACCACCGGTTACGACGCCGATCCGGCGACCCGCCGCCGCGCCGCCGAGCGCGGGCTGGTGGCTACGGTGTGCGAGACCGCCGCCGCCGCCGTCCGCAATGCCGATCTCGTCATTCTGTGCGTTCCGGTGGGCGCGATGGCCGCTGCGGGCGCCGAGATCGCGGCTGCACTGCCGCTGCACGCGTTGGTCAGCGATGTCGGCTCGTCGAAGCAGGCGGTGGCGGAGGCGCTGGCCGTAGCCCTGCCCGGCCATGCGGTGATCCCCGCACACCCCGTCGCGGGGACCGAGCGCAGCGGTGCGGACGCCGGATTTGCGGCGCTTTTCCAACAGCGCTGGTGCATCCTGACCCCGCCGGCAGATGCCGATCCCGCACAAGTCGCCGCGCTGACCGATTTCTGGGAGGCGCTCGGCGCGCATGTCGAGATCATGGAAGCCGCGCACCACGACCGGGTCCTGGCGGTCACCAGCCACTTGCCGCACCTGATCGCCTACACCATCGTCGGCACCGCCTCGGACCTGGAAACCGTAACGCAGGGCGAGGTTATCAAGTACTCTGCAGGTGGTTTCAGAGACTTCACCCGCATCGCCGCGTCGGACCCGGTCATGTGGCGCGATGTGTTTCTGACCAACAAGGACGCGGTCCTCGAAATGCTCCAACGCTTCAGCGAGGATCTCACCGCGCTCCAACGCGCAATCCGGGTCGGCGACGGGGACCAGTTGTTCGACCATTTCAGCCGCACCCGCGCGATCCGCCGGTCGATCATCGAGCAGGGTCAGGACGATGCCCGGCCCGACTTCGGGCGCAGCGATCACGGCGACGAAAAGCCCTAGGCGTTGAGCGCGTTGATCGCGGCGTGGACTTGCGCTTCGACCCGGTCGCGCGGCAGCCCGGCGGGGATCGGCTCGCCGAAACGCAGAGTGATCGTGCCGCGCCGTTTCCACAGGCGGTGATAAAGCGGCCCGCTGTTCACCGCGACCGGGATCACCGGCATCGCGATCAGCTTGTAGAGCCCGGCGAACCCGGCCTGGAGCGGGACTTCGCTGCCATGGATCACGCGGGTACCTTCGGGAAATATCGCCAGTGGGCGCCCGTTCGCGGTAAGCCGCCGCGCCGCGGTGAGCATGGCACGCAGCGCGCTCGCCCCCGCCTGGCGTTCGACCCCGACCACCCCGAAGCTGTTCGCGGCATAGCCCCATAGCGGGATCGCCATGAGCCCGGCCTTGGCGAACACCACCGGTTCGGGGAGCAGCCACGGCAAGTCGATCGCCTCGAAAAAACTTTCGTGCTTGATCGCGTAGAAATAGCCGCCGCGCGGCGCGTCGCCCTCGATGACGACGGTTATGCGCAGGATCAACTCGGCGCAAAGCCGGTGATAATGCGACCATTCGACCACCGCGCGGCGAAACCGCGGCGATCCCGCCGCCAGCAGGAGCGCAGCGGCAACGACGTAGAAGATGCTGCCGAAATAGAACACCGGATAGAAGATCAGGCTGCGGACGACATCTCCCGGTGCGGCGCGCATCACCCGCCCCACAGCCGCGAGACGAACCGCAAGATCAGCTTGTGATATTCGAGGAACAGCGTGCCCAGCGAGGGATGCGAGCGCACCGCGTCGGTGCTGAGCGCCACGCCCGGCGGCAGCGTGTGGCTAAGCTCCAGCGTCGCCCGGCGCATGTGCCAGTCGCTGGTGACCAGCCGGACGGTGTGCATGTTGCCCGCAGCGATCCACCGAGCCGCCTCGCTTGCGTTCGAGCGGGTGTCGACCGAATCGAAACCGAGCGTAATGCAGCATGCCATAAGCGCCGGTTCGACTACGTACTCGGCGGCAAATTCGTTCGGCCGAACCTCGCGGTCGACGCCGGAAACCAGCATCTTGGTCGCGCTATGGGCGCGCAGCAGCGACAAACCGCGCGCGATCCGCCCTTCGGCACCGGTCAGCACGATGATCCCGTCACTCCGACTGGGCGCGAGCGGCTGCGGCAATGTCACCGCGAACAACACGAAGCCCAGCAGCCAGGCGATCAGCAGCGACGAAGTGAACCGGCGAATCATACAAGCTGCGCTCTACAACATCGTGCGCAGCGCGCGCAGTACCGTCAGCCGCGCGGTTAGTGCGGCCAGCGCAATCACCGCCAGCGGGACCAGCGCGATCCCCGCCCAGTCGAGCCAGTCGAGCGAGCCGCCGTCGACCAGTCCCGAACCCAGCCCGGCAAAGCGGCGCCCCAGCACCACGATCGTCAGCGTCGCCAAAGCGAGCCCGACCGCGCCGCCGCCAGCTGCGTCGAACGTGATCGAACGCTGGAATATCCGGGCGATCTGCGCATCGGTCCCGCCGAGCAGATGGACGATCTCGATCGTATCGCGGTTGGTCCCGAGCGCGGTGCGCGCGGCCAGAAGCACCGCCGCCGCGGTCGCGAACCCAAGCAGCGCGATGAGCGCGAGCGCCAAAAGCTCGAGCGAGCCGATCGCGGCGAACACCGGGCGCAGCCATCCGGCCTGGGCATCGACCCGCGCCGCAGGGGCCACGCCGGCCAGCCGCTGGCGCAAGTCCGCGATCCGCGCCGGGGTGAGCTTGCCCGCCAGCCGCGCCTCGATCAGAGCAGGGACAGGAATGCTGTCATCGCCAGCCCCGGCGCCGGCCGCAGCGGTACCCTCGCCCAGCCACGGCTCGATCAGCGCATCGATCTCGCTCTGCGGGACCAGACGCACCGCGACAACGCCGCTCGTGCTCGCCAGCGTGGCCGCGGCGGCTTCGGCTTGGCGCGCGCGCGCCGCGGGATCGGCTTCGACGATCTGGACGGTGACGCCGCCCGAAAGCTCGGCCTGCGCGGCGCTGCCGGCATTGCGCAGCGAAAGCGCGCCCGCGGCAGCGATCGCGGTCAGCGCCACCATGATCGCGATTACCCACGGCATCGGCCCCGACAGGCGCGCCTGCGGGACCAGTTCGGCCGCCCGCTCGGAACGCAGCGGCGCGGGTCCATCGACGCCCGTGGCATCGTCGCGGCGCGACAGCATCGCGGGCATTTTCATGTCGTGGCCGCCCGCCGCGGCGGATAGCGCAGTGCCCCGGTAGGATCGCTGAGCCGCCCGCGATCGAGCCGCATGATGAGCGAATCCGGAACTTTCTTGAGCAAGTGGACATCGTGGGTCGCCACCACGACGGTCGTGCCGAGCCGGTTGAGCGCCTCGAACAGACGGAGCAGTTTGACCGCCATTTCGGGATCGACGTTGCCCGTCGGCTCGTCCGCGACGAGCATCTGCGGGCGCCCGATGACCGCGCGGGCAATCGCCACGCGCTGTTGCTCGCCGCCCGAAAGCGTTGCCGGCCGCGCGCCGATGCGGTCGGCCAGCCCGACCCATTCGAGCATGTCACGCACCGGCTTGAGCAGATCGCGCTCGGCAATCCCGGCGACGCGCAGCGGCAGCGCGACATTATCGAACGCCGAAAGATGCGGGACGAGACGGAAGTCCTGGAAGACCACCCCCAGCCGCCGCCGGAACCCCGGGAGCCGTTCGCGCGGAAGCGTGATCGCGTCGGTCCCGAACATCTTGATCATCCCGCGCGACGGGCGCTGGGCAAGGTAAAGCAGCCGTAGCAGCGAGGTCTTGCCAGCACCGCTGGCGCCCGTGAGAAAATAGAAGCTGCCCGGATAAAGCGTGAACGACAGATCGGTTAGGATCTCGCGCCCGGTTTCATAGCGCAGCCCGACATTGTCGAACTGGACTACATCCGCATCAGCGTCGTCGATCGTCATCCAGGCTCCATCGCGCGGGTTAACCCTGCATCGGCGCGGCTTGCGGGCCTATAGCGGTCAATCGATGTGGAAAAAAGGCCCGCCGCGGACAAGTCCCCGGCCAGCGCCCTTGTCGCCGGCCCCTGCGCCATGCCAAGACCGTGCGGCATGATCATCGCATGTCCCGCCTGCGCGACGCGCTATGCCGTACCGGACAGCGCCATCGGTGTGGATGGCCGAACCGTCCGCTGCGCCAAGTGCCGCCACAGCTGGTTCCAGGACGGCCCGCGGATCGAGGTGCCCGAAGCGTCCGCACCGGTCGCGGCGATGGAGGATGCGCCGGCACCCGTTGCAACCCCGCCGGAAGCCGCGCCGGCCCATTCCGAGCCCGGCTCTGCCGTGGCTCCGACCGCCGACGACGCTGAGGACGCGCGTGCCGAACCCCCGCTCCCCGAAACCTCTCCGGCCGAAGTGCCTGCGCCGGTGTTCGCCAACCCGGTCACCGACACCGGGTATGACAACGGCGATTACGCGCGCGGCGAATCCAGCTTCTCCCACGAGCCGCCGTTCCGTCCGCGCCGCAACCCGGCTCGGATGTGGATGACCGCGGCGATCCTGTTCGCGGTGGTCGCTCTTGGCGCCATCGCCGCGGTCGCCGTCTACGGTTTGCCCGACTGGGTGCCGATGGCGCGCAGCACGTTTGCCGCGGCGCAGCCCGATCTCAGGCTGTCCTTCCCCCCTGCCCGGCAGGATCGGCGCACGCTGCCCAACGGCACCGAGTTCTTCGGGGCGAGCGGCACGGTCACCAACATCGGGCGCGAGCGGCGCAGCGTGCCGTCGATCCTGATCGTGCTCAGCGACGCTCACCGGCCGGTCTACACCTGGGAGATTACGCCGCCCAAACGCGTGTTGGCGCCGGGCGAAAGCATGACCATCAACGAGGCGGTGACGGACGTCCCGCGCTCGGCGAAATACGCCGACATCGGGTGGAAGCCCGAATAGCCATGCTTGCCCGGCGCCCGGCCGATCCGCAGCGCTTGCAGCGTGCCGGGGGCTTTGCTAAGGGCGCGCTCCTACCCCCCAGGGCGGCCCCGCACGACGTGCGCGCCGCCCTTTGATTTAGCGGTCGTGGCGGAATTGGTAGACGCGCAACGTTGAGGTCGTTGTGGGCGAAAGCCCGTGGAAGTTCGAGTCTTCTCGACCGCACCAGTCCGTCGCGATCAGGGGGTATCGGGCTCGTCGATCCGGATCAGCGCGTCGCGCGCAAACGCGTCCTTGAGAAACCCGGCAAGTGCATGGATCCGCGCCGCGATGTGACGGCCGGACGGCAGCACGAGGTTGATGGGCATCGTCACCGGCGGGGTGTCTGCGAACAATTCGACGAGCGTGCCGGCGGCAAGTTCGCGTTCGAACAACCACCGTGCGTTCACCGCCACCCCCATGCCGGCGAGCGCCGCGCTGCGCAGCGCATGGGGGCTGTCCGCGCGCAGGTTGCCCGCCACCGATACCACGCTACCATCGCCGAATGTCCACCGCGGACCGGAGGCGAGCAGCGTGTAGACGATGCAATTGTGATCGGTAAGGTCAGCGGGGCGCTGCGGGGTCCCGGCGTTTTCGAGGTAGCCGGGCGCCGCCACCGCGACCCGATCGGCGCGCCCGATCACCCGGGCGTTGGTCCGCGTATCGCCGAGATGGCCCACGCGGATCGCCAGATCGATGCCCTCGGCGGCAAGGTTGACCGCGTGATCCGACAGCACCAGGTCGATCGCGACTTCGCGGTGGAGCGCCAGGAAATCGCCGATCATCGCGACGACGCGTGCCTCGGCCAGGGTCAGCGGCGCGGTAACCCGGATTCGTCCGCGCACCTTGCCCTGTAACCCGATCGAAGCCTCGGCACTGTCGATCGCGGCGAGTGCTTCGCTGGCTGTATCGTAAAATGCAGCCCCTTCGTCGGTCAGCGTCAACGACCGCGTGGTGCGCAGGAACAGGCGCGCGCGCAAATGCCGCTCGAGCAGCGCGATTTGCTTGGAAACCGTCGATTGGCTGGTGCCCAGCCGTTCTGCAGCAAGCGAAAAATTGCCCGCGTCGGCAGCGGCAACGAAAGTCTTCATCCAGGCTGCAATGTCCGCCATCGCACCAGCTAGGCGCATTCATTCGATTTGCGAATAGAAACTCAAGTCCGATGGCGCATTGACGCGCGCCCGGCGGCGGCTGACAGGATGGCGCAGGCAGATGATGCAAGCTGGGGAATGCCTTGCGATGGAAACCGCCGAACACGACCTGCCAGCCGCGAATGCTTTCTCCGAGCCCGAGCCGCTCGGGCCCGGCTCGCTCGTCCGCCGGCACCGTCTGTCGACGCGGCTGTGGCACTGGACCAACGCCCTCACCATCGCAGTGATGCTGATGAGCGGGCTGATGATCTTCAACGCGCACCCGCGGCTGTACTGGGGCAAGTTCGGCGCCAACTTCGACCCCGCCTGGCTCGAGATCGGGGCGCATGGCGACAGTGGATACCTTCGCATCGGCAGCCTGGAAATACCGACGACCGGAGTGCTGGGGACCTGGCACAACGGGGCGGGCAAGTTCGTTCACCTCGCCTTTCCCGGATGGGCGACGATCCCGACCTCTTACAGCCTGGCCGATGCGCGGGTCTGGCACTTGGCCTTCGCGTGGGTTCTGGCCGGGGCGCTGGCGCTCTACATGGCCTGGTCGCTCGCCAACCGGCATTTCCAGGGAGACTTGCGGATCACCGCGCGCGAGGCGGCACCGCGCAACATCTGGCACGATATCACCGAACATGCCCGCCTGCGCTTTCCCACCGGGATCGCCGCGCTGCGTTACAACATCCTCCAGAAGCTGAGCTATTGCGCGGTATTGTTCGGTTTGCTGCCGCTGGTGATCCTGACGGGGCTGACGATGTCGCCCAATCTCAACGCGGGACTAAGCCTGCTGCTCGAACTGTTCGGCGGGCGGCAGTCGGCGCGCTCGCTGCATTTCATCGCCGCATCGGGATTGTTCGCGTTTTTCCTCGTCCATATCGCGATGGTGGTCCTGGCGGGTCCGATCAACGAGATGCGCTCGATAATCACGGGCAAATACCGCCTCCCGGGCAAGCGCGAGGAACCGTCATGACGCCGCTGCAAATCGGCCGGCGCAAGCTGCTCGGCGGGATTGCCGCGGGGACCGGCGGGCTGCTGCTGGCGGGCTGCGACAGGATCGTCGCCAACCCCTCGGTCAATGCCGCGCTGCGCGGCGCCGATCCGCTGCACTATCGCAGCCAGCGCCTGATCTCGGGCAGTCACGCGCTGGCGCAGGAGTTTGCCGCGTCGGACATGTCGCCGGTGTTCCGCGAGAACGGCAACACGATGCCCGAAGCGGCAACGTATCAGGCACATGCAGCGGGCGGCTTTGCCGACTGGGCGCTGGTGGTCGATGGCCTGGTCGCCCGTCCGCTCAGCCTGACGATGGCGCAGATCGCCACCCTGCCCGCGCGCACCCAGATCACCCGCCACGATTGCGTCGAGGGATGGAGCGCGATCGGCAAATGGAGCGGGCCGCAACTGGCGACGATCCTGCGCCAGGCCGGCGTGTCGAGCCGCGCGCGGTATATCGTGTTCCACTGCGCGGACAACTTCGGCCCCGCGCAATATTACGAATCGATCGACATGATCGATGCCTTCCACCCGCAGACGATCCTGGCGCTGCGGATGAACGACGCACCGCTCAGCGTCGGTCACGGCGCGCCCTTGCGCCTGCGGGTCGAACGCCAGCTCGGCTACAAGCAGGCCAAGTACATCATGCGCGTAGAGGCGCGCGAAAGCCTGGCCGGGCTTTACGGCGGCAAGGGCGGCTACTGGGAAGATGCCGCCGGATACCAATGGTACGCCGGGATATGACCGCGCGGCTGCTCGCACTCATCGCGGCGATGCTGGTGGCGGCGTGTTCGGACACGGCTGCCGACCGGTCGGGGATGCTCGTTACCCAGGCGGAGGCGCGTGCCCCGGCAATAACCGGAGACGCCCGGCACCCGGTGGTGCTCGAGCTTTTCCAGAGCCAGGGGTGTTCGTCGTGCCCGCCCGCCAACGCCAACGTCAACGCCTTGGCTGCGCGGCCCGATATCCTCGCGCTCAGTTTCGCGGTGACGTACTGGGACCAGCTCGGGTGGAAGGACAAATTCGCGTCGGCCGCCTACACCGCGCGCGAGTGGGACTATGCCCATGCCGCGCACGAAGACACCGTTTCGACCCCGCACATAGTCATCAACGGCCGCGCGGCGGTGGTCGGGACGAACCGCCCGGCGCTCGATGCCGCGATCGCTCGCCAGGGCCCGCTACCCGGCAGCCCGGTGATCGACCAGATGGCCACCGATGGAGCCGGGCCAAGCCGCATCCTTATCGGCGCCGCGCCCTTCACGCCGGGACCGGATGCGCGCGCGGCGACGGTCTGGGGCGTCGATTACGATCCGCGCGAGCAGGCCGTCGCCATCTCGGCCGGCGAGAACAGCGGCCGGACGTTGCCGCACCGCAATATCGTCCGGCGGCTCGCCATCATCGGCGCATGGTCGGGGCGCAGCGCGCGTTATGCGCTTCCTCGCCCGCAGGACAATGCATACCGCCAGGCGGTCCTGATCCAGCTCGGGAGCGGCGGGCCGCTGCTCAACGCGCGCAAGCTTTAGCCGGGCAAGCCGCCCTCGCCCGTTGCGGCACTTGCCGCAGTGCTCTACGCCGCGTTCAGGCGCTTGGGCAGGGGTTGGACGAATGGTCGAGCGGGTACGTGCACTGGTTGCCGCAACGTTCGCCGGGCTTGCCGCCTGCACCCCGGCCGGATCGGTCGATTCGTTGGCGGGCGCCGCCCCGATGCCATTGTCGCGCGTCGCGCTCGAAGGTGACGGGCGCGGCGACTACCTGTTCGCCGATGTCGCCGCGCGCCGGCTATATGTCACCCACTCGGCGCGGGTCCACATCCTCAACCTCGATACACTGGTCGAGCTTGCGCAAGTGCGCGGGCTGACCCGCGCCCAGGGCGTGGCGCCCGTGGCCGCGCTGGGGCGCGGGTTCGTAACCGATGGCGCGGCGAACCAGGTGGTGATGTTCGATCTGACAACCGGCGCAACGCTCAAGCAGATCGCTGCCGGGCAGCGTCCCGACAGCATCGTATACGACCCCGCCTCGGGCATGATCCTGGCGTTCGGCGGCGCAAGCGAGGACGCGCTGGTCATCGATCCGCGCAAGGGCGAGCTGATCAAGACGATTCCGCTGGGAGACAAGCCCGAGTTCTCGCGCGCCGATGGCCGGGGCAAAGTGTGGGTCAATCTCGAAGGAACCGGGCAGCTCGGCGAAATCGATACGCGGGCGATGGTGCTGGCCGCCAAGCACCCGTTGGCGGGATGCCAGGAACCTTCGGCGCTGGCGCTCGATGCGGCGCGCGGACTGCTCTATACCACCTGCAGCAACAGCCTGCTCGCGGTCGTTAGCGCCGCAACCGGAGCGCTCGTCGCCTCTGCGCCAAGCTGCGAGGATGCCGATGGTGCCGCCTACGATCCGGTGCGGCAGACCGTCTATGTCGCGTGCCGCGGGGGAACCCTGGCGGCGATCTCGCGCGATCGTGCGGGAGCATACCACACCGCAACCTTCCCCACCGAGGTTCTGGCCAAGACGCTGACGTTCGACCCGCGCCGGGGCCGCCTGTTCTCGTCCACCGCCGATCTCGTCTGGCCCGGCGGCAAGGTCGATACGACGGGCACCGTCCGCCCACAGAATGTGCCCGGTAGTTTCCACGTCCTGGTCATCGGCTAGGCGGGGACGCGCGGTGCTGCGAGCCTCGATTACCGGCATCGGCGCCGCAACGCTGATGTTGCTAAACGGGTGCGCTGCGTACACCGCCAGGCCGCTGGCGGCGGGCACGGAAAACGTCGCCGCGCTGAATCCGCCCGTCCCCGCGGTTCTGCTCCAGCAGTCGCAGACGATCGACCGACCGTTTTTGACGCCCGTTGCGATCGATCTGGCCAGGCCCCTGGGCCGCGATGCGATTGGCGTGCTCGCGGTCCTGGAAAATCCCGACCTGGCCGCATTGCGCGCCCGCGCGGGGGTGGCGGAGGCGCAGGTCTTTGCCGCCGGGCTGCTCCCCGATCCGACCTTCACCTTCCAGCTCGATCACCTGCTGTCGGGCCCCGATCCGGTCGACAACATCGTCGGAGGGATCGGTTTCAACCTCAACGCACTGCGTAACCGCGGGCTCAACCGGTCGTTGGCACAGGCGACGCAGCGGCAGGTCCGCCTCGATCTCGCCTGGGCCGAATGGCAGACCGCGCAAACCGCGCGGCTCCAGGCGGTGCGCGTGCTCGCGCTGCGCGATATCCTCGCCACTACCCAGCTCAGCGCGGGGCGGGCGCGCGATTTGCTCCAGCGCTACCTGCGTGCGGCCGGGCGCGGCGATATTGCCGCCGACCAGGTCCAGACCGCGCGGCTGTCTTCGCAAGACGCAGAGATTGCGGCGCGCTCGGCCGAGACCGATCTCAACACCGCCGCGTTCGAGCTGCGCCGGTTGCTCGGATTGCCGCCCGCCTACCCGCTCGATCTGGCGCCCGAGCCGCCGCCCGCGCTGACACTTTCGGCCGAAGAGCTGTTCACGCTGGCGATACGCTACCGGACCGATCTCGCGGCGCTGCGTGCGGGCTACGACGCCCAGCAAGGCAGCGTCCGCAAGGCGGTGATGGACCAGTTTCCCACGCTCGATCTGACGCTGAACGCCACCCGCGATTCGAGCGAGAACAAGTTTCTGGGACCGGTGATCGCGTTCACCCTGCCGCTATGGAACCGCAACCGCGGTGCGATCCGTATCGAGGAAGCGACGCGCGAGGCGCTCCATGCCGAATACGATGCGCGGCTGTTCCGCACGCGCGCGGACATCGCGGCCGCGCTGGCGGGGCTCCAGATCGCCCGGCACCAGCGCGATGTCCTGCGGGCCGAGCTGCCGAGTATCACCGCATTCGCCGCTGCGACGCGCCGTGCCGCCACCCGCGGCGACCTGGCGATCGCGACTGCCGAACTCGCCGAACAATCGATGCGCGACCGGCAGTTGCGGCTATTGCAGGCCGAACAGGCGATTGCCGAGCAGACCATCGCGCTCGAGCTGCTGGTCGGCGCACCGCACGAAGCATGGGGCCAGAAATGACGAACACGTTGCGGATTTCGGGAATGGCCGCGCTGCTGTTGCTCGGCGCTTGCACCAAGCAGGCGGAGACCGCCGCGCCCGAGCCTGCCGCCCTGATCAAGACCGCGCTCGTCACCAGCGGCGCGACCGAACAGAGCATCGTCGTTTATGGCGCGGTCGAAAATGCCGTCGGCGGCAAATATACCGTGGCGGCGCCGGTCGAGGCCGATGTCGTGACGATCGAGGCACCCGCGGGCAGCGCGGTCCGCCAGGGCCAGGTGGTCGCACGGTTGCGGCCCAGCCCCGCCTCGCAGCTCGCCTATGCCACCGCGCGGGTCAACGCCAGCGCCGCCGAACTCGCACTCGCCCGCGCCAGACGTCTGCGCGCCGATGGCCTGGTCAGCAATGCCGAAGTCGAAAGCGCGCGCGCCGCAGCACTCTCCGCCGGGGCGACCCGCGCCAGCCTGGGCGCGCTGGCGGGCGGGCTCGCCCTGCGCGCGCCGGTCAGCGGGACGGTCGAGAGCATCGGGGCGAGCCCAGGCCAACTCGTCGCTCCCGGCACGCCTGTGCTGACGCTGGTCAAGGGCGGGGATCTGCGCGCTCGCTTCGGGATCGATCCCGCGGTCGCGCGGTCGATCCAGCCGGGCAGCAATATCGAAATCGCGGGCGCGCAAGGCGCGGCGCCGTTCACCGTCCCGGTGCTGTCGATAGACCGGATCGTCGATGCGGCGACCAAGCAGGCATCGTTGTTCGTGCGTATCCCCGTCCAGGCGCGGATCGGCGCAGGTGAGAGCCTGAGCGGGCGGCTGGTGCTCAGCGGCAACGACGCCGGGATCACGCTGCCGTATGTCGCGCTGCTCGACGATGGCGGGCAGCCGTATGTCTATGTCATCGCCAAGGGTGTCGCGCACCGCCGCGACATCGTTGCCGGATCGAAGATGGGCGACCGGGTCGGCGTCACCTCGGGGCTCAAGCCGGGCGAAACGATTGCCACCGACGGGCTGACCTCGCTCGAGGACGGTATGCGGGTCCGCACCCGGTGAGCGAGGCGATCAGCCGCCACGCGCGTTCGATCTGGCTGGCGGTGATCCTGCTGACGCTGTTCGGCGTGGTCGCGGGGACCCGCCTGCCGGTCGGTCTGTTTCCCGCGATCGATTATCCGCGCGTCGTTGTCGCGGTCGACGCCGGCGACCGCGACGCGGCCAAGATGGAAGCCGAGATCACCCGGCCGATCGAGCTGGCCTTGCGCGGGGTTTCGGGCGTCACCCAAATCCGCTCGACCACCAGCCGGGGCAGCGCCGAAGTGGCGATGAACTTCCACTGGGGCGACGATATGGTCGCCGCCTCCGCCGCCACCCAGGGCGCGCTGGCGACGGTGCTGCCCACGCTCCCCGCGGGGACCACCTTCACCGTTCGCCGCTCGGACCCGACGATCTTCCCGGTCACGGGTTTCGCGCTGACTTCGAACAGCTTGAGCCCGGCGGCGCTGCGCAACATCGCCGAACTCCAGATCCTCCCTGCGTTGACCTCGGTCGAAGGCGTTGCAGGGGTCGACATCCTCGGCAGCGCGCCGCGCGAATTCGCGGTCGATGTCGATCCGGGCAAGCTCGCCGCGCTCGGGGTCAGCCTCAGCGACGTCAGCGCCGCGCTCGGCCGCCAGAACAGCGTCCGCGGGCTCGGCAAGATCGCCGACCGCCACCGGCTCTATCTGGTGCTGCTGGAAAACAGCATCGCGGATGTCGATGCGCTGCGTGCGATCCCCGTCACCACCGGGTCGAGCGCCGCGGGCGTGGTCACGCTGGGCCAGATCGCGCAAGTTTCGCCCTCGCTCCAGCCCGCGTTCACCCGGGTGACTTCGGGCGGCAAGCCGGCGGTTCTCGTCAACGTCCGCCAGTCGATCTCGGGGGACACCGTGGCGGTGGTAAAGGCGGTCGAAGCGCGGCTCAAGGAGCTTACCCTGCCGCCATCGGTCAAGGTCAGCACGTTCTACGATCAGTCCGAACTGGTGGTCGGCGCGGCCAACGCGGTGCGCGATGCGATCCTCATCGGCGCTCTGCTCGCGGGCGTGGTCCTGTTCGTGTTCCTGCGCTCGGGCCGGTTGATGCTGATCACCGGGCTGATGCTGCCCGCCGTCCTCGCCTCGACCTGCCTGGTGCTGCTGGCGCTGGGGATGACCTTCAACATGATGACGCTGGGCGGGATGGCCGCCGCGGTCGGGCTGGTGGTCGACGATGCCGTGGTGATGCTCGAACACATGATGCGCCGGGTCCAGGAACAGCGCGAGACCGCGACCGGGGCGATGCTCGCGTCCGCTGCCGAGATGGGCCTGCCGCTGCTCGGCTCGACCACCGCGACGATCATCGTGTTCCTGCCGCTGGCGTTCGTCAGCGGGGTAACCGGCGGGTTCTTCAAGGCGCTGGCGGTAACGATGGTCGCGGCGCTGGCGATCTCGCTGATCTTCGCGCGGTTCGTGATCCCGCTGATCGCGGCCAACTGGCTGCGCGAAAAGGATGCCGAGGCAGCGGACAAGGCCGGCGGTCTGCTCGATTCGTTCGTCCGCCAGTACGACCGCGCCGGGACCCGCGCGCTCAAGCGGCCGGGGCGGTTCGTCGCCATCGTCGCTGCGATCCTGGTCCTGGCTGGGGCGTTTGCGTGGACCCGGGTCGAGTCCGGTTTCATGCCCAAGATGGACGAGGGCGGGTTCGTGCTCGACTACAAGGCCCGGCCCGGCGCCGCGCTCGACGATACCAACCAGCTGCTGCTGCGCGTCGAGAAGATCATCGCCGCCACGCCCGAGGTCTCCAGCTATTCGCGGCGCACCGGGGTCCAGCTCGGCGGCGGGCTGACCGAGGCCGACGAGGGCGACTATTTCGTCCGCCTCAAGGGTGGATCGCGGCGCGGGATCGAGGAGGTTATGACCGACATCCGCCAGCGGATCGCGGTGCAGGTACCCGGGCTCGAGGTCGAGCTGATCCAGCTGATGGAGGACCTCATCGGCGATCTGACCGCGGTGCCCCAGCCGATCGAGGTCAAGCTGTTCGGCGACGATGCCCGCTCGCTCGATGCCGCGGCGAAGACGGTCGGGACTGCGATCGGCAAGCTTCAGGGCGTTGTCGAAGTCATCGACGGACTGCGCGTGGCGGGCGATGCGGTGCGCATCGCGGTCGATCCGGGCAGCGCCGCGCAAGTCGGGCTCGACCCCGAGAACATCGCCGGCCAGCTCGAGGCCGCGATCGGCGGAACCCAGGCGACCCGCATCCGCGTCGGCGCGCAACTGGTCGATGTCCGCGTGCGCCTCTCCGCGGCGAGCCATGAGACCGTCGCGCAGATCGCCGACTTGCCGATCGTCACCCCCGGCAGCGGCACCGTGCGCCTCGGCTCGATCGCCAGCGTCACCGTGGCCGCCGGGCAAAGCCAGTTGACCCGCGAAAACCTCTCCCCGTTCGTGGCGGTCACCGCCCGGCTCGAGGGGCGCGATCTTGGCTCGGCGATGACCGAGATCAAGCGGACGGTGAAGGCGCTCAAGCTCCCCGCCTCGGTGCGCGTCGATTACGGCGGGATCTACGCGCAGCAGCAGCAGAGCTTTGCCGAACTTGCGATGGTGTTCGCGGCCGCGCTGCTCCTCAGCGCGCTGTTGCTGACGCTGCTGTTCGAGCGGCTGGCGTGGACTGCCGCGGCCATCGCCACGGTCCTGCTGACCGCCGCGGCGGTGATCGCCGGGCTGTGGCTGACCGGGACCGAGCTCAATATCTCGGCGCTAATGGGGCTGACGATGGTCGTCGGCATGGTCGCCGAACTGATCATCTTCTACCTCGCCGAAATCGACCGCGATGCGCCGATGACCCCCGACCTGCTCAACGATGCCGGCGAAAAGCGCCTGCGCCCGATCCTGATGTCGGCGCTGATCGCGATCCTGACGCTGGCCCCGCTCGCGCTCGGGCTGAGCCGGGGTGCCGGGTTGCAGCAGCCGCTCGCCACCGCGATCATTTTCGGCCTGATCGCGGCGGTGCCGCTGGTGCTGTTCTTCCTGCCCGCGGTGATCCTGACGATCGACGGGGCGACCAGGCGCCGCGCCGATCCCGCCGGCGTCTAGCGGAGCGGCGGCTTCACCACGTCTCGGCGTAAGGGCGGATTTCCTGCTCGAAAGTCCACGCGTCGCGCGGTTGCTGGTGGAGCGCCCAATATGCCTCCGCCACCGCTTCGGGCCGCATGAGATCGTCGGGCTTGAGCGCCGCGACCGCCTCATCGCCCGCGCGTTCGCGCATCCGCTCGCGCACCCAGGCGGTGTCGACGCCCGAATCGATCACCAGGTGCGCGACATGGAGCCCTTGCGGACCCAGCTCGCGTGCCGCCGATTGGGCCAC
>JANXSP010000037.1 GCA_025356575.1 Novosphingobium sp.
GAACGCGTCGGCGACCGCTTGCTGGGTATGGAAGACGCGGCACGGCGCCTCGATGGTCCAGCGGTCCGGATCGACCGCGCTGGTCTTGAACGTCGCGCGGCCGAGGTTGCCGGTGACCAGGCGCATGCCGCCATCGGCGAGAAACGGCGTAGCGACGGGGCGGAGCATGGTGTCGTCGAGCGATAGCGCGGGCGCGGGCTGCCAGGTGAGCCGGGTTTCGGCCTCAGCTGCCGCCACTTCATCCACTTCATCGCCACCCCGGCGCAGGCCATGGCCAAGCCCGGACAAAACATCGGGTTTCCGCGGGGCTGGGTCCCGGCCTTCACTGGGATGACGATCACCCAGCACCGGCTCGCTGGCATAATCCGCCATGCCCCCCGGCGCGATCGTCAGGATGTCGCCGTGCGCCAGCCCGGCATCAAGCAGTTCGCGCACAACGAAGCCCATCCCGCCCGCGGCGTGGAACTGGTTCACGTCGCCCGAGCCATTGGGATAGACCCGCGCCAGCAGCGGGACGACCGCGCTGAGCTCGTCGATATCCTGCCAGTCGATCATGATCCCCGCGGCGCGCGCCATTGCCGGGATGTGGAGCGCGTGGTTGGTCGACCCGCCGGTCGCGAGCAGCCCGACTGCGGCGTTGACGATGGCTTTTTCGCAGACGACCTCCGCCATGGGGCGGTAGTCGCCTTCCTTGCCGATCGCGGCGAGACGGTGGACCGCCTCGCGCGTCAGGGCGGAACGCAAAGGTGTGTTGGGCGTCACGAACGCCGCACCGGGGATGTGGAGCCCCATCATCTCCATCATCATCTGGTTGGAATTGGCGGTGCCATAGAACGTACAGGTGCCCGGCGAGTGGTAGCTCGCGCTTTCGCTCTCGAGCAGCTCGGCGCGGGTCGCCTTGCCCTCGGCGTAGAGTTGGCGGACTTTCTGCTTGTCCTTGTTGGCGAGGCCCGAAGGCATCGGCCCCGAAGGCACGAACACCGCGGGCAAGTGCCCGAAACGCAGCGCGCCAATGACCAGCCCAGGCACGATCTTGTCGCAGATCCCGAGCAGGGCCATCCCGTCGAACATCGCATGGCTCATCGCGATTGCCGTGCTCAGCGCGATGGTGTCGCGGCTGAACAATGATAGTTCCATGCCGTCCTGGCCCTGGGTCACTCCATCGCACATCGCCGGAACCCCGCCTGCGACTTGCGCGGTCGCGCCGATTTCGCGCGCGTAAAGCTTCATCGCCTCGGGGTAGCGACCATAAGGTTGATGTGCCGAAAGCATGTCGTTGTACGCGGTGACGATCGCGAAGTTGGCCCCGCGCCCCGATTTGATCGCGGGTTTATCCTCGAGCGCGGCGGCGAACCCGTGCGCGAGGTTGGAGCATGACAGGAAATTGCGATCGGGATGCCGCTCGCCCTCGCGCTCCATCAGGTCCAGATAACGCGCGCGGCCGGGGCGCGATTTCTCGATGATCCGCTGGGTGACGCGCTCGACGACGGGGTGGAGGTTGCTCATGCCCGTTCACTCATGCCCATTTACTCATGCCACGTTACTCCGTCGCGTTCGGCCAGCGCGATCGCCGCGCTCGGCCCCCAGCTGCCCGCGGTGTATGACTTCGGCGTCAGGCCGCGTTCGGTCCAGGTGGCGCGGACCGCGTCGATCCAGGTCCATTGGGCTTCGACCTCGTCACGGCGGACGAACAGCGTCTGATCGCCTTCGATCAGGTCGAGCAGCAGGCGCTCATACGCGATCCGCCGGGTCGGTCCGGCAAAGGCATCATCCATCGCGATGTCCAGGGGCACGCTGCGCAGGCGGATGCCTTCGCGGTCGAGCCCGGGGACTTTCGCCATCAGCGACAGCGAGATGTTCTCTTCCGGCTGAATCCCGATCACCAGCCGGTTCGGCGTCGCGCGTGCGCCCCTGGCGGCAAAGATCGAATGCGGCACGCTGCGAAACTGGACGACGATCTCGGTCACGCGCTCGGGCAGGCGTTTGCCCGTGCGCAAGTAGAACGGCACGCCTTGCCAGCGCCAGTTGTCGATATGCGCCTTGATCGCGACGAACGTCTCGGTGTCCGACGGCTTGCCCAGTTCTTCGTCGTAGCCCGGCACCGCGGCGGCGGCGATCGCGCCCGCGCGGTATTGGCCGGTTACCGTTTCGGCGGGCTCGACCTTGCGCAGCGAACGCAGGACCTTGACTTTCTCGTCGCGCACCGCGGTGGCATCGAAGCTCGCCGGCGGCTCCATCGCGACCAGCGCAAGCAGTTGGAGCATGTGGTTCTGGACCATGTCGCGCAGCGCCCCGGCGCCTTCATAGAACCCCGCGCGGCCCTCGAGCCCGACGGTCTCGGCCACGGTGATCTGGACGTGATCGATGTGCGCGGCGTTCCACAGCGGTTCGAACAGGATGTTGGCAAAGCGCAGTGCGAGCAGGTTCTGGACGGTCTCCTTGCCAAGGTAGTGGTCGATCCGGAAGATGCGGTCCTCGGGGAAGGCGCGGGCGACTGCGTCATTGATATGGCAACTCGATCCCAGGTCGGTGCCAAGCGGCTTTTCAAGGCCGATGCGAACTTTCTCTCCGGCCAGGCCGCTGGCGACGAGCCCGGCAATGGTCGGCTCGAACAGGTTCGGAGCGGTCGACAGGAAGATCGCCAGGCCCGCGTCCACCGGCCCGACCTTGGCGGCGAGCGCGGCGAAACCGTCGAGCTTCGAAGCATCGAGCGGCTGGTAGCTGAGCCGTTCGAGGAACGCCGGGATTGCGGGCTTGCGGTGGTCGGGAAGATATTTTTCCAGCGCGGCGCGGGCAAATTCGCGGTAGCTTGCATCGTCATGATCGCTGCGCGCGGTCCCGATAATCCGCAAGTCGGCGGGCACCAGACGGTCGGCATCGAGCGCGCACAGCGATGGCAGCAGCATCCGCTGCGCAAGGTCTCCGGTCGCGCCGAACAGAAGCAGGCGGTCGGCGGTGAATTTCACTGGGGGAGCGCCCCGGCGGCTGGCATCATGCGGCCCTCCTGCGCCGGGACGAGCGTCTATTGCCCGGTTTCGAGGTCCGGTTAGCAGCGGGTTTGCGGGCGCGCCAGCATCAAGCCGTTCGCGCCTCGACAATTATCCCGCAGCGCGGCGATCGGCGCTGCCGGCGCGTTTGCGAGGCAGTGCCGCGGGTTTGGCCGAGATGACTGCTACTTCGGTCCCGGCCAGCAGTTTGACCGCGGCTGGCTGGTAATCCTCGCTCGGCAGTGCCTTGCCATAAAGCCAGCCCTGGACCATCCGGCAGCCGTGCTCGCGCAGTTCGGCAACCTGGCCTTCTTCCTCGACGCCTTCGGCCAGGGTGCACATCCCCAGCTTGTTGGCGAGACCGATGACCGCGCCGACGATCGCGCGCGAATCCTCGCGCGTGCCGAGATCGGAAATGAAGCTGCGGTCGATCTTGATCTTGTCGAACGGGAACGTCAGCAGATAATTGAGCGAGGCGTAGCCGGTCCCGAAATCGTCGAGCGCGATCTTGAGCCCGAGCTCATGCATCTTGTTGAGCGTTTCGATGTTGGCGGCGGAGTTGTGGAGGAGAACGCCTTCGGTGATCTCGAATTCCACCCGGCCGGGGTCGATCCCGGTTTCGGCAAGCGCGTTGACGATCACCGGCAGGAGGTTGGGGCTGTTGAGCTGGACGGGTGACAGGTTGATCGCGATGGTCTTGCCATCTTCCCATTCGGCGGCGAGCGCAAAGGCGGTGCGGATGACCCATTCGCCGATCGGCACGATCAGCCCGGTGTCTTCGGCCAGCGGGATGAAATCGTCGGGGTTGATCAATCCGCGTTCGGCATGTTCCCAGCGCAGAAGCGCTTCGTATCCGGTCTTCACATCGCGCTCGAGCTCGATCAGCGGCTGCAGATAAAGCCGCAGCTCGCCGTTGCCAACCGCGTGGCGCAAGTCGCGCGTCAGCGCGTGGCGATCGTGGAGTTCCTCGTCCATGCCCGGCTCGAACATTTCCCACATCCCGCGCCCGCCATCCTTGGCGGCGTAAAGCGCGATGTCGGCGTTGGAGAGCAGTTGCTGGGGCAGCGTGGCATGATCGGGACACATCGCGATACCCAGGCTGATCCCCGTCTCGAGGATGTGATTGTCGACCATCACCGGCTCGGACATCGCGGTGACCAGCGCATCCGCCAACCGTACCGCCTGATCGACGGCATCGTCGCCCGCCAGGACGATCGCGAATTCATCGCCGCCGAGCCGCGCGACGAGGCGCTGTTCACTGCCCAGGCGCGAGCTTTCGAGAGTCGCGGTCATCCGCTCGGCCAGCTTGCGCAAGAACCCGTCACCCGTGGGGTGGCCGTACATGTCGTTGACCGACTTGAAATGATCGACATCGATGAGCAACAGCGCCACCCGCTCGCCGCGCGCGCGTTCGTCGAGCAGCCGGGCGATCGTGGCGTTGAACAGCGCGCGGTTGGGCAATCCGGTGAGCGCGTCGAAGTGCGCCATGTGGTGGACCCGGCTTTCGGCCAGACGCTGGCTGGTGACGTCCGCAATGACCCCGCGGTAGACGACGCGGTCGCCCGGTGAGGCATAACACGGCCGCCCGCTGACCGACCACCAGCGGGGCTCGCCATCCTCGCCCGCGCGCCCGGTGCCAGGGGCCACTTCGATCGTCTGGTCGCGGAGCGGACGCCGCTCGGCCAGAGCGGTCAGCAGGTCGTCGCGGGCTTTACCCGGCGCGAACAGGGCGGAGAATGCGTGGGTCTCGAGCTTCGAACGGCTTTTACCCAGCGCGGCGGCCAGACGATCGGTAACGCCCACCAGCCGGCCATCGAGATCGAGTTGGAACAGCCAGTCCGATCCGCTTTCCTCGTATTCGTTGAGCAAGAGCTTGACCGTCCGCGCGCTGGCCGAAAGCTCGCGGTCATGGACGATGCGGGTCACGAACAAGTCGTGCGCGGTATACGCCATGCGGATCAGCAGCCCGCTGGCGCTGAGCAGAACCGCAACCGCGAAAAGCGCAGCGAGCTCGTGGACCGATGCCAGTCCCGCCGCCAGGCCGAGGGCTTGGGGAACGATATAAAGCACCGCCGCGCGGGGCATCGTCCGCACCGTGTAAGCGGCCGACGCGATCTGCGCGATCGCGACGACCGCCAGCAGCAGCTTGCCCCCGGGCGAGACCAAGGGCAGCCACAGCGCGATCGCGATCCCGAAGCTAAGCCCAAGCCACAGGCTGTTCATGCGAAAGGCGTGGAGCATCTTGGCCGGGTTGCGCTGACGCCGGGCCCGTTCGATCCCCTGGGCCAGCCAGACGCGGTGATACGCGGCGCCCATCAGCGAAATCGCGAATACCCACAACAGCGCCCCCGGCACCATCGCGCCGACCCCGGCGACCAGCGCGAACCCGTTGAGCAGCGTCCCCAGGATCATCATGCGGACGATGCGAATGTGCGCGCTGATCAGCCGGTTATCGACCCAGCCCTGCAGCTCGGGCGCAATGGTGGTCCGAAGGTGGTTCTGCTTGCTGACCATGAGAGCGACTGCGACCCTGTTTTCTTGTGGGGTCAGCACATAGGCAGGGCGCGTAAATTTAGTGCTAAGCCGCCACTTCGCGCGGGAGTTCATCGTGGCGGATGACTGTGATCACCTTGTCCAGCAGTTCGCAATTGCCAAAGCTGGTAAGGAAGCTGACGTCGGCGGCGTCGCGCCCGATTCCGATCGTGGCCATCTCGCTCGCGGCCGCCATGCCCGTCGGATCGACCAGATGCCAGGCGCCGCCGGGTCCCTCGGGATTTCCCAGGAAAACCTCGGCCACCGCGTGAAAATCCTGCGGGAAGACATCGGGCGCATAGACGCTGACGTACCGCGCGGGCACTGCCGAGGCGCGGGCGAGCGTGACCAGGACGTGAGCATAATCGCGGCACACCCCGCGCCGCTCGACAAAGCTTTCCAGCGCGGTGGTGTTGCTGTCGCTGATCCCGAGGGTGTATGTGAAGTTCTCCGCAATCCACGCTGCCATCGCTGCAATCCGCGCGCCTCCGCCAAGCTCGCCGAACTCGGCCAGCGCGAAGGCATGGAACTTGTCCGCCGGGCAATACCGCGAATCCATCAGGTACTGGACCGTCTCGCCCGGAAGCAGATGCGGCTCGAGCGCGGGCAGCGCGGCGATCTCGGCATCGATCCGCTGCGGGGTGACGCGCGCGCTGTAATTGATCTCGAACAAGCCATTGGCGCGGAGCCAGATCCGCTCACCGATCCCGTCCTGCGCAGGAATGCGGGCGAGATGACCGCTTTGGCCCATGGTCAGCAGGCTTCGCGAAACGGTCTGCTCGGGCAGCTGCGCTGCTTCGATCTGGAGGAGGAAGTCGGTCTCGGAGGCAAAAGCGCAAAGCAGGGTCGTGGCGATCGAAAGGGTCATGGAGCGCGGCTGGGTCCTTGGAAGGTGGTCGGTTCAACCGATGCGAATCTCGGCACCGCGCAGCGATAGCGCATTTGCCAGCCGCTGGCTGCGCCGCGCCAGCGAAGAATTTGCGAGCGGCGCGAAATCGCCGGGCAAATGAAGCTCGAGGGTATCTCCGATCTGGCGCAGCGTCGTGCGTTCGAGCACCGCGGGGGCGCCGCCGCTCAGCGACTGGGCAAGCCGCATCGCGTGTCCCCAGCCGCCGGCGCGGGCGAGATCGGCCGGGCTGGCCAGTTCCACCAGGATCGGCGGGCCTGGTGCGCGTCCGCCCAGCGCGATGTACAGCGCCTGCGCCATCAACGCGCGGTCGCGCCCGTCCACCCCGATCCACTGGCCGTGGAGCGCGAGCTCGGCGCCGTCTGCGGCGCGAAAATCGGGATTGCTCTCCCACCCGGTGCCGCGCAGATGCGCCACTGCCTCGATCAGGCGGCGCTCGGCTACGCCCAGCGCGCCGAACAGCGGATCGAGCCAGCGCAGCAGCGTGGCTGGATAGTCCGCGAACGCTTGCACCGGATCGACCGCGTGACGCACCCCGTCGAGCAGCGGATCGCGGGCGCGGGTCTCGCGATCGAGGGCTTCGAACAACAGCCCCTCGCGCAGCCCGAAAGCGCACGTCACCAAGCTTACGGGTGCGACCCGCGCCGTCAGCGCCGAGAGGATGGTCGCCGCGTCGCCGAGCAGTTCGGCGCGGCCCGAGCCGATCCCCGGTACGCTCCTGGCCAGCGTCCGGCGGCTGTCGCGCAGCGCTTTTTCGAGCGGGCGGATGGCTTGCGGCAGCATCGCGTAGTTGCCCAGCACGGCTAGCGGATACCCCGAGCGGAACTGGTGGACCCGCGCCAGTGCGCGCCACGATCCGCCAACCAGGTAAAGCGGCAACCCGGCACATTCGCGCAGCCACTCGGTTCCCCCGAGCCTGCTGTCCTTGAGCGCTGCCGCAAGCTTCTTGCGCACTGCGTCGGGCCCGGCGGCGCGCAGCGCGGCGATCCGCAATACGCCGAGCGGGAGCGACAGGCGTTCGCCCACCGCGCCCCCGCGCACCCGCACCAGCTCAAGGCTTCCGCCGCCGAGATCGGCCACCAGTCCATCCGCGCCGGGGATCGCGCAGAGCACTCCGTAACCCGCGGCCAGCGCCTCGGCATCGCCGTCGAGCAGTTCGGCCGCGAGCCCGAGCGCGGCGATCCGTTCCAAAAACTGCGGGCCGTTTGCGGCTTCGCGCACTGCCGCGGTCGCGACCACGCGGCACCAGCCCACGTCCATTTCGCGCAGGAGCAAGGCAAACCGCGCCAGGCCCTTGAGCGCCGTCTTGATCGATCCCGCGCTCAGTTCCCCGGTGGCAATGACCCCGCGGCCAAGCCCGGCCATCAGCTTTTCGTTGAACAGCACCACCGGCGCGCGCGGCGGCCCGCCGAACACGACCAGGCGGATCGAGTTTGAGCCAATATCGACAATCGCGCGGCGCGTCGCCGCAGCGTTCATCCCGCTTTGCTTTCAGGCGCGGTGAGATCGACCTTGGGCTCGAGCTTGAGCTTGGGCACGCGCTTGGCCGAAAGCGCCGCGCCGCGTCCCGAGAGCGATGGATTGTCCATGAAATAATGGTGCAGGTTGAACGGTCGCTTGCCCGCAGCAACGCGGGCATAGCGCCCATCGGGCTGGAGCAGCCAAGACTGTTCGGTATCGAGCAGGTTAGCGAGCATTACCTGGTCGAGCACCTGATCGTGGACCGTGGCGTTTTCCAGCGGCAGCGCGAATTCGATCCGCCGGTCGAAATTGCGGCTCATCCAGTCGGCCGACGAAATATACACCTTGGCCGAGCGGCTCGGCAGCTCGTGGCCGCCCGCGAACGCCCAGATCCGGCTGTGCTCGAGGAACCGCCCGACGATCGACTTCACCGCGATTCGCTCCGACAGACCCGGAACTCCGGGGCGCAAGCAACACACTCCGCGGATGACGAGACGGATCGTCACCCCTGCCGCGCTCGCTTCGTAAAGCTTGTCGATGATCGCACGATCGGACAGCGAATTCATCTTGGCCCAGATGCCCGCTGGCTTGCCCGCCGCGGCGTTGGCGATCTCGGCATCGATCAGCGCCACCAGCTTGTCGCGCAATCCGTGCGGGCTGATCGCCAGCTTGGCCAGTGCGCGCGGTTCGACATAGCCGGTGACATAGTTGAACACTTGCGCCGCATCGCTCGCGAGCCGCGGATCGGCGGTGAAGAACGACAGGTCGGTGTAAGTCCGCGCGGTGACGGGATGATAGTTGCCCGTGCCGAAGTGGCAGTAACTGCGCAGCATGTCGCCTTCGCGGCGAACCACAAGGCTGATCTTGGCGTGGGTCTTCCACTCGATGAAACCGTACACGACCTGCACCCCGGCACGCTCGAGCTGCGCGGCCCAGTGGAGGTTCTGCTCTTCGTCGAAACGGGCTTTGAGCTCGACCACCGCGGTCACCGATTTGCCCGCCTCGGCGGCGTCGCACAGCGCGCGGATCACCGCATCCTGCTTGCCCGCGCGGTACAGCGTCTGCTTGATCGCGACCACGTCGGGGTCGGCGGCGGCCTGGCGCAGGAACGCCAGGACCACGTCGAACGCCTCGTACGGGTGGTGGACGATGATGTCCTTCTGGCGGATCGCGGCGAAGCAATCGCCGTCGTGCTCGCGGATGCGCTCCGGGAACCGCGCGGCGTAAGGCGCGAACTTGAGCTCAGGACGATCGAGCGCGACCACCTGATCGAGATCGCCGAGCCCGAGCATCCCGGGCATTTCGGCGACCATCGCTTCGCCCCCGCCCAATTCGCGCAGGATCAAGCGCTCGAGCTCGTCGGGCATCCCCGATTCGATTTCGAGCCGGATCACCCGCCCGCGGCGGCGGCGTTTGATCGCGCTGCGGAAATAGCGGACGAGGTCCTCGGCTTCCTCTTCGATCTCGATGTCGCTGTCGCGGATGATCCGGAACGCTGCGCTGCCGAGCACGGTGTAACCGGGGAACAAGCGCCCGGCATGGCCGCGGATCAGCGCTTCGAGCGGGACGAACTGTCCGGCCGCGTCGCCAGCTTCGCCCGCCGCCACGAACCGTTTGATCGCCGCGGGCAGCATTACCAGTTCGCGCACGCGTTCGCCGTCGCTGTCGCGCTTGAGTTCGAAGATGAGGCTCAGCCCGAGGTTGGGGATGAACGGAAACGGGTGCGCCGGGTCGAGCGCCTGCGGGGTCAGCACCGGGAAGACGTGGCTGACGAAATGGCGCGCGAGCTGGGCCTGTGCCGCCTCGCTGAGCTCGTCCATCGCTGCGACTGCAATTCCCTGCTCGCGCAGCCGGGCATGAAGCTCGAGCCACAGCGCCTGCTGCTCGGCCATCAAGGCGTCGGCCTCGCCGGTAAGAGCGGCGAGTGCCTGCCCCGCGGTCAGTCCGTCGATCGAACGATCGTCGATCTGGCGCAGCTGCTGGCCGCGCAGCCCGGCGACGCGGACCATGAAAAACTCGTCGAGGTTGGCGCCCGAGATCGACAGGAACCGCAGCCGCTCGAGCAGCGGGTGGTCGGGGTTTTGCGCCTCGGCCAGTACGCGGCGATTGAACTGGAGCCAGCTCGCCTCGCGGTTGAAATAGCGTTGCGCCGGATCGCGCGGGACGAGAGGACGTGATTTGGACATGGGAATCGGATGTTAGCCCAAATTCCCTGACAGAGCTTAAAAAAGTCGCGGCGCGGCGCTAGAGAGCTTGCAATGACCAAACGCTACGATGCCCTGATCATCGGCGGCGGCCACAACGGGCTGGTCTGCGCGTTCTATCTCGCGCGCGCCGGGCTGAAAGTCCGCGTGCTCGAACGGCGCGGGGTGGTCGGCGGCGCCGCGGTGACCGAGGAGTTCGCGCCCGGCTTTCGCAACTCGACCGCAAGCTACACCGTCAGCCTGCTGCGCCCCAAGGTGATCGCGGACATGAAGCTGCACGCGCGCGGCTACCGCGTGATCGAGCGGACGATCAGCAACTTCTTTCCCTACCCCGATACGTACCTGACCTTGGGCGGCGGGGTGGAGCGCACCCAGGCGCAATTCGCGCGCTTTTCCAAAAAGGACGCCGCGGCCTATCCGGCCTATGACGCGGCGCTGGAGAAAGTCGCGCAAGTGCTGCGCGACATTGCTCTCAAGACCCCGCCCAACCTTGGCGGCGGGGTCCATGCCCTCCTCGCCGCCGCGCAGCAGGGCTGGCCGATCGGCCGGCTCGAGCGCAGCGTGCAGCGCGATCTGCTCGACATCTTCACCAAGTCGGCGCGCGATTTCCTCAGCGGCTGGTTCGAGGACGACCACGTCCAGGCCGCATTCGGATTCGACGCGGTGGTCGGCAATTACGCGGGGGTCTCGACCCCAGGCAGCGCCTATGTCCTGCTCCACCATGTGTTCGGCGAAGTGAACGGCAAGTTCGGCGCGTGGGGTCATGCGGTGGGCGGGATGGGCGCGATCACCCAGGCGATGGCCGCGGCGTGCCTCGAGCAAGGCGTGGAGATCAGCCTCGAGGCGGCGGTCGCCAAAGTCCTCGTCGATGGCGGCAAGGCCGCCGGCGTACGGCTCGCCAGCGGTGAGGAAATCGCCGCGAAGATCGTCGCGGCCAATGTCGGCCCGGCGCTGCTTTACCGCCAGCTGGTCGACCAGGCCGACATGGACGACGATTTCCGCAAGCGCATCGCCGGGTACAAGACCGGCAGCGGCACGTTCCGGATGAACGTGGCGCTTAGCGAATTGCCCGATTTTACCGTGCTGCCGGGCACACAGACGGCCGAGCACCATACCGCCGGGATCATCATCGCCCCGGGAATGGATTATATGGACCAGGCGTACATCGACGCGCAGCAGTTCGGCTGGTCGCGCAAACCGATCGTCGAAATGAAGCTGCCGACCACGGTCGACGACAGCCTCGCCCCGCCCGGAATGCACATCGCCAGTCTGTTCTGCCAGCAGTTCGACCCGAAGCTGGACTGGGACCTACACCGCGAGGCGGTGGCCAACCTGATCGTTGAAACCGTGACCGACCATGCGCCCAACTTCAAGGCGTCGATCGTCGCGCGCCAGATCCACTCGCCGCTCGATCTGGAACGCAAGTTCGGGCTGATCGGCGGGGATATCTTCCACGGCCACATGGGCCTGGATCAACTGTGGGCGGCGCGCCCGGTCCTTGGCCACGGCGATTACCGCGGGCCGATCAAGGGGCTCTACATGTGCGGATCGGGCACGCATCCCGGCGGCGGGGTGACCGGCGCCCCGGGGCACAACGCCGCGCACGAAATCCTCCGCGACAGCGGGCCGATGCGGCGGTGGCGGCGCCGTTAGGGTAGCTTGGCTTTTGGAAACCCCTGCCAGCAGTCGTCGTAATCGTCCTGTAGCCCCGGCGCGGCCAGTGCGGCGTCGCTCGGCCGGATCACGCGATTGCTTTCGAACATGAACGCCAGCGTGTCCTCCAGCTTCACCGGGGCGAGGTCCGCGGTCATCGCCCGCGCGGTAGCGGCCACGTCCGGGCCATGCCCGTTCATCTGGTTGTGCAGGCTCGCCCCTCCCGGTGCGAAACCGCCGCCTTCCTTGGCGTCGTAGCTTCCTCGAATCAGGCCCATGAATTCGCTCATGGTGTTGCGGTGGAACCACGGCGGGCGGAAGGTGTCCTCGGCGACCTGCCAGCGCGGGGGGAAGATCACGAAGTCGCAGTTGGCGGTACCGGGGGTATCGCTCGGGCTGGTCAGGACGGTGAAGATCGAGGGGTCGGGATGATCGAAGCTGACGCTGCCGAGCGTGTTGAACCGCGCCAGATCATAGCGGCACGGCGCCGAATTGCCGTGCCACGCGGCCACGTCGAACGGCGAGTGGTCGAGCATCGCCGACCACAGCTTACCCTGGAATTTCTGGACCAGCTCGCACGGTTCCTCGACATCCTCGAACCACGCCTCGGGGATCTCGAAATCGCGCGGGGCGGCAAGGCCATTGGCGCCGATCGGGCCGAGGTCGGGCAAGCGGAACGGCGCGCCGTGGTTTTCGCAGACGTAGCCGCTCGCCGCGTCATCGAGGAGCTCGACCCGGAAGCGCAGCCCGCGCGGGATTAGCGCGATGTGGCCGGGGGCCACGTCCATCCGCCCAAGCTCGGTGACCACCAGCAGCGCGCCGGACTGCGGGACGATCAGCAGCTCGCCGTCGCTGAACTGGAGCGCGCGGGCACGCATCGATGCGCTGGCGGCGTAGAGGTGGAGGGTGATGCCTTCGTTGCCCGCCCAAGCGGCGAGACCATCGACGAAGTCGGTCGCCGGCGCGGCAGGCGCCAGCGGATCCCAGCGCAAGCGGTTGGGCGAGGTGACCGGCGGAATCGCCGCGGTCAGCCCGGGCGCGCCAGCATAGGCCGCGAACCGCCCGTGCGCGGTCGCCGGACGCAGCCGATAGAGCCACGAGCGGCGGTTTTCAGCGCGCGGGGCGGTGAACGCAGTAGTCGAGAACTGCTCGGCATAAAGCCCGAAGGGCGCGCGCTGCGGGCTGTTGCGCCCGATCGGCAACGCGCCGGGGACCGCCTCGGAGGAGAAGTGGTTGAGGAAGCCGGTCTGATACTTCATCGCGCCTGCACCTAGTTTCAAGTGTAACCGCTTTAGAGCGATTTCGCCACCCATGCAACCGCTCCCCCGCGACGGCGGGGGTCTCTTGCGGCCACGAACTGCAACGCCGCCGGAGGTCCCCGCCTTGGCGGGAAAGCAACGGGATCAAAACCCCTGCTTTCGCGTAGAAGAAGCTATCCCCGCGTCAACTCTCGCACGAAAGCGATGAGCCCCGTTTGCCGCGCGCGGTTCATCCGCTCGGCCGCAAGGATTTGCGTCACCTTGGCGAAGCATTCGTCGATATCGTCGTTGACCACGACATAGTCGTAGCCATCCCAGTGGCTGATCTCCGCCTGGGCGCGGGCCATGCGGTCGGCGATGACCGCGGCGCTGTCGGTCCCGCGCGAGGTCAGGCGGCGGCGCAGTTCATCGAGGCTCGGCGGGAGCAGGAACACGCGAACCACATCGGTCTCGGCGCGCTGGTAAAGCTGCTGGGTGCCCTGCCAGTCGATGTCGAACAGGAAATCGTCACCTTCTTTGAGTCCTGCGCGGATTTCGGCCTTTGGGGTGCCGTAGCTGTAGCCGAACACCGTCGCCCACTCCATGAAGTGCCCGCCTTCGACCATCGCATCGAATTGCGCTTGGCTGACGAAGTGGTAATCGCTGCCATCGGCCTCGTCGCCGCGCGGGGGGCGCGTGGTGACCGAGACCGACATCCGGATCGCCCCGTCTTCGGCCAGCAGCCGCCGCGCGATCGTGGTCTTGCCCGCGCCCGAGGGCGAGGACAGGATGAACATCAGCCCGCGGCGCTGAAGCGTGTCGGAAGTGGGGATGGCCATGCGCGCTGATGCGCCAGTCGGGCTTAAGGAATCAAGTAGTGCGTCGCGCCAATCCGCCGATTACGGCTTGCCCTTGCGTGCCTGCACCGCAATCGCCTTGTCGCCTTCGATTTTCGCCTCGTGCGGGCTGCGCGCGCGGTCGTAGAGCGTCTTGGCCAGGAGCGCGCCCCCCACCAGGATCGCCCCGGGGACCGAGCGCATCGCCACCCGCGCAATCGCGGTACTGATCAGCGTCTGCGACATCGAGCGGCCCTTGACGATATTCGCGGCCTTGCCCGGCGAAAACTTCGCCCCAAGCAGCGTCCGCTCGACTGCCTGGCGCATGATCTGGCCGCCGCCGCGCAGCACCAGGTCGGTGAGGATGAGATTGGTCATCGGGTTGGGACTGGGCGCGGGAACCTTGTCGAGTGCTTTGCCCGCGACCTGCTGCGCTTTGGCGACGGGCGCGGACACCGTGACCGGGGGCGTGGAAGTTTTCGATTTGCGCGCCATGTTCGCCCCCGATGCCGGCGAGGTGCCGGCTATTTCTTGCGGCCGAAATCGACCGTGACGACATTCGAGCCATCGTCCACCGCTGCAACGCTGCCCGCCCCGGCCTGTTCCGGACCGCGCTCGGGCGAATCGTTTTCGGCATCTTCGTGCGGCTCGGGCGCGAGATCGGGGACCAGCGCCTGGAACTGCAATCCGAAATCGACCGCGGGATCGACGAACGCAGTGATCGCGGCAAACGGCACGTCGAGCTTGGACGGCATCTGGTTGAAGCTGAGCCCGACCGAGAACCCCGTCTCGTCGACCTTGAGGTCCCAGAACTTGTTCTGGATGACGATCGTCATTTCGTCGGGAAACCGCTCGCGCAAGTGCTTGGGGATGCTCACACCCGGCGCGCCGGTCTTGAAGGTGATGTAGAAATGGTGCGCCCCGGGCAGTTCGCCGCCGGTCATCTCGATCTGCCCGAGCACCCGGCCGACGACCGCACGCAGCGCCTCCTGAACGATCTCGTCATAGGGGATCAGGCTGTCGGGGGTCGTCTCGCTCATCCGCAAATCAGTGGCGAGACGCATGCAGTGGGTCAAGCGCGAATGGACGTTGCGGGCCAAGCGAGGATGGACAAGCGCGGGTCCGTCCCTATAGGCGGCAGCCATGCGCAACGCCCGCATCACCCGCACGACGCACGAAACCGACATTGCCGTCGCGGTGAACCTCGATGGCTCCGGAGCTTACGACGTCGCCACCGGGATCGGCTTCCTCGATCACATGATCGAGCAGTTCGCGCGCCACTCGCTGATCGACGTGACGTGCCACATCAAGGGCGACCTCCATGTCGACCAGCACCACACGACCGAGGATTCGGCGATTGCGATCGGTCAGGCGATCCACCAGGCGCTGGGCGACAAGGCCGGAATCGGGCGATATGGCAGTGCCTATTCGCCGATGGACGAGACCCTGGCGCGGGTCGCGCTCGACATTTCGGGGCGCCCGTTCCTGGTCTGGAACGCCGCGTTCACCCAGCCGCGACTGGGCGAGATGGATACCGAACTGATCGAGCACTGGTTCCACTCGGTCGCCCAGGCGGCGGGGATCACGCTGCATATCGAGCTGCTCTACGGCGCGAACAACCATCACATCGCGGAAGGCATCTTCAAGGGTTTCGCCCGCGCGATGCGCCAGGCGGTAACGCTCGACCCGCGCAAAGGCACGGCTATTCCCAGTACCAAGGGGATGCTCGGTGGCTGAAGTGGTGGCTCTCGTCGATTACGGCGCGGGCAATCTCCACTCGGTCGCCAACGCGCTGAAGGCGGCGGGGTGCGACGATGTTTCGGTTACATCCGACCCGGCGGTCGTCCGTGCCGCCGACCGCATCGTTCTCCCCGGCGTGGGGTCGTTCAAGGCCTGCGCGCAAGGGCTCACGGCCCTTCCTGGGATGATCGAGGCGATGGCCGAGCGGGTCCACGTCGGCGGCGCCCCGTTCCTGGGCATCTGCGTCGGAATGCAGCTTCTCGCCACGCGCGGGGTCGAGCATGGGGTGACCGAGGGCCTCGGCTGGATTCCCGGCGAAGTCCGCGCGATCCTGCCCGCGGATCCGGCGATCAAGGTGCCGCACATGGGCTGGAACGATGTCGAGCCGATGCCCCATGCCGATGGCGCGCAGCTGATCGCACCGGGCGAGGCTTACTTCCTCCATTCGTACCACCTTGTACCCGACGAAGGGCGCGACATCGCCGCGATGACCGACCACGGCGGCGGGCTGATTGCGGCGGTCGCGCGCGAGACGGTGCTGGGGGTCCAGTTCCACCCGGAAAAGAGCCAGGCGTACGGCCTGGCGCTGCTGGCGCGTTTTCTGGAGTGGAAGCCGTGAGATTGATGGCCCCCTCTCCAACTGCGGCTAGCGCAGCCCGGAGCGGGGGGAACTCCGCATGATCGTATTCCCCGCCATCGACCTCAAATCCGGCCAGGTCGTGCGCCTGGCCGAGGGCGATATGGCGCGCGCGACCGTGTACGGCGAAGATCCAGCGGCACAGGCGCTGCTGTTCGCCGCGGCGGGGGCCGAGCACCTCCACGTCGTCGATCTCGATGGCTCGTTCGCCGGGCGCGCCGAGAACCGCGAGGCGGTGGAAGCCATCGTCGCGGCGTTTCCCGGGCATGTCCAGCTGGGCGGCGGCATCCGCACCGCGATCGCGGTGGACGGCTGGTTCGATCTCGGCGTGGCGCGGGTGGTGATGGGCACCGCCGCGCTCAAGGATCCCGATTTCGTCAAGGACATGGCGCGTGCCTACCCCGGCGGGATCGTCGTCGCGGTCGATGCCAAGGACGGCATGGTCGCCACACAGGGCTGGGCCGAGGTGTCCGACGTTCCCGCCGCCGACCTCGCGCGCCGGTTCGAGGATGCCGGGGTCGCCGCGATCCTGTTCACCGACATCGGCCGCGACGGGATGCTCAAGGGCTGCAACATCGACGCCACGGTCGAACTGGCGCACCGGGTAGACCTGCCGGTGATCGCCAGCGGCGGGGTCAAGGGGCTGGACGATATCCGGATGCTCGCGTTGCAGGCGAGTGCGGGGATCGAGGGGGTGATTACGGGGCGGGCATTGTTCGAGGGAAGGCTCGATCTGGCCGCGGCGATTGCGATGGCGAGACGGGCATGAGCGGAGGGCACCAGATGCTCCTCGAAACGGGGAGGGGAACCACGCGCAGCGTGGTGGATGGGCACCCGCGGCGCTGCCCAAGGTGCGCGGTCCGTCACCGCCGCCCATTGCTCTCCACCCGCGCCTGTGGCGGCGGTCCCCCTCCCCGTGCCGGGGCGGAACCATGACCGTCCGGGTCCGCGTCATTCCCTGCCTCGACGTGCGCGACGGCCGTGTGGTCAAGGGCGTTAACTTCGTCGATCTGCGCGATGCCGGCGATCCGGTCGAGCAGGCGCGGGCCTATGACGCTGCGGGGGCGGACGAGTTGTGCTTCCTCGACATTTCGGCCAGCCACGAAGGGCGGGGGACGTTGCTCGACGTGGTGCGGCGCACGGCGGAAGTGTGCTTCATGCCGCTCACAGTCGGCGGCGGGGTGCGCTCGGCGGAAGACGCGCGCGCGCTGCTCCTGGCGGGCGCGGACAAGGTCGCGGTCAATTCCGCCGCGGTGACCCGGCCCGAAGTCGTCGGCGAAATTGCGGCGCGGTTCGGGAGCCAGTGCGTGGTCGCCTCGGTCGACGCGCGAAAGTCCGCAAATGGCTGGGAGATATTCACTCACGGCGGGCGCCGCGCCACCGGGATCGACGCGGTCGCGCATGCGGTGCGCCTGGCCGAACTGGGTGCGGGCGAGCTGCTGGTCACGTCAATGGACGGCGACGGCACCCAAGCCGGCTACGATCTCGCGCTGACCCGCGCGATTGCCGACGCGGTGAGCATTCCGGTGGTCGCCAGCGGCGGCGTCGGCACGCTCGATCACCTGGTCGCGGGGGTTCTCGAGGGCCACGCCAGCGCGGTCCTTGCCGCCTCGATCTTTCATTTCGGCACGCATACGATCGGCGAAGCGCACGATGCCTTGCGCGCGGCAGGGATCCCGGCGCGCGCCTCCTGACATGCGGCTGTCGGCGGGCTTTACAACCGCGCGGTTTGCGCGGCGTCAGTTAACCAGCGCAACCCGCCGCCGAGCCGCGGGGAATGCCGCTGGCACGCTCGTTGCGTAAACTAACTTATGGCTACGCGCATCGTTATCGCCCTTGGCGCCCTCCTCCTTGCGGCACCTGCCGCGGCGCAGGCCGGAACCAGTGTTCCCGAGCCGTCGGACATGCTTCTTCTGGGCATGGGGGTGCTCGGGCTCATCCTCGGGCGCAGCAGCGGGCGCAGCCGCAAACCGCCGCGCCAATAGCGATACGAGACACGGATCACGCCACGGGGGCAGACGCGCGGTAACTCCTTTCCGCTGCGTTCCAGTGGCCGAGGGAGGGGCGTCCGGGCAGCAACCAGGGCGCCCCTTTCGCATGTTCGGGCTTTGCCATTGACCCGCTGCGCGCCGCGCCGCATTCCCGCAGGCATGGAATCAAGCGATACCCTCGAACGACTTGCCGCGGCGATCGCCGCGCGCCGCGGGGCCGATCCGGCCGCCAGCTACGTTGCCCAGCTCCATTCGCGCGGGCTCCCGGTTATCGCGCGCAAGCTGGGCGAGGAAGCGGTCGAGGCGATCGTCGCGGCGCTTGCGGGCACGCGCGGGGAACTGGTGGGAGAGGCGGCGGACGTGTTGTTCCACTTGGCCGCGCTGCTCGATGCAAAGGGCGTGGCGATGGCGGAAGTCGCCGCCGAACTGGCGCGGCGCGAGGGTACCTCGGGCATCGCGGAAAAGGCCGCACGATGAGCGTCGATGTCTCGCTGGCGTATGACGATCAGAACATCTTCGCCAAGATCCTCCGCGGAGAGATCCCCAACCGCACCGTTTACCGCGATGAATGGGCGCTGGCGTTCCACGACATCGCCCCGCAAGCGCCGGTCCATGTGCTGGTGATCCCGACGGGCGCCTTTGTCAGCTGGGACGATTTCTCGGCCCGGGCGAGCGAAGCGGAGATAGCCGGGTTCGTCCGCGCGGTCGGCCAGGTAGCGCGCGACCTGGGGCTCACCGGGGCGGGCTACCGCCTGCTTGCCAACACCGGGCACCATGGGCACCAGGAAGTGGCGCACCTGCATGTCCATATCCTCGCGGGGAAGCCGCTCGGGCCGATGCTGGCGCGGTAGCGATTGCGCGCGCCGCGCATCCCTCCTTGCCCTGCGACTCGCGCCCCGGCTAAGAGCCACGGCGATGACGTCACCCCTCCTGCCCACCGGCGGCCGCTTCGACGGTTCGCTGCACCGTTACGCGGTGCGGGTCTATTACGAGGACACCGACTTGTCGGGCGTGGTCTACCACGCCAACTATCTGCGATGGTTCGAGCGCGCGCGGTCGGACATGTTGCGGTCGCTCGGGATCGACCAGCGCGCCGCCCACGAAGCGGGCGAGGGCGCCTGGGCGGTCGCCGACCTGGCGATAAAATACCGCTCTCCGGCACGCCTCGACGATGACGTGCTGATCGAAAGCACCTGCGTAAAACTCGGCGCGGCCAGCGTCGAAATGCGCCAGCGCGCCCTGCGCGGCGAAACCCTGCTGGCCGAAGCCCAGCTGCGCATCGGATTCGTCGCGCCCGATGGCCGGCCGCGGCGCCAGCCCGCCGGGTGGTGTGAAGCATTCGCGACCGTACTATCCGAAAGAGCCGCATGACCGATCTCCTGATGCTGGCCGCCGCCGCGGCGCCCACCCGGCTCAATCCGCTGCGCCTGTTTCTCGACGCCGATATCGTCGTCCAGGTGGTCATGGCCGGGCTGATTCTCGCCAGCGTGTGGACCTGGACGATCATCGTTTCGTTTTCGCTGCGGATGGGCCGGGTGGGCCGCGCCGTACGGGCATACGAAGCCGAGTTCTGGAACAGCCGCGACCTCGAGGCTTTTCAGACCGAGGCGGGCAAGCGCGACATCCCCTCGGCGCGCGTCGCGAGCGCGGGGCTGGGCGAATGGCGGCGATCGAGCGCGGGCAAAAGCCCCGACCGCGAAGGTACCCGCCAGCGGCTTGCCGGGGCGATGGACACCGCGGTAGCGCAGGAAGCCGATACGCTGGCGGAGCGCCTGAACTTCCTCGCCACGACCGGCTCGGTCGCGCCGTTCGTCGGGCTGTTCGGGACGGTGTGGGGGATCATGAACAGCTTCTTCCAGATCGGGCAGGCGCAGAACTCGTCGCTGGCGGTGGTCGCACCGGGGATTTCCGAAGCGCTGTTCGCCACAGCGATCGGGCTGTTCGCCGCGATCCCTGCAGTCATCGCCTACAACCGCTTTTCGCACCGGGTGAACGCGTTCGAGGCGCGGCTGCAACGCTCTGCGGACCGCTTTCACGCGACGCTGAGCCGCGAGCTGGAGGCCGGCTGAGCGGTGGCGATGCACCTTTCCTCCGCGCGCCGCCGCCGGGGTGGCAGGGGCCGGGGTGCGCGGGCGCCGATGGCGGAAATCAACGTCACACCGCTGGTCGACGTGATGCTGGTGCTGCTGATCATCTTCATGGTCACCGCGCCGCTGCTGAGCGCCGGGGTCCCGGTCGATCTGCCCGACAGCCGGGCCAAGGCGCTGGGGCAGGATGCGCGCGCGGTGACGATCTCGATGCCCGCGGACGGCAAGGTATTCCTCGACCAGAGCGAAGTCGCGCCAGGCGAACTGGCCGACCGCCTCGCCGGGCTTCCGCGCGAATCCGCCGGAAAGCCGCCGCTGGTCACCCTGCGCGCCGACAAGGGCCTGGAGTACGGGCGGGTCATGGCAGTGATGGGCGAGCTCAACCGCGCCGGGTTCAATGCGATCTCGCTGGTCACCAACGGTTCAGTGAAAGCGCCCTAGGCCGGTGGGAATGGCGCAATCCTCCCCATTCGCGCGGCTCCGCGGCGAAGAGCGCATCGGTCTTGGCATGGCGCTGGCGGCGCATCTGGCGCTTGTCGCCGCGCTGCTCTGGCACCCGCCCGTGCCCGCGCCTTTGCCCGAACCCGCGCGGATGACCGTAACCTTAGCCGAAGACGCGGCACCCGCCGAAACCGCGCCCGAAACGGCTCAGCCCGCGCCCGCAGTCGCGCCGATCCTGGCTGTAGAACCCGCGCTGCCCGAGCCCCGGCCGGTTATCCCGCCCGTCGCCCAGCCCGTACCCAGGCCGGTGCCGCAGCCGCTGGTCAAAGCCATCCCGGCACTGCGCCCGGCTCCGCTGCCCGCCGCGCGTGCCGCGACCAAGCCCCAGCCAGCCGTCCAGCCCAAGCCGGCTCCCGCTAAATCTGCCGACACACGCCCGCGCCGCCGCCCCGATAACCCGGTCGGCGGCTCGCTGCTGGGCAGCGATTTCCTCAAGGGTGTGCCTGCCGCGCGCGCCACCGGCGCCGCCCGCGCGATGCCCGCCGCGGCGGTCGGTCCGCAAGTGCTCGCCTCGCTTTCGGGGGCCATCGCGCGCCAGCTCAAACCACGGTGGAGCGCGCCACAGGGAGTCGACGCCGATCAACTGGTGACCGTGCTGGCGTGGAGCCTCAACGCCGATGGCTCGCTCGCGGGGGCCCCGCGCGTGGTCCGCCAGGAAGGGATCACCGACGCCAACCGCGCCCAGGCCTCGCGCCACGCCGAACAGGCAGTGCGCGCGGTACAGCTGGCCGCGCCGTTCACGTTGCCGCCGCAGTACTACGATCAGTGGAAGCGCGTCGCTTCGTTCCGGTTCGACAGAAGGCTTTCCCAATGATCGCGCGTCTTGCCTTGCTCGCCTTGCTGCTCGCCGCCATGCCCGCGGCTGCGCAAACCCCCACCTCGGCGCCCACGCCCACGCCCATGCCGACCGGCGAAGCGGGCGGGCTTTCGGGTTCGGTCTCGGACGAGAGCGAGTGGCAGGACCTCGGCATCGCGATCCCCGGGTTCGCGACCGACGCCGAAGTCGCCACCGGCGCCAACAGCGCGGGCACCGGCGCGCTCGGCGTCAGCCTGGCGCGCGTGATCACCGACGATCTCAAGAACAACGGCTTGTTCAAGCCGGTGGGCCCCGACGCCTTGCCGCGCCCCGGCTATGCCCAGATCACCGCGCCCGATTTCGCGGTATGGTCGGGGCGCAGCGCCGAGATGCTCGTCCACGGCTATGTCCGCGCCAATCCCGACGGACAGCTGACCGTCGGCTGCTATCTCTACGATGTCGCGCTCCACCAGCAGCTGGCCAAGGCCGGGTGGGTGGTCGGCGCCGGAGACTGGCGCCGCGCCGCGCACAAATGCGCCGATCTGGTCTATTCGCGGCTTTCGGGCGAGAGTCCGTTCTTCGACAGCCGGATCGCCTATATTGCTGAAACCGGACCCAAGGACCACCGGGTCAAGCGCCTGGCGGTGATGGATTCGGACGGCGCCAACCACCGCTTCCTCACGGGCGGGCAGGCACTCGCGCTGAGCCCGCGGTATTCGCCCGACTACGGCTCGCTGCTCTATCTCAGCTACGTCAGCGGCAACCCGCGGATCTATGCGTACGATCTGGCCACCAGCCAGCAGCGCCTGATCACCCAAAGCCGCAACCCTACCTTCGCCCCGCGCTGGTCGCCCGACGGGCGCTGGGTGCTTTATTCGATGGCGGTTGGCGGAAACACCGACATCTACCGCGTCTCGGCGCGCGGCGGGGGCGAGAGCCAGCGGCTGACCGACGGGCCGGGGATCGACGTGGGCGGTAGTTACTCGCCCGATGGCAGCAAGATCGTGTTCGAAAGCGACCGTTCGGGCAGCCAGCAGGTTTATGTCATGGATGCCGATGGCGCGAACCAGCACCGCATCAGCTTTTTCGGCGGCCGCGCCGCGACGCCCGAATGGAGCCCGCGCGGCGATCAGATCGCGTTCACCCACATCGCCGGAAATTTGCGAATCGCAGTGATGAGCCCGGCGGGCGGCGCGCTGCGCTATCTCACCGACACCTGGCAGGACGAGGCGCCGACGTGGTCGCCCAACGGCCGGATCGTGCAGTTCTTCCGCACCACCAAGGGCACCGGGCACACCGCGATCTGGCAGGTCGATCTGACCGGGCGCAACGAACGCCGCCTGCCGACCCCGGTCGATGCCTCCGACCCCGCATGGGGACCGGTTCGGCCCTGATACTCCCTCGGCCGCTCGCCGCCGCGTGCGCCGTCCCGTACGTTATCGTTTGAAGGAGATTGCCATGAATCGCTCGATCCGAACGTTGACCCTGGCGCTCATGGCCAGCGCCGCGCTCGCCGGTTGCGCCAAGAAGGCGCCCAAGTCGCTTCCGCCCGACCCTGTCGCGGCCAGCTCGACCGCGGCGGATACCGGCATGAACCCTGCCGGCGCGGCGGTTCCCGGTAGCCAGGCCGATTTCGTCGCTGTGACGCAGGGCGCGGACACGATCTATTTCGATACCGACAAGTTCGACATCGATAGCGCCGATGCCGCTTCCCTTCAGACGCAGGCCCAATGGCTGCAGCGGTATCCCGCCAAGCGCGCGACGCTGGAAGGCCATGCCGATGAACGCGGCACGCGCGACTACAACCTCGCGCTCGGCGAAAAGCGCGCCAACGCCGCGAAAAACTATCTGGTCAGCCTGGGGGTCGACGCTGCCCGCCTCGGCGTGATCAGCTATGGCAAGGAACGCCCGATCGCGCTGGGTTCGGACGAGGCCGCCTGGGCCAAGAACCGCCGCGCGGTGACGGTGACGGTGGATTGAGTAACCAAGCGCTTGGGGTAACCATCCCCGTTCGAATTCACTTAACGCAGCAGGTGGTTTGCTGGATCTAGCGGGACAGGAACGGAACCGCAGGCGCGCTGGGCAGGGCAGGCATAGCCGCTTCGATCCCGCCGGCCGCCAGACCCGGACCGCCCGGCGCGCGCGCCTCGGTGCCGAGCACGACGTACCCGGCCATCGCCATGACCGATAGCGCCACCGAAATCGCCAACTTGCTGCTCATGCGTGCGTCCGTCCAAGATTGTCTGCGGCCATATTGCACCGCAGCGTTGCGAAATGAAACCTTATTCGTCGATTTCGGTTCCTGATGGGTTGCGCGCGCCAGTCCGCTGCGGCTATTTCCAAAGCGATGCCCGCACGATTTGATTCATGACCGCCCGCCGGACCAACGACTGGGGGTTTCCCCGCTGGCGCGGCTATACCGCGAGCAGCGAGGCGGTGACGGTCAAGCTGTGTGACCGCCACGGTTGCGATGCCAAGGGCGATTGCCCGGCGCCCAAATCGCCCAACAATCCCGACCGCTGGATGTTCTGCCAGCGCCACGCCGCCGAATACAACGCCGGGTGGGATTATTTCGAGGGCCTCAGCGCGGAGGAAGCCGCGGCGCGCGAGGCGGACGAGACGCGCGACGCCGGCGGGTACAAGGAAGCCGCGCACTATGGCTGGGCGACATCGGGCGACGGCACCCGCAGCCGTGACGAACTGCGCGCGCTCGACCTGCTCGAACTCACGCCCGACGCCGATTTCGACGCGATCAAGAAAGCCTATCGGACCAAGGCCAAACTCGTCCACCCCGACCTGCGCCCCGGCGACGAGGACGCCGCCAAGGCGTTCCAGGCGTTGCAACTGGCGTACGAGGTGCTGCGCGCGGGCGACGAGCGGCGCGAATGGACGGGCCCCGCACCAGCCTAGGGACGCAGCGCTGGCGTGATCGCCGCCACGGTGGCACCACGCCGCGATGAACCTGGAACCCCGCGCCCCGCGACTCGCCGTCCTGATCGATGCCGACAACGCCTCTGCCCGCATCGCCGCCGGCCTGTTCGAGGAAATCGCCAAGATCGGCGAAGCCAGCGTGCGGCGGATCTACGGCGATTTTTCGGGAACGCGGCTCAAGGGCTGGGCCGATGTCCTTTCGACCCACGCGATCATGGCGCACCAGAACTTCGCAAACACCGTGGGCAAGAACGCCTCGGACATCGCGCTGGTGATCGATGCGATGGACCTGCTCCACAGCGGGCGGTTCGACGGGTTCTGCCTGGTTTCGTCGGACAGCGATTTCACCCGGCTGGCCGCGCGCATCCGCGAGCAGGGCGTCGACGTCTACGGCTTCGGCGAGCAGAAAACGCCCGAAAGCTTCCGCCAGGCCTGCCGCCGGTTCATCTATACCGAGAATCTCCTGCCCGAAGCCCCGGCGACGGCCACTCCCGAAAAGCCCGACGCCCGCCCCACCGCGCTGCGCCGCCCGGCCAAGATGGCCGAACCGCTCCTGCGCCGAGCGATCTCCCAATTGAGCGACGACGAGGACTGGGTCTCGCTCGGCCCGATCGGCAAGCAGCTCGCCGCACTCAACTCGGACTTCGATCCCCGCACGTACGGCTTCGCCAAGCTCTCCAGCCTGGTCGCCGCGCTCGACGGCTTCGAGATAGACCGCCGCCCCGGAGGGGGGATTTACGTGCGGCCCAAGGCGCGGGTGGCGGCGGCGCGCAAGTAGTCAGACCGCGCTGAGCGCCTGTTCGAAGTCCGCAATCAGGTCGTCCGCGTTTTCGATGCCGATGCTGATCCGCACGAGGTTGTCGGTGATGCCCAGTGCGGCCTTGCGCGCGTCGGGGACCGAGAGGTGGGTCATGCTCGCGGGGTGGCTGGCGAGCGTCTCGGTGCCGCCGAGGCTGACCGCGAGCTTGGCGATCTTCAGCGCGTCGAGGAAGGCGAAGCTTTCCGCCTCGCCGCCCTTGATGAACAAGCTGAAGGTACTGCCCGCGCCCGTGCAGTGTCGATCGAAGATGTCCTGCTGGCGCGCGTCGGCGATGTCGCCGAGGTAGCCGAGGCCCTCTACCTTGGGGTGCGCCTTCAGCCACGCGCAGACTTTGGCGGCGTTCTCGCCCGCGCGGGTCATTCTGAGTTCGATGGTCTCGAGGCTGCGCAGGAGCATCCACGCGGTGTTGGGATCGCAGATCGTGCCCATCGTGTTGCGGAGCATACGGATCGGATCCATGAATTTCTTCGCGCCCGAGAGCCCGCCCGCAACCAGGTCCGAATGCCCGCCGGCATACTTGGTGAGTGAATAGACGACGATGTCCGCGCCCTGCCGGATCGGCTGCTGCCACAACGGCCCGAGGAACGTATTGTCGATCGCGATCGGGGCATCCTGGGCCAAGCCGTCACGCGCCGCAGTCACCGCCTCGACATCGACGAGCGCGTTGGTCGGGTTGGCCGGGCTTTCGAGATAGACCAGCGCGACTTTGCCGCCTTGGCTGGCGGCGAGTTCATTGCCCTTTGCCAGCGCGGCTTCGATCTCGGGCTGAGTCGCGCCTGCGGGAAAATCGACATAGCCGATCCCGAAGCGCGCCATCGTCTTGGCGATGAAGCCCTCGGTTGCGGCATACAATGGCCCCGAATGGACGATGACATCGCCCTTGCTGCACACCGCCAGCAGCAGCGTGGCGATCGCCGACATTCCGCTCGAGAACACGAGCGATTCCTCGGCCCCGTCCCACAATGCCAGGCGGCCTTCGAGGATCTGCTGGTTGGGCCCGTTGAAGCGCGAATAAACCAGGCCTTCGGCGCCGCCGGGGCGTTTGCCGGTGATGCCTTCGAAGAACCGCTTGCCCTCGGCCGCGCTGGCGAAGGCGAACGTGCTGGTCAGGAAGATGGGCGGCTTGAGACTGCCTTCGGACAGCACCGGATCGTAGCCGTGGCCCATCATCAGCGTGGCGGGCGATAGCTGGCGATTGCCGAGCGTGGTGAACGAAGCCTTGGGCTTGCGCGCAGGGGTGCGGGATGCGGGGGTGTCGGTCATATGGTTACGTGTGTAACCGGTTTGGGAACGATGCGCCACCCCCGCACGACAACCAGCGCCTCCTCGCGCAGGCGGGGACCACAGGCGACCGGGTGGTTCATTGAGGCCTGAGGCCCCCGCCTGCGCGGGGGCGCCGTGCCATGCGCGTTACTTCGGCGAGATCACCATCAGCATCTGGCGGCCTTCCATGCGCGGCCACGCTTCGACCTTGGCGATCTCGGCGGTATCGTCCTGCACCCGCTTGAGCAGGTTCATGCCAAGCTGCTGGTGCGAAAGCTCGCGCCCGCGAAACCGCAGCGTGACTTTGACCTTGTCGCCGTCTTCGATGAAGCGGCTGACGTTGCGCATCTTCACATCGTAATCGTGATCATCGATGTTGGGACGCATCTTGATCTCTTTGATGTCCTGAGTCTTTTGCGACTTGCGCGCCAGATTGGCCTTTTTTTGCGCTTCGAAGCGGAACTTGCCGACATCCAGGAACTTGCACACCGGCGGATCGGCGTTGGGCGACACTTCGACGAGGTCGAGCCCGACGCCGTTGGCCTGCTCGATCGCCTCGCGCGTGTACATCACGCCGATGTTTTCGCCGGATTCGTCGATGACGCGGACTTTGTCCGAGGTGATCATAGTGTTGAAGCGCGGCCCGCTCTTCACGGGGGGCTGCAGCGTACGGCGCGGGGGGGGAGCTATAGCTCGGTCTCCTGAGGGTTGGTCTTGGGCGCGCTCTTAGAACCAAACGCGCAAACTTGGAAGGGGAGGGATTCGGCGCCGCGGCGCGCTCCGGATCAGGCCGCCGCGCGCCACAGCGGGTACTGCACGATCCGCCCACCCGCCGGAAGCACCGCGTCGATCGCGCGCGCGGGCATCATCGCCGCCAGGATCGCGGGGTCGGCGGCGTCCATCCCCCCGGTCAGCGCGCCGAATGCGGGGAGGATCATCCGCGTTTCGCTCGCCACCGCGCAAGGCCGCGCGATCCGCCGCCCGGCGAGCTTGAGGATCAGCTTGGGGTGATAATGGCCCGAGAGTTCGGGCGCGGTTTCGCCTTTTTCGGCGCGGTGGCGTAGGCGGATGCCGCCGACTTCCATCTCGTCGACCTCGCTCCCGCCGACGGCGGCGACGCGCTTGCCGCCGAACTTCGCCATATCGTGGTTGCCCGTAATCCACACCCAGTCGGTCGCGCGGGTCAGCGCGGCGAGCATCCCCGCGGCGTGCGGCTCGAGCCGCTCGGCTCCGCGTGCGTCGTGGAAGTTGTCGCCGAGCGTGAACACCCGCCGCGCTCCGGTCTCGCCGATCGCCAGCGCCACGCGTTCGAGCGTCTCGCGGCTGTCGTAGGGCGGCAGCATCTGCCCGTGGCGCGCAAAGAAGCTCGCTTTTTCGAGGTGCAGGTCGGCAACCAGCAGCGCGCGCTCACGCGGCCAGAACAACGCGCCCGAGCGCGTCATCAACCACTCGTCATTCGCGAACGAAAAGGGAACCATGCGCCGCCCTTGCCGCGGGCGGCGCGATTTGGCAAGCCGCGGCGATGCTCGATCACACCGTTCATTCGCAGCAGGCGCGCGATTGGTTCGAAGCCTTGCGCACCCGCATCTGTGCCGCGTTCGAGGCGATCGAGCGCGAAGCGGGCAGCGATGCCGCGTTCACCTACCTGCCGTGGGCGCGCGAGGCCGCGGGCGAGGACGAGCCGGGCGGCGGCGTGCGCGGGGTGATGAAAGGCAAAGTATTCGAAAAAGTGGGCGTCAACGTGTCGACCGTCCACGGCAGCTTCGCCCCCGATTTCGCCGCGAGCGTCAATGGTGCGGACGCCGAAAACCCCGGCTTCACCGCCACGGGCATCAGCCTGGTCGCGCACATGGCCAACCCGCATGTCCCCGCGGTCCACATGAACACGCGCTTCCTGACGACGAGCAAGGCATGGTTCGGCGGCGGCGCGGATCTCAACCCGCCGCTGCCTTATGCACAGGATACCGAGGACTTCCACGCTGCGCTGCGCGCAGTCTGCGCGGCGCACAATCCGACGTATTACGAACGCTTTGCCAAGTGGGCCGAAGAGTATTTCTACATTCCTCACCGCGGCGTTTCGCGCGGGGTCGGGGGAATATTCTACGATCACCTCGAATCGGAGGACGATGCTGCGTTCGAGCGCAACTTCGCCTTCACCCGCGATGTCGGCGAGGCGTTCCTGAGCGTCTATCCCGAGATCGTGCGGCGAAGGATGCGGTCGGAATTCACCGACGCGGATATCCGGACGATGCGCGAATGGCGCGGGCGCTATGCCGAATTCAACCTCGTCTACGACCGCGGCACGCTGTTCGGGCTCAAGACCGGGGGCAACATCGACGCGATCCTGATGAGCCTGCCCCCGGTGGCGGAATGGGGCTGAACCAGATTTGGCCTGAACCAGATTTGGCCTGGGCTAGATTTGGCCTGAACTAGATTTGGGCCAGCGCTAGTCCGGCCAGCCCGCAGATCGCCAGGACCCACGGCACTGCCAGCTTCAGCCGCAGCAGCAGCACGAACGCCAGCGCGGTCAGCACGCCCGCGCGCCAGTCGATCCCGCTGCCCGGCCGATAAAGCGTCTGCACCGCAAACCACAGTGCCAGGCTGGCGATCACGCCGACCACTGCCGCGGTCACCGCGGCGAGCCCGCCCTGCAGCCGCCGCGCATGTTCGAGCCGCTCGAGCCACGGCGCGGCGGCGAAAATCCACAGGAAGCACGGTGCGAAGGTCATCCAGGTGGTGACCGCCGCTCCGGCCAGTCCCGCGACCAGCGGGGTAAACGGCGCGGGCGATCGGTATGCGCCGAGGAAGCCGACGAACTGGGTGACCATGATCAGCGGGCCGGGGGTGGTCTCGGCCAGACCCAGCCCGTCGGCCATTTCGGGCGCGGTCAGCCAATGGTGGGTGTCGACCGCCTGCTGCGCCATGTAGGCAAGCACGGCATAAGCGCCGCCGAAGGTCACCACCGCCAGCTTGGCGAAGAACACCCCGATCGTGACGAGGACATGACCGGAGCCGAGCGCAAGCGCCAGTGCGCCGAGCGGGATCAGCCAGATCGCCATTCCCAGCGCGATCGTCGCGAGCGTTCGACCGATCAGCGGCGCAGCCGGGATCGCGGCATCGGCCATGCCGCCAACCGGTTTGAGCGCCAGCCAGTGCGGATGCCGCGCTGCCGCGATCATCCCCAGCGCGCCCGCACCCAGCACCACCAGCGGAAACGGGAGCGAAAACGCCGCGAGCGCGACGAACGCGGCCAGCGCGATGGCCTGCTTGAACCGCGTGCCCAGCGCACGCCCCCCGATTCGGAGCAGCGCCTGGACGACCAGCGCGATTACCGCCGCCTTGATCCCCATGAACAGTGCGGCGAACCATGCCAGTCCCGCAGCCGCGACATAAAGCAGCGACAGCGCCAGGATCACTGCGGCGCCGGGTACCACGAACAGCAGCCCGGCAATCAGCCCGCCGCGCACTCCGTGCAGCTTCCACCCGATCCACGTCGCCAGTTGCTGCGCTTCGGGGCCAGGCAAAAGGTGGCAGAAGTTGAGCGCGCGGAGGAACTCGTCCTCGCCGACCCACCCGCGCTGTTCCACGATCTCGTCGTGCATCAACGCGATCTGCCCGGCTGGGCCGCCGAAACTGAGGCAGCCGATCCGGGCAAAGGCGGCGGTAAGCTCGCGTATGGAGGGGGACGCCATCATCGCGCGCCAACCTAGTCTCTTGCGCCGCTGTTGGCGACAGCCCGGCGCTTCTGGTTGCGGTTGTAATCATCGCCTCCGTTGTGCGAAACGGCGCCATGTCCTCACCGCCAGATCGCTCCACCCCGCTCGACCGCACCGCGCTGCGCCGCGCCTACCGCGCCGAGGAGGAAGCGTGCATCGCGCAGCGGCTGCGCGATGCCGCGCCTGCGGCCGCGGTCCACTCCACCGCCGCCGCGCTTGCCGCCGTGCTGGTCGAAGGCGCGCGGGGGCACAAGCCGCGCGGGCTCGACGCGTTTCTCCACGCTTACGGGCTCGGCACCGAGGAGGGTATCGCGCTGATGTGCCTGGCCGAGGCGCTGCTCCGCGTGCCCGACGCGGCGACCGCCGACGTGCTGATCCACGACAAGCTTGGCGGGATCGACTGGCACGAGCGGCTGAGCACCTCGCGCTCGACTTTCGTCAACGCCGCGACGTTCTCGCTGATGCTCACGGGGACTGTCCTGGGTCAGCGGCGCGACGACGGCGATGGTCTGGCCGGAGTGCTGCGCCGCGCGGTCGGGCGGTTGGGCGAGCCGGTAATCCGCACCGCGACGCTGCAGGCGATGAAAATCCTGGGCGGCCAGTTCGTCTTCGGGCGGACGATCGACGAAGCGCTGGTGCGCGCGGCGCCCGAGCGCCGCGCGGGCATGACCCACAGCTTCGACATGCTCGGCGAGGCGGCGATGACCTTTGCCGATGCCGAACGCTACCGCGCTTCATATGCCGCCGCGCTGGCGCGGATCGCCGCCGAAGCCACCGGCGACATGGTCACTTCGCCGGGGCTGTCGGTAAAGCTTTCGGCGCTCTACCCACGCTATGATTTCGCGCATGCCGGGACGGCGCTGGCAGCATTGCTGCCGATGCTGCGCCCGTTGATCGAGGTCGCGCGCGATGCCGACGTCAGCTTCACGATCGACGCCGAGGAGACCGACCGGCTCGAACTGTCGCTCGATGTCATCGAGGCGCTGGCGAGCGACGATGCGCTGTTCGCACGCGCCGACGGGGCGCGGTGGGAAGGTTTCGGCCTTGCGCTCCAGGCTTACCAGAAGCGGGCACTTCCCTTGACCGAGTGGATCGTCGCGCTGGCGCGAAAGCACAACCGGCGGATCATGGTCCGCCTGGTCAAGGGCGCCTATTGGGACAGCGAGATCAAGGCCAGCCAGGTCGGCGGGTTCGCGGACTTTCCAGTATTCACGCGCAAAGTGGCGACCGACGTGTCGTACCTCGCCTGCGCCGCAAAAATGCTCGCGGCACCCGATGCGGTGTATGCAGCGTTCGCCACGCACAACGCCTATACCGTAGGCGCGGTGAAGGCGCTGGCAGGGAATACGCCGTTCGAGTTCCAGCGGCTCCACGGGATGGGCGAGGAGCTATACGAAACGCTCGCCGAGCACGAGCGCGCGGCGGGCGGGGCGCAAACCCCCGTGCGGATCTACGCGCCGGTTGGCGGGCACAAGGACCTGCTCGCCTATCTGGTGCGCCGGCTGCTCGAGAACGGGGCGAACTCGTCGTTCGTGAACCGCATGGCCGATTCGGCGGTGCCCGTGGCGGCGCTGGTCGGCGATCCGGTGGCGGAACTGGCCGCGCTCGAGCCGCGGCGCAACCCGGCGATCCCGCTGCCGAAGGATATCTTTGCCGGGCGGGTAAACAGCGCGGGGATCGATCTGAGCGATCCGCTCGTGCGTGTGCCCTTGCTCGACGAGTTGGCGAGATGGCGCGGCGACAACGATCCCTGGCCCGCCGATCCGACGGTGCAGCTCGAGCCCGGCAATGCCCCGCACGCCATCCGCTCGCCGCACGACCCGGAGATCGTGGTCGGCCAGTGCCGCGATGCGAGCGCGGCCGAAGTCGGCGAAATGATCGGCCGCGCGGCTGCGTTCCAGCCCGGCTGGGACGCGCTGGGCGGCGAGGAGCGCGCGATACGCCTCGAGGAAGTCGCCGTGCTGTATGAGCGCAACGCCGCGATGTTCATCGCGCTGTGCCAGAGCGAAGCGGGCAAGACGCTTCCCGATGCCGTGCTCGAACTGCGCGAGGCGGTCGATTTCCTGCGCTATTACGCGGCCGAGGCACGGCGGCTGTTCCACGCTGGCGGCACCGCACTGCCCGGTCCGACGGGAGAGAGCAATCGCCTGGCGCTGCACGGGCGC
>JANXSP010000063.1 GCA_025356575.1 Novosphingobium sp.
AAAAGCCGTAGCGTCGCCCGGTGCGACGATTTCCCCGCACCCGGCGACCTCTTCGGCCAGCGCCGTCCCAGGCGCCGCGGTGGCAATAACGGGCCGGCCCGATGCCAGCATGTTGGCCAGTTTCGACGGAAGAACGAGATCAGCGGCCCCGGCGATCTGCGGCAGGAGGTGCACATCGGCGACCGCCAACAGCTCACCAAGCCGTTTGCGGGGCTGCAGCGGGCGTAAGCTGACGTTACGCATGTCCGCGATCGCTTTGCCGAATCGCTCGGCCTCGGGTCCCTCGCCGCAGACCAGGAATTGAAGGTCGGTCCGGTGTTCGAGGAGCCGCGCTGCCTCCGCGATCACCGCGATGCCCTGCTTGGCGGAAAGATTCCCCGAATAGAGTGCAACCTTCTTGCCTTGTCCCAGCCCCAGCTCGGCGCGCATCGCTGCGGGATCGATCGCCGGATCGATCGCCGCGGTTTCGGCCCAATTGCGCATTTCGATCGCCCGGTCCGCCGCGACGCCCTTGGTCTTGAGCTTTCCTACCATCGGCGGAGAGATCGTGCTGACCGTGTCGAAGGCCTGGAACAATGTGCGTTCGAGCCATCCGCCGATCCGCGCCAAAGGTCCGGTGCCGAGCAACCCGGTAGCCATTGCGGCTTCGAGTTCGAAATCCTGGACGTGCAACCACCCCCGGGCCCGGCTCAGCCGCATCGCCGCGATTGCACTCGGTGCCGCGAGGAGCGCGGGCGCGATGCTGATGACCAGGTCCGGCGCTTCCCGGCGCGCCTCGCCCAGCATCTCGGGCAATGCGCGCGCTGCGAAACTGAGGTGGTGGGCGATGCGCCGCAGCCCCGTGGGCCGGCGCGGGATATAATGGGGACAGCGAATAACCGACACCCCGTGTTCAGTCGTTCTCACCACGCCTGCCGGGCCCCCACGAGACGTCCATTGCGGATAATACGGTTTTCCGACGACCGCGGTCACCCGGTGCCCCCGATTCGCCAAAGCCTCGGCCAGACCCGAGCTATACGGCCCCACGCCAATTTCCTCCGGCGCGTAGTTAAGGCCCAGCAGCAGAATCTTCACACTTTTTCCGATGCTTTGCAGGAATGGTAAACGGCTGAATTAGATTGCTTTACGTCTGTTAACTCGAACATCGCGCCGCAACCGCGAAGGGCCGCGGTCAAACTGAAGAATTTCATCGTAACGGCAACGACATAGCGATTTGGGCGATTGACAGGTTCATTGTGCAGGTGCAATATGATCGTGCAGGAATTAGGGATTTGCAGATTATGAAGAACAAGCTTGCAGCGTCGATAGCGGCCGCCTCGTTGATGGTTTCGGGTGTTGCCGCCCATGCCGATACCCGTCCCCACGCAACCGCATTCAGCCAGCCGATGAGCGATGCTGAGTCGGACGGCGTCGGCCACGGTGGCCGGATGGGCGTCGGCCGCCTGTTGCCGACACTTTTGCAGTTCGGCATCCCCTTGGCTCTGGCGATTGCGATCCTCATCGCGGTTGCTTCGGGCAACAGCCCCAACAAGAAGTAAGCTCCAACCGGTCTGGTTGCAGCAGACTTTTGGTCTTTGAAGGTCGGCGAGCGCGAGCTCGCCGGCTTTTCGTTGTCCGGTGCGTTTCGACATATTGGCACCGCTCAAGGGCCGCCAGCGAGCTAGTGCCTGAGAAGACCGCCGGCTCCCTGCGGTCCGCGAATATGCCAGCATGATGGGCGGATCCCTGCCGGCCCGGAGCACGGCGCTCAGAATGCGCGATCGTGAACGATAACGCGCAGCGTACCGAAGATGATCGTGATATCGCGCCACGGGGTCCAGTTGTTGACATATTCCAGGTCGGCCTTGAGCCGCCCCGACAGATCGTCCTCGACTTCGGTCGCACCGCGCAGCCCGCGAACTTGCGCCAGTCCGGTCAACCCCGGCTTGAGCGCATGGCGATGGCCGTAACGCTCGTCGATCTCCCAGAACAATTTCGTGCCGGCTTGCGAGCCGAGCGCGTGGGGCCTTGGTCCTACGACGCTCATGTCGCCGAGGAAGATATTCACGAGTTGGGGCAGTTCGTCGATGCTGGTGCGGCGGATGAATTTGCCCACGCGGGTTATTCGCGGATCGTCGCGCCCGGTCGAGATAGCGCCGGCATTATCGGCCATCGCGGTGCGCATGCTGCGAAACTTGATCATTTCGAAAAAGCGGTTGCTCAATCCCGTCCGGCGTTGGATGAAAAACACCGGGCCGCCGTCTTCGAGCAGGATCGCCAGCGTCACCACCAGAAACAGCGGTGACAGGGCGATCAGCGCCAGCCCCGACAGCACGATGTCCATAAACCGTTTGATAATCCGGGCGCGCATCGCCAGCGGGCCGGTTGAGA
>JANXSP010000084.1 GCA_025356575.1 Novosphingobium sp.
GGCCTCGCCTCGGCGCCCGCGACCACGACGCCGTTCCCCGCCTCGGCGGACCCGCAAAGCAGCCTCGGCGCACAGCTCCAGATGGTCGCCAAGCTGATGTCGGTCAGCGCCGGGCTGGGCGCCAAGCGGCAGGTCTTCTTCGTCTCGACCGGGCGCTATGATACCCATGATGGGCTGGCCACCTTGCATCCCACGCTGATGACCAACCTCGCCGATGCGCTGCGCGGGTTCTACGATACCACGGTCGAGCTTGGGATTTCGCAGCAGGTCACGACATTCACCGGCTCCGATTTCGGCCGTGCGCTGACCGCCAACAACGATGGCACCGATCACGGCTGGGGCAGCATGCACTTCGTCCTTGGCGGCGCGGTCAACGGCAAACGTTATTACGGGATCAACCCGACGCTGGCCAACGGCGGGCCCGACGACATTGGCCAGGGCCGACTGATTCCCACGATGGCGGTGGATCAATACGCCGCGACCCTGGCCAGTTGGTTCGGCGTTTCGGCGTCCAATCTGTCGACCGTGGTGCCAAGCATCGGCAACTATGCGGGCAGCACGCTGGGTACGAACCTCGGCTTCGTCTGACGGCGCGCGGGGGGACGATGCTTCGCGCTTGCGCTGGAGCATAAGCTTCCCGTAAAGTCCCCGCTGGCGAGGTGCGGACAGTGCAAGCAAATATCGAGCAAATCTTCGGAAATCGCTGGCGGCGCTGGATTATTGCGGCGCTGTCGGCGGTTGCCGGACAGCTCCTGGGGGCCGGCGCGGCACAGGCGCAAGTGATCGAGATTGCCGACGACGGCACGGCCCAGGTCATCGCGAGCAGCAGCGCGGCCGTTGCGGTCCGGCGCGTGCCCGCGGGGTTCGATATCGACGCTGAATTCGCCAGCGCGGCACGCCGTTATCAGGTCGATCTGGGGTTGCTGCGTGCAGTGGCGTGGCAGGAATCGCGCGGCCACAGCAATGCCGTCAGCCCCAAGGGCGCGCTCGGCCTGATGCAGCTGATGCCGGGTACCGCAGCGCAAATGGGGGTCGATCCGCGCGATCCTGCATCCAATATCCACGGCGGCGCGGCTTACCTGGCGCAGCAGATCGCCACTTTCGGCAGCGTTCCCCTGGGGCTGGCAGCGTATAATGCCGGGCCCGGCGCAGTGCAGAAATACGGCGGAGTGCCGCCCTATGCCGAAACCCGCGGCTATGTCGCCACGATCATGCAGCGCTGGAGCGGCGCCCCGGGTGCCGTTCAGCCAGCGCTCAAACTCGCGCAGCCACACGTCCGCACCGTAGCGACGCTTTTGATCGAGGTTCCCGGCGAATGATCCGCAAGTTTTCGCCTTTGGCGCTGCTCTTATTCGCTTCGCCCGCACTGGCGCAATACGCCGCCTCCGATCCCGCGGGCTCGGGCCCGATCGGGGGGGCGGTCGAGTGGCTTCAGGGCACCCTGCTCGGCAACGTCGCCACCGCGATCGCGGTGATGGCGGTGGCCGCTGTCGGGTTCATGATGCTGACCGGGCGGATCAACTGGCGTTACGGTGCAACCGTGGTGCTTGGGCTGTTCATCGTCTTTGGCGCTGCCTCGATCGTCGCAGGGATCCGCTCGGCGGCGGGCGGCTACTGATCGCCTGGCATGACCAACCTGGCCTGAGCAGTCCGACGTGAGCAACCCGCTGTTCCGCGCGCTGGCCCGCCCGCAGATGGTCGCAGGGGTGACGTACCCGTTCTTCGTGCTCAACGCGATCGTCGCGGTCGAGCTGTTCTTGGTGTTCAAGACCCCGCTCGCGCTGCTGCCCTCGCTGGTGGTCCACGCGGTGGGCTATGCCGCGCATTTGCGCGATGTCCACGTCATGGGCCTGTGGTTGACCCGGCTGAGCAAGACCCCGCGGGTCAAGAACTACCGGCTGCGGGGCGCCAATGTTTACCGCCCGTAACACCGCGGCAAGAGACCGGGCAGCGCAGGACGAAGTCCCCGCCGGAAAGCATCTGCCGTACCTCGCGCAGATCGACGACCACACGATCCTGACGCGCGAGGGGCACTTGCTCCAGGTCATCGCACTGGCCGGGCTGCCGTTCGAGACGATCGCCCGGGCCGAACTCGAATCGCGGCTAGCGATCCGCGATACGATGCTCCAGTCGATCGCGTCGTCGCGCTTTGCGATCGTCCACCACGTCGTTCGGCGCGAAGTCGCGGCCCGAATCCCGGGCACCTTCGGCGATCCGTTCAGCGCCGAACTCGATGAAGCGTGGAACGCGCGCCTCGCCCAGCGCCGCCTGTACGTGAACGACCTCTACCTGACGATCATGCTGCGCCCCTTGCGCGGTCGCGCCGGGTGGGCGGAGAAACTCCTGCGGCTCGGCTCCAGCGCGACCAGCCCCGCGGACGATGGCCACGTCGCCGATCGGCGGATGCTCGCGCAGGCGCGCGAACCGCTGATGGCCGCGCTCGAGGCGTATGGCCCGCGCCTGCTCAGCGCCTACGAGACCCCGCGCGGGCTTGCCTCGCAGCCGTGCGAATTTCTTGCCAATCTTTACAACGGCACCGGCGAGCCGGTCCTGCTGCCCACCGGCGATCTCGGCCAGGCACTTGCCCGGCGGACGGTCGCGTTCGGCGCCGAAGCGATCGAGTTTGGGCCGATCGACGGCGCGCCGGCCGAATTTGCCGCGATCCTTTCGGCCAAGGACTATCCGGCTTCGACCACCGCGGGGATGCTCGACGACATTTACCGCCTGCCCTTCCCGCTGACCGTCACGCAAAGCTTTGCGTTCGTCGACCGCGGCGTGGCGCTGCAACGGATGGACCTGGCGATCCGGCGGATGCGCGCGGCCGACGACGATGCGGTCTCGCTGCGCGCTGAACTCGGCGCGGCCAAGGACAACGTCGCCGCGGGCCGCGCCGGGTTCGGCGAACACCACCTCTCGATCATGGTTCGCGCCGAGACGCTGGCCGCGCTCGACGAAGCCGTGGGCGAGGTCCAGGCCACGCTGGCCGAGACCGGGTTCGCCGTGGTGCGCGAGGAGCTTGGCCTCGAAGCGGCATTCTGGGCGCAGTTTCCGGGCAATTTCGGCTACATTGCGCGGCGCGCACTGGTTTCCACCGCCAATTTCGCCGGGTTCGCCAGCGCGCACAACTTCCCCGTGGGGCAAGCGACGGGCAACTTCTGGGGCGATGCGGTCACCTTGTTCGAAACAACCGCGGCGGGGCCGTACTTCTTCAACTTCCACCGCGGCGATCTCGGCAACTTCACCGTGATCGGCCCGTCGGGTTCGGGCAAGACCGTGGTCCTGGCGTTCCTCCTTGCCCAAGCCCGCCGCTTCGACCCACGGATCGTGTTCTTCGACAAGGACCGCGGCGCGGAGATCTTTTTGCGCGCGATCGGCGGGACTTACGACGCGCTGCGCCCCGGCGAGCCTACGGGCATGAACCCGCTGGCGCTCGCGGATACGCCGGTCAACCGCCGCTTCCTGGCCGAATGGCTCGGGCGTCTGGCGCTTGGCGAAGGCGCGCCGCTGAGCGTCGAGGAACTTGCGTGGATTGCCGAGGCGATCGACGCGGCGATGGCCGGGCCGCCCGAACTGCGACGCCTGCGCCACGTCGCCGGGCTGCTGCGCGGCCGCGGGCGCGCCTCGGCCGGCGATCTGTCGGCCCGGCTCGCGCCGTGGCATTCGGCGGGCGAGTTCGCCTGGCTGTTCGACAATGCCGAGGACAAGCTCGATCTGAACGCCGCGACGCTCGGCTTCGACATGACCGCGATCCTCGATGCGCCAGCCCTGCGCGCGCCGACGATGCTCTACCTGTTCCACCGGGTGGAGGAACGGCTCGACGGGCGCCCGACCATCATCGTCGTCGACGAGGGCTGGAAGGCGCTCGACGACGAGGTCTTCGTCGCGCGCATCCGCGATTGGGAAAAGACCATCCGCAAACGCGGCGGAATCGTCGGGTTCGCGACCCAGTCCGCTTCCGACGCGCTCGAGAGCCGGATCGCCAGCGCCATCATCGAACAGGCCGGCACGCAGATCTTCATGGCCAATTCGAGCGCGCAGGCGAGCGACTACGTCGATGGCTTCGGGCTGACCGAGGACGAGTACGAAATTGTCCGGACGATGCCCGAAACCGCGCGCGCGTTTCTGGTCAAGCACGGCACCGACAGCGTGGTCGTCCGCCTCAACCTCGCCGCACAGCCCGAATTGCTGACGGTCCTGTCGGGGCGCGAGCGGACCGTTCGCCTGCTCGACAGCCTGCGCGCGCAGTTCGGCGACGCGCCCGAAGGCTGGCTCGCGCGGCTGGTCGCGGCGGCATGAGAACCGCGGCATGAGCGCCGATGCGTGCATCGCCCCCGACCACCCAGGGCTCGTGATCGGGCTGCTGGCCGACACCGATTGCCAGGCGTTCGGGCTGGTCCAGCGCGGATATGCCGCGCTCGCCGCGCCCGGCGGGGACACCGCCAACATGATCACCGCGCTGATGGTGATCGCGGTGGCGCTGTTCGGCTACCAGCTCATGCTCGGCCGGGGCGTGACCCTGGGCAGCGTCACCGGGCTGGTCGTACGCCTCGGCGTCGTGCTCGTGCTTGCGGCATCGTGGGGGGCGTTCCAGGCGGCGGCCTACGACACGCTGGCACGGGCCCCGACCCGCGCGGCCGAAGCGCTGGTCGCCGGGGTATCCGAGCCGGCGCCGCTCGAGCATGTCCAGACCACGCTCGACAAGATCGAGGCGGCCAGCATCGGCTGGCGCCAGCGCGCGGGGATCGCCTCGCCGTTCGTCGGCGGGCCGCCCGCTACCGCCATGACCCTGACGGTCTCGTCGTTCCTGCTGACGATCGTCACCGCGGGCTCGCTGGTGGTGTCGCGGATCGTGCTTGCGCTGCTCCTCGCGCTGACCCCGCTGATCGCGGGCTTCTATTTGTTCAACGCCACCCGCGGGCTCCTCGAGGGGTGGTTGCGGGGGCTGATCACGGCGGCACTGGTTCCCGTGGCGGTGCTCGTCCTGACCGCGCTCGAACTGGCAATCGTCAGCCCGATCGTGGACCGTATTCTTACCGAACAAGCCTCAGGCGTGTTCGAAGGCGATACCGTGACGCCGCTGGGGCTGGTGGTGATCGTGTTCAGCATTGCGATCATCGCGGCGATGTTCGCGCTGGCCGCGATCGCCCGCGGTATCCGCCTGCCGCGCACCGCCCTGCCCGCCCCCGCGCGCGACGATGCGCAGCTCGCCGCACAACTGGCGGCGGCGGCCGCGCTCCCGCGCGATCCAGCCGCGCGCGGAGAGGCGGAGCCGGGCGTCGTCCGCGCACTCGAATCCGCGCAGCGCCGCGATAGCGCGCCCCCGGCGCGGTCCTGGGGCACAGCGCGCCCGGCCGTGGTTGCCGCGCAGCCGCTTGCGGGCAGGTCCGCTTCGGCGATGCCCGGTTACTCGGCGCCGCGACTTGTTCAGGCGGCGGGCAGCTCGGCCGGGC
>JANXSP010000099.1 GCA_025356575.1 Novosphingobium sp.
CCGTTGATCGGAACCGCAGGCTGGACGATCCCCCGCGCCGATCTGGCCGCGTTCCCCGAAAGCGGGACCCATCTGGCGCGTTACGCCAGGGTCTTGAACGCGGTGGAGATTAACTCCTCGTTCCACCGCCCGCACCGCCGCTCCACGTACGAACGCTGGGCGCAAAGCGTCCCGCCGGCGTTTCGCTTCTCGGTCAAACTGCCCAAGGAAATATCGCATACCCGGCGGCTGGTCGATGTGACGCGTATGCTTGCGGAATTCGTCGATCAAAGCTCCGCACTCGGCGAGAAACTTGGTGCGGTGCTGCTCCAGTTGCCGCCGAGCATGGCGCGTTCGATGCTGGGGTGGTCGCTCCGTTCATCGCCGCACTCCAGCACGCGTTCGCGGCAGCGGGTTTGCCGCAAGTGCCGGTTGTGTGCGAACCGCGCCATGTCTCATGGTTCGCGCCGCCGGCCGAGGCTTGCCTTGCCGACAACCGCGTGGCGCGGGTCGCAGCGGATCCGGCAATCGTCCCGGCCGCAGCCCTGCCCGGGGGCTGGCCGGGGCTGACGTATTGGCGCTGGCACGGCAGCCCGCGCATCTATCGTTCGCGCTATGACGATGGAAAACTGGCCGAACTGCGTGACCGGTTCGTGTCCGCCGATGCACTTGCGCCATTCTGGTGTATTTTCGATAACACGGCCTCCGGCGCGGCGACCGGCGATGCGCTTCGCCTGCTGTCGCTTTGCCAGGGCCCCGACCTGGGTTCGGTAGGCGCTTCCCGCCGTCGTTAATGTTCCTGGTCCAGGACGCCGGTCAGAACTGTGCCGAAGCCGCAATCCCCCGCGTCCGGGGGATTGCTGCCACCATCATTCGTTTCGGCCATAGCGTCGCAGTTCCGCGCGCCCGACGACGAAGTGATGGACCTCGTCGGGCCCATCGGCGACGCGTAGAGTGCGCTGGCCGGTGTACATGTCGGCGAGCGGGGTCCACTGCGAGACCCCGGCGGCACCGTGAATCTGGATCGCCTCGTCGATGATCTTGCAGACCTTTTCGGGGACCATCGCCTTGACCATGTGGACCCAGGTCCGCGCCTCGCGGTTGCCGAGCACGTCCATCGCGCGGGCCGCCTTGAGCACCATCAGCCGCATCGCCTCGATTTCGATCCGCGCGCGCGACACCGTCTCGATGTTCTTGCCGAGCTGGATGATCGGCTTGCCAAACGCCTCGCGCCCCATGCCGCGGCGGATCATCAGGTCGAGCGCACGTTCGGCCTGGCCGATCGAACGCATGCAGTGGTGAATCCGGCCCGGCCCGAGGCGGAGCTGCGAGATTTCGAATCCGCGGCCCTCGCCCAGCAGGATGTTCTCTTCTGGCACGCGGACATCGGTGAAGCGGATGTGCATGTGTCCGTGCGGCGCGTCGTCGTGGCCGAACACGTGCATCGGTCCGAGTACATCGACCCCGGGGGTATCCATCGGCACGAGGATTTGCGATTGCTGCTGGTGCGCGGGTGCGCCGGGCGAGGTCTTGACCATCACGATCATGATCTTGCAGCGCGGATCGCCTGCCCCCGAAATATAGAACTTCTCGCCGTTCAGCACCCACTGTCCGTCGATCAGCTCGGCCTTCATTCCCACGTTCTTCGCGTCGGACGAGGCCAGGTCGGGCTCGGTCATCGCAAAGGCCGAACGAATTTCGCCGTTGAGCAGCGGCTTGAGCCACATCTCCTTCTGCGCCGCGGTACCGACCCGTTCGAGCACTTCCATGTTGCCCGTATCGGGCGCCGAGCAATTCATCATCTCGGACGCCAGCGGCGCCTTGCCCAGCTCGACCGCGATATACGCATAGTCGAGGTTGGCGAGCCCCTCGCCCGTCTCGGCGTCGGGCAGGAAGAAGTTCCACAGCCCGGCCTGCTTGGCCTTGCCCTTGGCTTCCTCGAGCACTTCGAGCTGCCCCGGCGCATAAGTCCAGCGATCGGCGCGGCCTTCACCGAGTTCGTGGAACTTCGCGGCGGCGGGTGCGGCGGTTTCGGCAATGAACTGCTTCACGCGCTCGAGGAGCGCGAGCCCCTTGGGCGATATGCGCAGATCGTGCAGCTTGTCGTTGGGATCGAACCCGAACGAGGGCGGCGGTGTCATCTCTAGATCCTGCGGCATCTGCATCTCCCTTTTCTCGTTTTATAAGCCCCGGGCGATGCCCGGACGGGCGCAGAATTTCCCGCGTACGTGCGCCGTCATGCGCACTGCGCGAACCAACCACGCCCGTGTTGTTGTTGTCCCTAGCTCGGTTTTGCGGCTGAGCAACGATTGACTCTGGCCCGAGCGATCGCGGGCGGGTCTAGCTACGCTCCAACTCGACCAGTTCGTAGCGGTTCATCATGTAACCGTCGATCGATCCGGCGACGAGGATGCAATCGTCGTCCGCGGTTACCCAGATGTCGTAGTCGGGGTGGGTCGTGCCGCCCATTCCGCCCGCACTGTCGTCGACAAAGCGGAAGTGGCGCGTGGCGAACGTGCCCGCGGCGACGGTGCGTTCTTCCTCGCCGATGTACTCGAGCGCGATCCTTACCTCCGCGATCAGCGGCGGGGTCGCGCCGCGGTGATCGGGAGAAGGGAGGAAGCAGCGCAGCGTGCGCCGGTGCGGCCCGCGCGCAGTGTCGATCACCCGGCTGAGGAACCCGTCGCCGACCACCGGGTGCGTTCCGAACCCATCGAAACCGCCATTGGCATCGACTGTCTGCGAGATGCGTCCGAGCGACGGGCTAAAGCTTTCGCATTCGATCGTGGAGGTCGCGGGATCGTGGCGCAGCCAGCCCGAGCCCATGAACGCATCGTCGACGGTCAGGTGGACGTGGAGATTGAGCGGCACCCCGCCGGGCCCGAGGTGGTATATGATCTCGCGCAGCACGCTCGGCGCCGGCTCCTCGATCTCGCAGCGCGCGCGCATGATCGTACTGCCGTCGCGGTGATGGGTGAACGAGAACCATTCGCGCCCGCGCTCGCGCCCGGCCCATTCGGGCTTGAGCGAGGTATACGAAATACGGCCCGAAACAGTGCGATGACGCATCAGATAACCCCGACCTTGGCCAACCGTTCGATCGCCAAGTCCTGCATCCGTTTGAACGCCTCGCGCTCGGGAACCTTGGCAGCGCCGCTCTCGAGCATGGTATTGCCGGGCTGGCCCACCGCGGCGGCATAAATCCCGGCAAACAGCGACGGGCGTTGGCGGGCAAGACTGTTGGTCATCGCCGGGACCCGGCGCAGCGCGCGCAAATGTTCGACGTCGATCTCGGCAAACGCGGTATAGGTCTCGCCCGACAGCGACTGGGCGAGCAGCTTGCCCGATGGCCCGACGACCTGGCTGTTCCCGTCGGCCGAGGCGAGCGGCATCGCGGTTCCCGAAATCCCCGCGGTGTTGGCCGATACGACGTAAGCCATGTTCTCCCACGCGCGGGCGCGCTTGGCGATGTCCTTGGGGGTGGCGAGCGGCGATCCGATCTCGCTCGAGGAGTGAGCAAACACTTCCGCGCCGCGGAACGCCAGCGCGCGCGCGATCTCGGGATAAAGGATTTCCTCGCTGGCGATGCAGGCGAGGTTGCCGATTGCGGTGCGCGCGACGGGAAACACCGCGTCGATCCCGTAATGGTCGAGATAAGCGTCCCAGACATCGTGCGGGCTTGGCGCGAACATCGACAGCAGGCGGCGATAGCGCACGATCACGTCGCCCGCGGGATCGACGATGAAGCTGGTCTGGAAATAGAAATCGGGAAAGTGCGCGTCGCTTTCGTAGGCGTTGCCCGCGATGAAAAGACCAAGCTTCTGCGCCAGTGCGCCGAGCGCCGCATATTCCGGGCCATCGGCGGCAAACGCCGCACGCCGCGCGAAATCGGGGATCGAGATGCGTCCCGGATAGCTGGTGAACAGGTACTCGGGCAGCACCGCGAGCCGCACCTTGCGCCCCGAATACTGCTCGATGAAGATTGCCGCGGTGCGGATCTGGCCCTCGAGCGAAGCAATGTGCGACAGCATCTGCGCGCGCGCCGCACCGTCGTCGGCGCAGCCTTCGAGACTGCGCGCGGTAAGCTGCATCGCGACTGCGGCGTAAGGCTCCATCACAATCCCAGGCTTCCCGGGTTCATCAGCCCGCGGGGGTCGACCGCGTGCTTGAGCGTTTCGAGCAGGCCCCACGCCGGCGCGTCGTGGCTGGCCTTGAGCGGATAGGTCCGCGCGATCTGGAGGTGGATCGCACCGGCGCGCGTGAAAATCTCGACGATTTGCGCCCGCAGCCGGTGCACCAGCGCGCTGCTGCCTGCATTGGCGGCAAAACCCTTGAGCTTGGCCAGATGCCCCGCTTCGACCGCGTGACGGTGGAGCGGATTGAGCGCTTCGGGCCAGAAGAACACCGGCTCGATCAGGCACGCCTGCGGGCTGACCGCAGCCAGCATCGCCCCCGCCTCGACCCCGTGCGAGGACATTTCCGCGGCATTTTCGGCATAAAGTGCCTGGATCGCCGCCCAGGTCTCGACCAGCCGCGACTGGCGCACGAAACCGTGGACCGGGACCCAGCGTTCGCCCGCGGGGCCGACCATCGAATTGACCGGGGGAAACGGATTGGCGCGCAGGATCTTGGGGATCGTGTTCTCGATCGTGCGCCCGCCTGCCCCGGCAACGATGCGCTCGATCTCGGCCATGTCGGCAGCAGCTTCGCCCTCCCGCCGGCGTTCTGCGATACAATGGAGCGAGAACGGCACGTCGTCGAGGAAGCTGCGCCCCGCCAGCGCGACCTTGGCGCCTTCCTTGAGACCTTTGAGGAGCGAGCCTTGCGCGCGCATCATCGTGACGAAACTCTTGGCGTCGGCAGTCAGGCTTTCGCGCTTCATCCGCTGGGCCTGGAGAAACGGATCGAATCCGAAGCTTTCAGCGGCGAGCCCTTCGCGCGCGATCGCGCTCATCGCCCCGAAAATTGCCGCGGGAGTATCGAAAGCGAAGCTGCCGTAGGCGAGCCCCGCGCCTTCGCGGACCAGCCGCAGCGTAACCCGCGCCTTGACCCCGAACGCCCCGCAATCGGCCGCAAACAGTCCGGTGAGGTCAGGGCCGTAGGGGCGGAAGAACGCGCTGCCGGTCGAGATCACTCGGCCGTCGGCAAGCACGATGTCGAACGCAAGCGCGCTATCGACGACGGTGCCGCCGCCCGCGCCCCAGAACACACCGTTCTGGCTCATCCCCCCGCCGACCGTGGCATTTATCCCAGACAGCGTGCCCCATGCCTTGACCCGCAAGCCCCTGGGCTGGAGCGCCCGGCGCAGCGCATCCCATGTCACCCCCGCCTCGACCGTCGCGGTCATGTCGGTCTCGTCGATGTCGACGATCCGGTCGAGCCCGGCGGTATCGACAAGGATGAAGTCGGGCGTCGGCGAAAGGTAGCCGCCGGTGTAGCTCATCCCGCCGCCGCGCGGGACGATCGCGAGCCCGCCCGCGGTGGCGGCAGCCACGCCGCGCGCCAGTTCCTCAACCGAGGTCGGTCGAAACACCGCCCGCGGCTCTGGCCCTGAGGAATAGACGTCGTGGCTATAGAGTGCGAGCGTTGCGGGGTCGCTGCGCAAGCTGGCGGGGGCCACCGCGCTAGCGAGGGATTCAGGCAGGGTCAGCGCTGCAGTCGCCATCATTCGGCCTCCCTGAGCACGGGATAGCGGCCCAGCGCGAGCAGCAGCGCCCCGCCGATCAGATACCCGAATATCGCGATGTGGAGGACGGGGTCATAGCTGCCCGCGGTGTCGCGCACTTTGGCGTAGACGATCGGCGAGATCGCCGAGAACAGTCCGAACGGCATGTACAGCATTCCATAGATCTTGCCGTAATGCGCCATCCCGAAATAGCGCCCGGTAAGGTAGGCGAGCAGATCGCTCTCTGCCCCCGCGGCAAAGCCGAGGAGGAACGCGGCAAGCGTCGCTCCGCTCAGCCCGAGGTTGGCATCGCCGAGCAGATAGCTCGAGATCGCTGGCAGGCACAGCAGCGGGAAACCGACGAAACCCGCCCAGATTCGGTCGAGCAGCACGCCCGTGACCATCCGTCCGGCCAGGATGCCGAGACCGAGCACGCCCATCACCGAAGCCGCGGATGTCGCGGGGATGCCGTGATCGGAGAGGATCTTGGGCATGTTGATGAACGCCCCGCCGAACGTCAGCGCGATCACCGCGGTCGACAGCCAGATCAGGTAGAACCGGTAATCGCGCAAAGCCGCCGATAACGTCATCCCGGTCAGCTTGCCGCCCGTTCCAACGATCGCCGGGGGAACTTCTTCGGGGCGCGGCTCGCGAAAGAGGAAGTATGCGGTGGGCAATCCGATCACCAGCGGCAGCAGCGCCACTATCCCGAACATCGCCCGCCAGCCATATGTCGCGATGGCCCACACCGCGAGTTTGGGCACGGTCAGCGCGGCAAGGCTCGTGCCGAGGAGGAGGATGCCCAGCGCCAGGCCGCGCTGGTTGTAAAACCACATGTTGACCGCACGGGTCCAGGTCAGCGGGGTCGAGCCGATCCCGACCAGCCCGACCACGAGCCACAAAGCGTAATAGGCCATCAGACTTGGCGGGGTCATTCCGATCGCGGCGAAGCTGAGACCGAAGGCAAGCAGGCTCGCCAGCGCCACTTTGCGAACGCCGTAGCGATCGGCAAGCGACCCGAATGCAGGCGCGAGGAGCGAGGCGACGACCCCGAAGATCGTGATCGGCACAAGGATTTGCGTGGTCGACCAGCCGAATTCCTTGCTCAGCGGGGCAATAGTGAAGCCGATGATGTTGAACGGGATCGGCGAAGCACCGCAGCCCACGCCGACCACGCCGGCCAGCAGCGTTTTCCACCCGAGCGCGAATTCCGATCGTCCGCCGCGTGCCGGTTGATCGATCATGACTGTTTTTCACTCATGTCAGGCATTCCCCCGAGAGTTCTTCCAGTTCGAACACCGCATTCATGTAGCCTTCGACCACGCCGCGGACATAAAGGAAATCCCCGTCGGAGGTCAGCCACATCGCATAAGGCGGATGGGCGTTGGTCATGCCGACGAAATCGACGCGGTAGCAATCGAAGGTGCCCGCGGGCACGGTCACGGTTTCGCGCGCGATGTAGCGCAGGCCCGAGGTGCTGGTCGCCAGGCCCGGCCCGGTCGCGCCAAAATGGTGGAGGCTGTGAAGCACGTTCTGGCCATAGAACTGCTCGTGCCCCACGCCCTTGTCATAGGGAAAACTGGCGGCAAGGAACCCATCGCCCATCAGCGCATGGATACCGAACCCGCGCATCGGTCGGGTGATCGCGCGGCGCTGCGAGATACGGCCCTCGGCGCGGGTGAAGCTTTCGCCCTGGGCCTCGTGTTCGCCGAAGCGGAACCAGCCGCTGCCCGTCCATTCGCCGTGGTTGAGGATGCGGACATAGGCGTCGGTCGGCTGGTAGGCGGCATCGACCGCCAGGATCGAATCGCGCACCACTTCATCGGCGCCGAACGCCAGCTCGCAATGCGTGGTCAGCGTTCGCCCGCCCGCCCGGTCGCGCGTGAGGGTGAAATCCTCGAACCCCCACAAGGCGCCGGGCTCGCCCCCCGCGCCGCGCGCGCGGTAGGCAATCCGCCCGGCGCGGCTGGGAAGCGGAACCAGCTTCGCGGTCATCAGAAGTTGTAGCGCGCCTTGACCAGCCAGCTCATCGGCGGGTTGAGGTAGGTGTAATTGCCCAGCGAGGACTGCACGAAAGTCGTGTTGAAGCAGTTGGTGCACTCGACCGACAGCTTGATCGCATTGCCCGGCGCGGACAGGGCGATGCCGCCGTTGACGAGCCAGTGCGCCGCGCTGCGCGATCCGAAGATCGTGGTGCCGGAATTGAGGTTGTTGGGGAAGGTCCCGTTGGTGCCCGTTATCGCGCCGCTGAAGATCGTGATGTTGGATGTCCCGACCTCCATCTGCGAGCTGTAGCTGGCGGCGACCGATGGCGTGATCGCCCACCCGCCCGACATCTCCGCGCGGTAGCTGCCGCCCAGCGAGAAGGTCCAGTCGGGGGTGCGGACCGGTTCCGCAATCGTGCCCTGAGCGGTGACGATGCCCGAGGCGCAGCTCGAGATCGGCGGGTTGGTCGCGGGCAAATTGGCTCCGCCCGGAACCTTGCCCGCTGCCAGCGCCAGCTTGCAGTTGGCGAGCTGGGTGGCGACTGACTGGATGCCGTATTGATCGAACGCGGGCTGGCCGGTCTTGAGCACGTAATGATCGCGCGAATAGCCCAGATTGGCGAACAGGTTGAGCCCGTGGGCGGGCGCCAAGGTCAGTTCCGCCTCGACCCCGCGGTTGCGGTAATCGGCGAAGTTGCGGGTGATGAAGCTAAGCGATCCGCTGGCATTCACGAACGCCGACGGGGTCTGCAGGTCCTTTACATCGAGCTGGAAGACACTGACGTTGAGCCGGGCGATCCGGTCGAGCAGCGTCGCCTTGAACCCCGCTTCATAACTCCACACTTTTTCCGGACCGAACGGCAGGATCCGCACAGGCGAGGTTTCTCGAGCGTTCCAGCCGCCCGACTTGAACCCGCGCGTTGCTGAAACGAACAGCAGCAGGTTGTCGCTCGGCTTGGCATTGATTGCGAAGCGCGGGGTCCAGATTTTGGTCTCGAGCTTGGTCGGGATCGCCTGCGCGGTCAGCACCGTGGTGCCGTTGGCGGGGACGATCAGGTTGGCGGTGTCGAGGCAGCTGACGGGAAGCGGCGCCACTGCGCAAATCGCGCGGTTGTCGTGAAAATCGAGCCGCTTGATCTCGTCGGTATAGCGGATGCCCGCGGTGAACTTGAGGATCCCGACATTGACGTCGGCCTGGAAATACCCCGCCACGGCGTTGGTCGAATTGCGCAGGATGCGGTCTCCCAGGACCGCCGCGCCCGTGGCCGTAGTCGTGCCGAGGATGTCGGCGAAATCGTCGGACACGTTCTCATGGATATAGAACACCCCGCCGACGTAATCGATCAGCCCGCTGCCGGCGCTGCCCGACAGCTTCACTTCCTGACTGAACTGGTTCGATTGCTGATCGGCCAAAAAGGTGAAGCCGCCCTTGGGCAACTGCAGCGGGGTCGGATACGCGTTGGCGATCGACGGGGCATTCGAACTGCGCCCGTCGAAGAAGTCCAGCCCGTACTGCTGGACCTGGTTCACGAACCCGGTGATCAGGCTGAGCGTCCCCAGGCTACCCACGCCGATGTCGAACTTGGAGGTGATGAGGTCGCTGTCGTTCCTGACCCCCAGGCCATAGTTCGCCTTTCGTCCGTGGATGTTGAGACCGGCAAAAGTGCCCGGCACCTTGCTCAGCCCAGTGCTGGAATAGCGGCCGTTGCACTGCGCCAGGTTCAGCGGGTTGCACACGAAGTTGAGGATATTCTCGCCGTCGGCAACGATGTGCGCGTAGCTGCCCTGCCATTTCACCGACGGCGAAAGATCCCCGCGCAGACCCAGCCGCACGCCCCAGCCATCGTCGTCGTTGAGCCGCTGGCCGGTGGTGACGTTCTTCACGTAGCCATCGTCGTTCTGGTAATAGCCCGAAACCTTGGCCGAAAACCCAGGCGCGAGCGGCACGTCGATCGAGCCGCGGGCAAGCACTTTGTTCCACCGTCCATAACCGACCTCGGCATAACCGCCGAGCACGTCCTTGGGCTGCGCCATGATCACGCTGATCGCGCCGCCGGTGGTGTTCCGCCCGAACAGGGTGCCCTGCGGCCCGCGCAGGACTTCCACCCGCTCGACATCGAACAGCGACAGGTTGTTGGCGTTCTGGCGCGACAGGTAGACTTCGTCGACATACGTGCCGACGGGCGGATCGTACGTCGGGATCGTCTCGGTCGAACCCAGACCGCGCAGATAATAGGCGTTGGCGCTGCCGAGCCCGGTATTGTTCATCGCGGTGAGATTGGGGACGAACTGTGCGATCTGCAGCGCGTTCGAAATGCCGCGTTCCTCGAGCTGCTGCTGGCCGAGCGCGGTGATCGAGATCGGCACGTTCTGGACATTCTCGCTGCGGCGCTGCGCGGTGACGATGATGTCGCTGACGCCGTCCTGCTGCTCGGGAGCGGCAGCGGTCGTGGTCGGAGCGGTTGTGCTCGAGGTAGCTGCGGTCGGGGTAGTTGTCGCAGCAGTCTGGGCGAAAGCAGGAGAAGCGATCAGCGCGAGAAGCGACCCGGCGCCGAGCAGAACGGAACGTGCCATCATTAAATCCTTTCGAAAGAAAGCCTCATTGCCGGCGCCGGGTGATCCCGGTCGCGCAGCTCGAAATCCTGCAGCAAGAAAACCAAAGTTGTCCGGACATTTGGGCTTTTGTCAATCGCGAAAGTATGATTTGTCCGGACAACGTGATTTTGGAGAACCCGATGACCCTTTCCGCGCTTGCCTATCCGACGCTGGTCTACATCCATCTCCTGCTGTTCGTGCTGTGGCTGGGCGCAGACGTCGGGGTGTTTCTGCTTGGCCAGCACTTCCGCAAGCGCGACCGCTACACGCTCGAACAGCGCATTGCGCTGCTCAAGCTCCTGGTCCTTGTCGATATGACCCCGCGCAGCGCGTGGGCATTGATGGTGCCGCTGTCGCTGACGATCTCGGCGCTGGGCGGATGGTGGCACGTGCCCACCGCACTGGTCGTCGCGGGATGGCTCATCGGCGGGTTCTGGCTGTGGCTGGTATGGGATTCGCATCACCACGATCAGACGCCCCGGGCCGCGCGCAACCGCGGGGTAGAGAGCTGGATCCGTTATATCCTCGCCGCTTTCTACCTTTGGCTGGGGGCTCAATCGGTAATGACGGGCTTCCCGATCGCGCCCGCCTGGCTGGCATGGAAGGCGCTGCTGTTCGGGTTCATCTTCGTGGCTGCGATCATGATCGACGTCAGCTTCAAGCCGGTCGGCGGGCAGCTCGCTGCGGTTCTGCGCGACGGTTCGCGCGACGATACCGAAGTGCCGCTGCGTGCGACGATGGATCGCACCCGCCGCTGGGTCTGGCTGGTATACGCACTGCTGGTGGCGACGTCATACCTCGGAACGGTCAAGCCGTGACCTTGCGGCAACAGTCCTGCGGGTAACGATGGGGCAGGCGAAAGTTTGTCTGGACAAATCTTTGTCCGGACAACAATTCGGCCCGAGGACAACTGCGCACTGGGGCGCATGGGGGAACAGAATATGATGCGGACCTTGCGCGCACTGCTGTTGACGGCGACGATTTTGACCCCGGGCGCGGCATTCGCCCAAACGGCTTCCGCGCCGGCTGCGGCGCCCGCGGCGGTGACCGACACTGGCGGAATCGAAGACATCGTCGTCACAGCCCGCAAGGTTACGGAAAAACTGTCCGACGCACCGGTTTCGGTTTCGGCAGTGTCGGCGGCCACGATTGCCGCTCAGGGGCTGAACTCGATCGACGATTTCGCCCGGCAAGCGACCGGTATCAGCTTCAGCCAGGCGTTCGGGCGTTCGTCCGATCGTCCGGTCATCCGCGGCCAGTCGAACGTGCTCGCGAACGTCCAGTTCGGGGTCGAGACCGGCGCGGCCTATTTCGTCGACGGGATTTATTACCAGGGCGATATCCAGGGTTTCGATCCGCTGTCGATCGAACGGGTGGAAATCATCAAGGGTCCGCAATCGGCGCTGTATGGCCGCAATACCTATGCCGGCGCGATCAACTACATCACCAAGAAATCGACCGACACGTTCTCCGCATCGGGCCGGGCGACGGTTGCCGAGCATAACGAATACCAGCTCGCCGGATCGGTTTCGGGTCCGATCATCCCCGGCGTGCTCGGCTTCCGTCTGGGCGGTCGCCACTTCGAATACGGCGGTCAGTACATCAACCAGCTGACCGGCAAGAAAGTCGGCAAGGAAAAAACCGACAGCATCAATCTTACGCTCGACTGGGATGGCGGCGACCTGCAGGTCAAGCAGCGCTTTTCGTACCAGCGCGACGACGACGGCCCGTTGGCAATTTTCCTCCAGGGCGCCGCGGCGGACAACTGCAAGCCGGGCTACCGCTCGGCGCGGTACCGCGCGGTATCGCCGTTCCTGCCAAACGTCCCGGCAACGCTGGGAACCTCGACCAATACCAATCAGTATTTCTGCGGTGTGGTCCAGCCGCAGCCCAACAATGTGCGGCTCAACACCGATCCGGTGCAGACCCCGTTCGGCCTGCTCGACGGGACGGCGTTCGACGGGATCTACAACCGGCAGTATTATCTGAGCCAGGTTGCCGACTGGAACATCGCGGGCTCGGGCTTCGTGCTCAGCAGCCTGACCGGCTACCGCGACAACGTGAACAAGTTCGGCACCGACAGCGATCACTCCGAATCGTTCTTCTTCTTCGGCCCCGCGGTCGGCGAGCCGGCGTTCGCCAACACCACGCGCAAGGATAGCTGGGATTTCAGCCAGGAGCTGCGTCTGGCAACGCCGCAGGATCGTCCGATCCGGGCGCTGGTCGGAGTCTATTACTTCAAGCAGGTGCAAAGCGGCACCGACCTGACCTTCGCCAATCCTGACAAGGGCGATCCGTTCGGCAAGCTTGGCTCGTCGTTCAACTGGCTCGAGGATCGGGCGATCTTCGGTTCGGTGACCGTCGAGCCGGTCCACGGCCTCTCGATCAGCGGCGAAGTTCGCTATGCCGAAGAACGCAAGAAGCAGATCGACTTTTCGTCCGCGCCGCTGTTCTGCGCCGGCTATGCCGGGCAGGATACCGCGTTCAACACCTTTGGCGCGAACAACTGCCTGCCCGAACTCAAGGAAACCGGCACCGATCCGCGCGTGACGATCGACTACCAGTTTCCCGGCGGCCTGCTGCTTTACGGGATTTTCGCCAAGGGCCGCAAACCGGGCGGGTTCAACGGCGCGGCGGGCGCGGTCGCCACCACCCAGACCGGTCAGCCGTTCATCAACTATTTGCCCGAAAAGGCCGAATCGTTCGAGATCGGAACGAAATTCGATGCGCTCGACCGCCACTTGCGCGTCGCGTTCTCGGCGTATCACAACAAGTTGAGTGCGATTCAGCTGACCACCGCGATCCCCAACCCCAACGGGAACGGTGCCATCACGTCGATCGTGACCAACCAGGGCAACGGGATCACCCAGGGCTTCGAGCTCCAGTTCACCGCCGCGCCCACGCGTGCATTCACGCTCAACATGGGGGTGAGCTATGTCGACGCGCACTTCACGTCGGGCTGCGACGCCGACCAGTTCATCCTCAATTCGGGCGGTCTGCGGCCCAACTTCGATACCCGCAACCCGCCCGCCGCTGCGCTGCCGCTGTGCACGATCGCGGGCAACAAGCTGCCGCTGGGCAGTCCGTGGATCGTCAACGGCTCGCTCAATTACGAACTTCCGCTGGCCGGGGATAACAGCTCGATTGTCTTCAACACCAACTTCAGCTACGAAGACAGCAAGTTCGTCCAGGTCCACAACCTGGCCGAAACCGGCGATACGTTCCTGCTCAACGCCCGCCTCGGGTTCAAGACGCGCGGGTTCACGATCTCCGCGTTCGGCCGTAATCTGACCAACGAGAACTCGGTCCCGCTGGCCACCCGCTGGTTCGACTATCGCTACGGCGCGGGCACGACCGGCCTGCCCGCGGCCTCGACCGTCACCTTCAACGGCTCCCGCGCACAGATCGAGACGGGCGCACCGCGGGCGTTCTTCGCGACGCTGCGCAAGGGCCGGACATTCGGCGCCGAGGCTTCGTTCAACTTCTAAGACCACCGCGATCGTCACGAAAAAGGCCCCGGACTTGCGCCCGGGGCCTTTTTTTGTCCGGCGCGCTGGTCAGTGCGCTGGCGGCGCGGTGGTCAGTGCGCGGGCGGCGCAGCCGGGGGTCGCTGCTGATCGGCCCATTTCTTGAACACCGTCCACGAGGTTTCGTTGGGGCGGGTATCGTCGACCGGCGGCGGCGCGGTCCACGCCGGGTAGTTCGCCGCGATCTCGGTCTTGAGGACCGGCGACAGCTCTTCGAAACTGCGCAACTTGTTGCCCATGGCGTTGATCACCAACTGACCTTGACGTCCGCGCATCTTCATCCACGGGAGGAACTCCGAAACGCGCACCCAACTGACGATCGGATACGCGGTCTTGTTGCGGGTATCGAGCATCTCGTTGGCATTGAACGCGAAATCGAAGATCTCCATCGCGTGGTATTTGCCGCCGATATAGTCTTGATACGTCCCGGCGAGCGGGTTGGTGTAAAACAGCGGCGCTTCGAATGGCATGAAAAAATACTGCCCTTCACGGCGCAGCGAAGGGATCGAATACGGCGTGCCCGACGCGCTCATCGCAAAACTGGGCGACTGGTTGACCGGATCGTTGGCGACCTGAAGAACGTGAACCATCTCTCCGGTCCAGGGGTTTTTCCATTCGCGCACGACTTCGCCGGTGAGCGGATCGAGGTAGAGCAGGATTTCCCGGCTGACGAGCCGCCAGCCCTTGCCGCGCACGGGATCGTCGACCGTGGCGCATTGGCGGATGTTCATCCCCTCGACACGGAACAACTGCCGATCGGGCTCGCCATCGACGCGGGAATAAAGCTTGCCAGACCAGTGATAGACCGCCGGCTGACCATCGGCTTCGCCACACTGGACGCGTTTCGAAATTTCGAGCGCATCGGCTGGCTTGGCCGGATCGAGCATCCGCGGCGCCGCGGCATTGGCGGTACTCGAAGCGACGGCAAGTGCGGCCCCGGCAAGCATCCAGCGAAGACTTTTCATGAAGACAATCTCCTTCCCCCGCGCCCCCAGTGGCGCTTTCAGCTTGACTTTAGATTTGTCCGGACAAATTGTGAAGCGCAATTGTCGCGGATGCTGTGCGGCACGGTGCGCATGCGCGCAGAGGGGATCACGTAGGCTTCATGCTCGCTGCCAACAGCCTGTTATTCGTGCCCGGATCGCGTGCCGACCGCTTCGCCAAGGCGCGCGCGGCGGGCGCCGGCCTGACCATCATCGACCTCGAAGATGCTGTCGCCCCGGGGGACAAGGAAAGCGCCCGCAGCGCGGCGCTGGCGCAATTTGCGGATAACGCTTCGGGCTGGGCGCTGCGGATCAACGCGTTGACGACCGCGGCGGGGATCACCGATCTCGCCGCGCTGATCGCCGCCGAGACGATGCCCGCCGCTTTGCTTGTGCCGATGGTCGAGGCGGCAACCGAAGTCGAGGTGGTGGCCAAGGCCCTGGGCGCGCGCTGTCCCGCACTGATCCCCCTGATCGAAACACCGCGGGGGTTGCGCCATGCAGTAGCCATCGCCGCGGTTCCCGGCGTCACCGCGGTGATGTTCGGCGGGGGCGATTTCGCCGGCGAACTCGGGGTTGCGTTGGCGTGGGAACCGCTGCTTGGCGCGCGCCAGGCAGTGGTGCTGGCGGCGGCCGAGGCGCGGGTTGCCGCAATCGACGTGCCGTTTCTCGGGCTCGACGATCCTGCCGGGCTCGAGCACGAATGCCGCGCCGCCAAAGCGCTCGGGTTCCACGCCAAAGCGGCGATCCACCCCGCGCAGCTCGCTGCAATCGAAGCCGCCTTTGCGCCTTCGGCTGCGGAAATCGCCGAAGCCGAGGAAGCCATTGCTGCCTATGCCGCGGGCGGCGAGCGTGCCATCCGGTTCAAGGGCAGGATGCTCGAGGCACCCGTGGTCAAACGCTATCGCGCCGTGCTCAGCCGACAAGGAACCAACGACGATGCGTGATGCTGTGAAGGAAGTCGCCCCGGGGCGCTTCCGCGAGGTCCAGGGCCGGTATTTCGAGGATTTCGTCGTCGGCCATATCTATGAGCACCGCCCGGGGCGGACGATCACCGATGCCGACAACGTGTGGTTCACGCTGCTGACGATGAACACTCATCCCGCGCACTTCGACTACGAATTTGCCAAGAAGACCGAGTTCGGCAAGCCGCTCGTGGTCAGCCCGTTGACCATCGCCTTGATGACCGGGATGAGCGTGTCGGACACCAGCGGCAAGGCCGTCGCCAACCTTGGCTGGGACGAAGTCCGAATGACCCACCCGCTGTTCGTCGGCGACACGCTGACCTGCGAGAGCGAGGTTCTCGAAAAGCGCGAAAGCAAGAGCCGCCCCGACCAGGGGATCGTCACGTTCAAGACAACCGGGCACAATCAGGACGGCAAGGTGGTCAGCCATTACAAGCGCACCGTGCTCGTCTGGCGGCGTGGCTGCGGCCCCAACGACGACTGAGGATGAAGGACATGAACGTGGCAACCGCACCTGTACTGATGGCCGACCAGGGCCGCACGATCGATCCCGATGAAGAGGCCGCGTTCCTCGACGCGATCGACCGCTGGCTCGAACGTTCGGTCATCCCGGTGGTGATGCACCATGATCACGGCGACATCTGGCCGGCCAAACTGGTCGACGAGATGGCCGAGATGGGCCTGTTCGGTGCGACTATCGGCCAGGAATACGGCGGGCTCGGCCTGCCGGCGACGACATATGCCAAGATCGTCATGCGGATATCTTCGTACTGGATGGCGATTACCGGGATCTTCAATTCGCACCTGATCATGGCCGCCGCGCTCGAACGCTTCGGCACCCCGGCGCAGAAGTCGAAATGGCTCCCCAAGTTCGCCAGCGGCGAGATCCGCGGCGGGCTCGCGCTGACCGAACCCAACGCGGGGACCGACCTTCAGGCGATCCGCACCGTGGCGGTGCGAGACGGCGACGATTACGTCATCACCGGTACCAAGACGTGGATTTCCAACGCATTGAACGGCAGCTGCTTCGCGCTGCTGGTCAAGACCGACCCCGCCGCCAACCCGCGCTACCAGGGGATGAGCCTGTTCATCGCCGACAAGCGGGCCGGAGAAGCGGGAGCGGGCTTCACCACCGGCAAAAAGTTCGAAAAGCTGGGATACAAGGCCATCGATTCGGCCGAACTGATCTTCGACAACTACCGCATCCCCGCCGACCAGCTGATCGGTGAGGTCGAAGGTCAGGGGTTCTTCCAGGCCACCGGTGGGCTCGAGCTGGGACGGATCAACGTCGCCGCGCGCGGGGTCGGTCTGGCCGAGGGATCGCTGCGGCTCGCCACCACTTATGCCCAGCAGCGCGAGACGATGGGCAAGCCGATCGCGCAGCACCAGGCGATCCAGCTGAAGCTGGGCGAAATGGTCACGCGCGCCCGCGCCGCACGCCTGCTGACGATGGACGCCGCCGAAGCGTATGATCGCGGCGATCGCTGCGACATGGAAGCAGGCATGGCCAAGTTTTTCGCGAGCGAGGCCGCGGTTGAAAACAGCCAGGACGCGATGCGGATCTACGGCGGCTACAGCTATTCCAAGGAATACGACATCGAGCGCTACTATCGCGATTCGATGTTGATGTGCATCGGCGAAGGCACCAATGAAATGCAGCGGATGATCATTGCCAAGCAGTGGCTCAAGGCGAACCCGATCTGATGCACTTGCCGCTTACCGGTTTCCGCGTGATCAGCGTCGAGCAATACGGCGCGGGTCCGTATGGAACGATGTTCCTTGCCCAACTCGGCGCGGACGTCATCAAGATCGAGCCGCCGCAGAAGAACGGAAAAGGCGGCGGCGACACCGCGCGCGGGGTTGGTCCGCACTATCTGCGCGAGAATGAGAGCCTGTATTTCCAGGCCTTCAACCTCAACAAGCGCTCGCTCACGCTCGATCTCAACAGCGCCGAGGGCCAGGCGATCTTCCGCAAGCTGGCGGCAACTTCGCACGCGGTCGCCAACAACATGCGCGGCGATCTGCCCGCGAAATTGGGGCTGACCTACGCGGCGCTCGCGGACCTCAATCCCGCTATCGTCTGCGCGCACCTGTCCGCCTACGGGCGGGACAACGCGCGCGCTAAATGGCCGGGTTACGACTATCTGATGCAGGCCGAGGCCGGCTATTGCGCGTTGACCGGCGATCCCGCGGGCGAACCGCAGCGGATGGGGCTGTCGATGGTCGATTTCATGACCGGCACCGTGATGGCGATCGGCTTGCTTGCCGCGCTGGTCGATGCCCAGCGCACGGGCACCGGCCGCGATGTCGATACCGACCTGCTTTCCGCGGCGGTCCACCAGACCAGCTATCCCGCGCTGTGGTACATGAACCACGGCACCGCGACCGACCGCACCCCGCGCTCGGCGCATCCGACCGCGACCCCGAGCCAGATGTTCCGCGCCGCGGACGGGTGGATGTTCGTCATGTGCCAATTGCCCAAGTTCTGGGATCTCATGGTCACTCGGATCGGGCACCCGGAGCTGGCCGAAGACGCACGATTTACGACCAACGAGGCGCGGCTCGAGCACCGCGGTGCGTTGTCCGATGCGCTCGATGCGATCTTCGGGCAGCAGCCGGTGGCGCACTGGCAGGGCCTGCTGGAAGGGTATGTGCCGGTCGCCCCGGTCAACTCGCTCGAGGCGGCAATGGACAACCCGTGGCTCGAGACCACGGGAATGCGCGACAGTGTCGATCATCCCGATCTGCCCGGGATGCAAATCCTCGCCAGCCCGATCCGGCTCGACGGGCAGCGCCTGCCCAACCGCGCGGCGCCGCTGCTCGGGGCGGACAGTGCCGCAATCCTGGGCGATCTCGGCTATGACGCGGCGGAATTCACGCGGCTGCGCAACGCGGGCGTGGTCTGAATGGGCAAGCTTGGCGGGATCACCGTTATCGATCTGACGCAGTTTCTGCCCGGTCCGATGCTGAGCGTGATGATGGCCGATCACGGCGCGCGCGTAATCAAGATCGAACCGCCCGCGGGTGACCCGGTGCGCACGCAGGCGCCGTTCGAAGGCGGAAATTCGGTGTGGTTCACCCAGCTCAACCGCGGCAAGGAAAGCCTGACGCTGGACCTCAAGAGCGAGGCCGGCAAAACGGCGCTACGCGCACTGATCGCCGGTGCCGATGTCTTCCTCGAAGGGTTTCGCCCCGGCGTCATGGCCCGGCTCGGGTTCGATTATCCCGCGGTCAAGGCGCTGAACCCGCGCATCGTCTACTGCTCGATCTCCGCCTTCGGCCAGCACGGCGCGCTCGCCCAGCACCCGGCACACGACATGGCGGTGCAGGCACTGGCCGGGTTCCTGAGCGTCAACGACGGGGCAGACGGGATGCCGGTCGTCCCCGGTGCGCCCGCAGCCGACATGGCCGCCGGGCTGACTGCGCTGGCGGCCGTGCTGATGGCGCTGATCGGGCGCGAGCGGAGCGGCCAGGGCGATTACATCGATACCGCGATGTTCGACAGCCTGCTCCCCTGGGCTGCCCACACCGCGGGCAGCGCGATCATGGGCGGGGACGCGCCGAGATCGTCGGCGCAGCGCTCGCTGGGTGGTGCGGGATTTTACCAGGTGTACCGGACAAGCGATGGGCATCATGTGGTACTGGGCGGACGCGAGCTCAAGTTCGCGCGCAATCTGCTTGGCGCGCTCAACCGCGAAGACCTGCTGCCCCTGGCCGAAGCGCCTGCGGGTGAACAGGACGCGCTGATTGCTTTTCTGCGCGATACGTTCGCCGGCAGAACGCGCGCGGAATGGATCGCGTGGTTCGCGCAGCTCGATGTCGCCTTCGCGCCCGTACTGAATTTCCGCGAGGCCCTCGACGAGCCCCATATCGCCGAGCGCGGCTTGCTGGTTATGGCCGGCGGGGCGCACCACATCGCTCCGCCGATTCGCTTCGATTCCGAACCCGATTGGCACCCCGGCGCCGTACCCGCCCAGGCGCCCGGCCAGGCGCCGCAATGAACCCGGTCGCGTGCGGGTCAGCTATCGACGTCGATGTGCATCGAATAGGCAAAACGGTCGCCCGGATGGTGGCTGACCGAAACCTCGAACAGGCGCCCCTTGGTGTCGAAATAGCAGCGCAGGATTTGCAGCACGGCGCTCCCCCGCTTGAGTTCGAGCGCGGCCGCGACGGGCGCGGTGGCGATCACCGCCTGGATATCCTGGGTAACCTTGCCGACAGCGGTGCCCGAATAGGTTTCGATTTGTCCGAACAGCGTGCCCGCGCTGAGATCGAGCCGCTCGGCCGCTCCGGCAAGGCGCGGGTGGAAATAGGCGTCGGTGGCCGCAAGCGGACGGTCATCGCCTTCCTGGCGGCGCACGCCGGTAAAGCACAGCCAGCTGCCCGCGGTATCCTCGGCGATTTGTTCGCAGACCTTTGCGGGAATGGCACAATCGCTGCGCCGTTCGTAGGTGACGTGCGTATCGCGTGCGTACTGGAGGATTTCGCCGACATTGGACAGCGGCTGGTGGAGCGTGCCGCCGCGCGCCGCCGCGGGCTGGACGGTAGTGCCCGAGCCGCGCCGCCGCGCGATCAAGCCTTCTCCCTGCAACCGCCGCAGCGCCTCGCGCACGGTGAAGCGGCTAATCGAGTAATGCTGGCACAGTTCGCTTTCGGTGGGGAACTGCCGCGATCCGGCATATTTGCCGGCAAGGATCTCGGCGCGAAGTTCGGCGGCGATCTGCAGGTAACGGGGCGGCGCGCGGTCGGGCATGACGGTAGCCAGGTCGTTCAAAGCGTACTCCCGCGGTCGCGTTCCGCCAGCGAGTCGGTTCGATGAGCGAGCCGCTGCTGGTGCAACTTGTCCGGACTTTAGCCCGGCCCATCGGCGAAAGCGATAGGGCACGTGCGCGGCTCCATTTGCTCGATTGGCTGGCCTGCGTCGCGGGGGCGCGGGAGAGCGCGGTGGCCGGTGCGCTGAACCCGATGCAGTCCGACCGGATGATCAACGCGGCGTTCCTCGGCAACGTGCTCGAGATGGACGATATCCACCGCACCGCCCTGCTCCATCCCGGCCCGGTGATCTGGCCTTGCGCGCTGATCGAGGATTTCAGCGATCTCGACGCCGTGCTCGACGCGGCGATCGCCGGCTACGAGGTCATGATCGCGGTCGGGGCGACGTTCGATGCGCGGCACTATGCGTTTTATCACCCGACTACGACCGCGGGGGTGTTCGGCGCGGCGGCGACATTGGCGAAGGGACGGCAATTGGACCCCGAGCGCTTCGCGAACGCGCTGGCACTAGCGGGTTCGGTAACAGGCGGCTTGTGGCAGATGCACCGCGAGCCGGTCACCGCCAAGCAGTGGCACGCCGCGCACGCGCTCCAGACCGGGCGGGGAGCCGCCGAATACGCGGACATGGGGATCACCGGGCCGCTCAGCGTGCTCGAGGGTCCGCAGGGGATCTACGCGGCGACGTGCGATCGGCCGAACGCGATGACGTTCCCCGACCAGTGGCGTATTCACGAGGTCAGCTTCAAGCCCTGGGCGGCGTGCCGCCACGCGCATCCGGCGATCGATTGCGCGCTCGAACTGCGCGCAGCGGGCAAGCTGACCGCGCCGTTCCGCGTCGAAACCTATGCCGACGCGCTGGCGTTCTGCGACCGGTCCGACCCGGTGACCGAGGCCGAGGCCAAATTCTCGCTCCAGCACGCGGTCGCGGTCATCGCCGACGGCCGCGACGCGGGGCCCGAGGACTTTACCCCGGAGGCGATCTCCGCACTCGCCCCGCTGCGCGCGCTGGTCACCGTGACCGAAGCGCCCGAGATCACCGCGCGTTATCCGGCGCACTTCGGCGCGCGCGTGAACGGCTTCGAACTGATCGACGCCCGCGGCGATCCCGAACGCCCGGTGAGCGAGGCGGATGTTATTGCCAAGATGCACGCGCTCGCCGCGTGGGGCGGACTTGCCGGGGAACACGCCGAGCGTGCGACCGAACTGGCGCTGCGCGGCAACGACGCGGGCGCGATTTCGGCGCTGCTGGCGGAGTGGCTGGCATGACCGCCACCGCCGATCTGCTTGCCTTTGCCGCCGCCGATCACATCCTGCCGGCAGCCGTGCGCGCCGACGCGGTGCGGCTGCTCGGCGACACGCTGATGGTTGGCGCGGCAGGGGTCGGCGCGCCGGGTGAACCTGCGATCCTGACTGGCGCGCGCGGGTTCGGCAGCGGAGAAGAAGCGCGCCTGCTCGGCACCGGCGAGCGCCTGCCTGCGCCTTCCGCGGGCTTCGTCAACGGCTACCGCATTCATTGCCTCGAATGGGACGCAGTCCATGAACCGGCAGTCGTCCATGCGATGAGCGTCGTCACCGCGGCGCTGGGGGCGGCGATCGATCGGCGCGGCGGGTGCGATCCCGAAGCCGCTCTAACCGCGCTCGCGATCGGCGTCGATGTCGCCAGCGGGTTGGGCCTGGCCGCGACCAGCGGCCTGCGCTTCTTCCGTCCCGCCACCGCCGGGGTGATCGGCGCAGCGCTGGCGGTGGCGCGGATCGACGGGGCCCCGCTCGATCACGCGCTCGGCCTCGCCTATTCGAGCGCGGCGGGCACGATGCAGGCGCATATCGAAGGCTCGATCGCGCTGCCGTTCCAGGTCGCCAATGCCGCCCGCGCGGCGGTTGCGGCAAGCGATCTTGCGGGCGCCGGGTTTACCGGGCCGCTCGACGCGCTTGAAGGGCCGTTCGGATATTTCAGCCTGATCGACGAAGGCAACCTGGCAACCTATACGCGCGATCTGGGAGACGTATGGCGGATCGCCGAGATCAGCACCAAGCCGTTTCCCTCCGGCCGTGCCAGCCATGCGGCGCTAGGGGCCCTGCAGCCGTTCGCCAGGCAGCATGTTGCGGAGATCACGCTCGCCGCGCCGCCGCTCATCCACCGCCTCGTCGGGCGGCCTTGCACCTCCGAAATGTCCCCAGCCTACGCCCGGTTGTGCCTGCCTTTCCTGGCCGCGCTAATGCTGCGCGATGGCCGGATCGACCCGCGGGCTTTTACGCCCGAGACGCTGGGTGATGCCGATCTTGCGGCAGGATCGGCAAGGTTTTCCCTCATCGCCGACGGCAGCACCGATCCCAATGCCCTGTTTCCGCAAAAGCTGACCGTGACGCTGGGTTCGGGCGAGCGGCATGTGGCCGAAATCCCCGATACGCTTGGGAGCCCGGCCGCGCCGCTGGACCCTGCGCAATCGCTGGCAAAGACCTCGCTCGCGCGCGATCTTGCGCCGGTCGGGTGCGACTCCCGCCTGTTTTCCAGTCCCCTCGCCTATTTCACGGAGCCGCAATGAGCTTTCCGACCTATTTCGAAGCGCTCGATATCAAGGCGATGCTCGCCGACTATCCGATCGGCGACGCGTTCACCGCGCGGTACAGGGCAATGAGCCGAGACGAGCTCAACGCTGTCCAGGAACGCCAGTTCACCCGCCTTATGGCGCGCGGTTGGCAGGTGCCATTCTACCAGCGGCTGTGGGGTGCCAGGGGCATCGAACCCGGCGATATCCGCGGCCTGGCGGACATCACCAAGCTGCCGGTTTACGACAAGACCGATCTTATGGCCTCGATCGCCGCGCATCCGCCCTATGGCGATTTCGCGGGGATGGGCGGCGACGACCGCCCGCCGACGATCTTCCACACCACCAGCGGCACAACCGGCAAGCCGCAGACGCTGATGTTCGGGCCGAAGGGGCGCGAGATCACCAACCTGCTGGTCGGGCGCATGTACCGCTGGCAGGGGCTGAGCCCGCGCGACGTGGTCCATTCGGTCTATGGCCACGGGATGATCAATGGCGGACATTATATCCGCGAAGCCGTAACGCATTTCACCAACTCGGTGTTCCTCTCTGCCGGCACGGGAATCGAGACGCGCTCGGTCAACCAGGTCCAGCTGATGGCCGATTTCGGGGTGACGGTGATGGTCGGGTTCGTCGACTATATCCGCAAGCTTGCCGAAGTGGCCGAGGCTGAAAAGATGTTCGACCGGATCAAGCTCAAGATGATCATCGGCCATCTCGGCACCGAGGACCGCGCCGCGACCGAAGCCGCGTGGCACGGCGCCAAGGCGTTTGACTGGTACGGGGTCGGCGATACCGGATCGATCGCCGGAGAAGGCCCCGAGCGCGACGGGCTTTATGTGTGGGAGGACGCGCAGTTTCTCGAACTGCTTGGGGTCGAGGACGGCGCACCCGTGGCCAAGGGTGAAACCGGCGACATGGTCGTCACTTGCCTGTTCAAGGACGACATCGCGCCGTGCATCCGCTTCAACACCCACGACATCACGCATGAACTGGACGGCCGCGGCGAGCTCGCGTTCAAGCGCATCGCCGGCTTCAAGGGGCGCAGCGACAACATGGTCAAGCTGCGGGGGATCAACCTTTTCCCCCACGCCATCGCCGCGCTGATCGAGAACCGCGCCGACCTTACCGGCGAATACGTATGCAACGTCCGCCGCGATGCCGGCGGGCGCGATGCGATGGAGGTGACGATCGAAAGCCGCGGCGGAAGTGCGAGACAAGAGCTGGCGGAAACGCTGCGGCGCGGGCTGGGGGTGGAGGTCGAGGTGACGCTGTGCGAACCCGGCGGCACCGCTAGCGCGACCCAGATCGATACCCGCCAGAAGCCGATCCGCCTGATCGACGAGCGCGGTCTTTGACAGATTTCGCCGATCTTGGCGCGTTCGTCGATATGGACCCCGCGGCGGCGTTCGGCACCGGTGTGCTTGGCGATGTGACGGTGGGGGTGAAGTCCAACATCGCGGTTGCGGGGCTGCCGCGCACGGGCGGGATGGCGCACCTGCGCGGGCGGATCGCGCCCGCCGACGGCAAAGTTGTAGCGCAGTTGCGCGCCGCCGGCGCCAAAATCCTCGGCACGCTCAACATGCATGAGGCCGCGCTCGGCGCAACCACCGACAACGCGTTCTACGGGCGCACGCACAATCCCCACCATCGCGGCTTTTCCCCCGGAGGGTCGTCGGGCGGAAGCGGCGCGGCGGTCGCGGCGGGACTCTGCGACCTTGCGCTAGGGACCGACACGCTCGGCTCGGTGCGCATCCCGGCAGCGTATTGCGGGGTCTATGGCCTCAAGCCGACCGCTGGGGCAATCGCCGAAGAGGGGATGCTTTATCTAGACGCACGGTTCGATTCGATCGGCCCGCTGGCGCGCGATCTGTCGATGATCGAGCGGGCGTGGGGCGTTATCGGCAATGGCGCGGTCAGCGCCCCGTTCGCACGGGTGCTAACCCTGGCGAGCCTTGGCGGGGTCCAGTGCCAGCCTGCGGTGATCGAAGGCTACGAACGCGCGCTTGGCGCGTTACCCGCACTTCCCCTCAGCGAGATGTCGCTTCCGGGCGATCCAACCGCGATCCGCACGGCGGCGCTGGTTCACGCCGGACGCGCGCTGATCGCGTATCTCGGCGAAAACCGCGCCACCGTTTCGCCCGAACTCGCCATCATCCTCGATGCGGTGGATTCCCTGTCCGAGAATGAGCCCCTGCTTGCTGCCACCCGCACCGCAGTGCTCGACGCGTTCGGCGCCGACGGCGTGCTGATCATGCCGACCACGCCCCATGCGGCGTTCCCGCACGATACCCGCGCGCCCGCGAGCCAGGCCGATTTCACCACCCTCGCCAATATCGCCGGCCTGCCTGCGATCGCGTTGCCTGCGGGCCGCGATCATGACGGGCTGCCAGTGTCGGTCCAGCTCGTCGGGCCGGCGGGATCGGAAACGCGCCTGATCGCGCTCGCCCGCATTCTCGATGCCGCGCTCGGCGGCTATGCACCCCCTGTTTCCTGAAGGAGAAGACCCATGCGGATCGTCGTCCTGTTCAACCTGCTCCCCGGCGCCAGCGCCGCCGATTACGAGGCCTGGGCCAAGGGCACCGACATTCCGGGCGTGAATGCGCTGGCATCGGTCGGCAAGTTCACCGTCCACAAGGCCACCGGGCTGTTCGGATCGGATGCCGCCCCGCCCTATCAGTATGTCGAGGTGATCGACATCCACGCGATGGACGCGTTCGTGGCCGACGTGAGCGACCCCGAGTTCCAGAAAGTCGCCGCCGCGTTCGGGCAGTTCGCGGACAACCCCGTGTTTATCTTGACCGAGGACCTGTGACATCATGAGCCGCTTTTCGGGCAAGACCGTCGTCGTCACCGGCTCGGGCCGGCACAAGGGGCTGGGGCAAGGCATCCTCCAGCGCTTCGCCGACGAAAAGGCCAACTGCGTCGTGTCGGACGTCGCGATCGGCCCGGAAGCCGAGGAAGTTGCCGAGGAATTGCGCGGGCGCGGGGCGCAAGTGCTGACCGTGGAGTGCGACGTCTCCGATCCCGCGCAATGCGCCGCGCTGGTGGCGCGATCGGTGGAAGCGTTCGGGGCGCTTCACGTCATGGTCAACAACGCCGGGATCGGGTTCATGATGAAGCCGCTGCTCGAGGTCGACCCAGCAGACTGGGCCAAGGTCATCGCGGTCAACCTGTCGGGTGCGTTCTACTGCACCCAGGCCGCAGCACGCGCGATGGTCGAGGCTGGAACCGGCGGGCGGATCATCAACATCGCCAGCCAGGCGGCCAAGACCGGCTTCCCCCACCTGCCCGCCTACGTAAGTTCCAAGCATGGCATGATCGGGCTGACCCGTGCCAGCGCGGTCGAATTGGGCGGCGCTGGGATCACCGTCAACGCGGTGTGTCCCAACCACGTCACCACGGCCCTGGGCGCAGAGCAGAACGAATACTTCTCCAAACTGCTCGGGTTCGACAGCGTGGACAAATACCTCGCCAACATGGCCGCCAAGAACCCGATGGGGCGCCCCGGCCTGCCTACCGATACCGCCCACGCCTGCGCCTGGCTCGCCAGCGACGAGGCATTCTATATCACCGGCGAGGCGCTCAACGTCTCGGGCGGCGAGGAGATGCACTGATGCCGCTGCTCGAGGAACGGATCGACTGGCCGGACGGCGCGAAGATGGCGCTGAGCGTGGTCGTCAACGTCGAGGAAGGCTCCGAACAGACGATCGCACGGGGCGACCGGGGGATGGAGCCGGTCGACGAGCTGGGCATCTTCATTAAGGCGCCGATCCGCAATTATTCGAACGAATCCAACTACCTCTACGGGATCAAGGCCGGCGCGCCGCGCGTGGTCAAGCTGCTCAAGCAATACGAAATCATGGCGAGCTGGACCGTCGCCGCGCTGAGCCTGGAAAACCACCCCGAGATCGCGCAGGCGATCGTCGAGCTGGGTCACGAGCCGGTTAGCCATGGCTACCGCTGGGTTCATCAGTTCCGCTTCGACGAGGACCGCGAGCGCGACTTCATCCGCAAGGCGGCCACCAGCATTCACGCAAGTTGCGGCGTGCGCCCGGCGGGCTGGCTGTCGCGCTACATGCTCACCGACAACACCCGGCGGCTGCTCAGCGAGGAAGGGTTCACGTATCACATGGACGATTATTCGGGCGACGTACCGTTCTGGGACCGGACGACGGTGCCCGAAAAGCCGATGGTAATCGTGCCCTATCAGCTCGACAACAACGACATGAAGATGTGGACCGACCCGGCCATGACCCCGCAGCAGTGGCTGGATTACGCGGTCCGTAATTTCGACCAGGTCTACCGCGAAGGCCAGGAAGGAAGCCCCCGGATGATGAGCCTGGGCCTGCATTTGCGGATCATCGGCCGGCCCGGGCGCATCTGGGCGCTCGAGGAATTTTTCCGCCACGTCCGCCGGCACAGCGATGTCTGGGTGACGACGCGGCTCGCCATAGCCGAGCATTTCGCACGGATTTCGCCGGCGTGACGCTGCGTCTCGAAAAGGACGGTGCGACCGCGCACCTGCTGATCGATCGCGCGGCCAAGCGTAACGCGTTCGACATGGCGATGTGGACCGCGCTGCCGCGCATCCTCGCGGGCGCGGCCGAAGACCCCGATCTGCGCCTGCTGATAATACGCGCGGCGCAGCCCGGCGCATTTTGTGCAGGCGCGGATATCGCCGAACTCCTCGCCAACAAGGACGACGCCCAGTGGCGCGGCGCCAACCAGGCCGCGATCAACCGCGCCCAGTTCGAACTGACCCGCTTCGCCCTGCCGACGATTGCCTTGATCGAGGGCGACTGCATCGGCGGCGGCTGCGGGCTGGCACTCGCCTGCGACTTGCGCATTGCGGCGCGGGGCGCGCGATTCGGGATCACTCCGGCCAAGCTCGGCCTCGTCTATCCCTTGCACGATGTGAAGCTGCTGACCGATCTGGTTGGACCCGGGCAGGCCAAGCGGCTGCTCTACACCGGCAGCCTGATCGACGCGGAGGAAGCGCTGCGGATCGGGCTGGTCGAGGCGCTGGGCGAGGACGTTGCCGCATTCGCCGATCCGATCCTCGCGGCCTCGCCGCACTCGACCCGGCAGATCAAGCGTTTCGTCCGCCGCGTCCTCGACGGGCAAACCGAGGACGACGCCGACACCTTGGCAACCTTTGCGCAGGCGTTTACCGGCGCGGACTTCGTCGAAGGGACGAGCGCGTTCGTCGAGAAGCGCCAGCCCGAGTTCAGGCGCTGATCGCGCACGGGACCATTTTGGGCGGATTGTCGACGGTTCCCGACCTCGATCTGGCGCTTGCCGCATACCGCGATGTTCTCGGGCTCGACCTCGTCGAGCAAGGAACGGTTGCCGCAGAACTCGCCTTGAGCTGGGGCGCCCACGCCATCACGGGCGCGCGCTACGCTGCACTGCGCCCGCGCAGCGGTGCGCCGTGCTGGCTGCGATTGGTCGAACAACCCGATCATCCGGCGTTCGTAGCGACGACGACGTATGGCTGGGCGGCGTTCGAACTTTCGGTGCAGGATGTTTATGGCTGGCCCGCGCGGCTCGCGGGATCGGGGTTCGACATCGTCGGGCCGCCGCGGACCATTACCGGGATCGAGCCGGCATTCATCCCGATGCAGGTGCTCGGCCCAGGGCGCGAGATGCTGTATCTCAACCAAGTGCTCACCGACATGCCAACGCTCGACCTGCCGCGCGCAACGTCGCCGGTCGACAAGATGTTCATCGTGATCCTTGCGGCACCCGAACGGACACGCGCGGCTGCGTGGTACCAGACTGTTTTGGGGTTCGAGCCGGGCGATAATTTCATGATCCCGTACACGATGATCAACCGCGCGTTCGGCCTACCGGGCGATCATCTGACGACCCTGACCATGATCAAAAAGGAGCGCTTGCCCATCGTCGAGATCGACGATTACCCAGCCGGCGCTGCACCGCGCGGCGCACATGCGGGGTTGCTGCCACCCGGGAATGCGCTGGTGTCGTTAGCCGTTCCAGATCTGGCGGCCTGCCGCTGCGCCTGGATAACGCAACCGTCACAACGCGGCGGCGCGCTCTACGAAGATCGCCGATCGGCTACGACCCGCGGAATGGCCGGCGAATTGATCGAGCTGATCGAAGTTGGATCATAAGGTCGACAGGACGCGCAGAAAATTCCGGGCGGCTTCTTTAAGTCCATCTAGGCTGCTTTGCCCGGATCAGGTCAGGTGACGCGGCGGCCAGTCACGAAATGCACCACCAGCGCGATGATCGCCAGGATCACGAGAATATGGATCAGCCCGCCCGCGACGTGAAAAGCGAAAAAACCCAGCACCCAAAGGACCGCCAAAACCAACGCGATGCCAATCCACATGATCTGTCTCCTCGGAGTGCAGCCGTCGTCCGGCCAGGGGCTCTCGGACATACAAACTCGGATCGAGGACAATATATCCCGGCATTGATGCGATCGGGCTTTCCTCCGATGCCGAGAGACGGACCGAGCAGCCGCTTGCGGGCGCATAGAGGCCACCCGAACCCTTGAATCGACGGCGCCCCCGAACTTTGCTAGGGCGCAGCGGGGGAGTCCAGGTTCAGCACATACGCCGCCGAAGATGGAAGCCGATTTTCTTCCAAGGATCTGTGTGTAGTGTTCGTATCAGCCCTGGCTGCAGCACCGTTGTTGTTCGTTGCACAAGTTGCTCCCGCCGAAGATCGGATGTCGGCGCCGTCCGTCAGCGCAGCTGAAATCGCCAGCGAGACGACCGGCATATCGTTCTTTGCCGAGGTTGCCGAAGCCGGAGCGGGCGCGGATGCGGCATTGTCGGAAACGTCGGCCCGGCAGGTCGTAAGCGGGACTGACCTGCCCGAAGTCCCGACTCGCCAATTCCCGGCACTCGCGCAATTGTCGCCGCAAACAGGCCCCGGCGCGCTGCCCCAACCTGTGTCCATGGAGGACCAGGCCGATAGCGACATCGTCGTCACCGCGCGGCAGGGCGATACCCCCAGCGACCCCATTGCCGGCGTCAACAAGGTCAGCTTCGGCGCGACCCAGGCCGTCGACAGGGCGCTGATCGCCCCGCTGGCCCACGCTTATGAGCACGCGATTCCCCGCCCGCTCCGCGACGGGCTGCGCAACGCGCTCAACAACCTGCTCGACGAACCGATCGTCTTCCTGAACTTCCTCCTCCTGCTGAAGCCCGGCAAGGCCGCCGAGACCCTCGCCCGGTTCGCGATCAATTCCACCATCGGGATCGGGGGCGTGCTCGATATCGCCAAGCGGCGGCCATTCCATCTGCCCCGCCGCCAGGTCGGCTTTGCCGATACGCTCGCTTGTTACGGAGTGGGGCCGGGCCCGTTCCTGTTCCTGCCGCTGGTCGGGCCCACGACCGTGCGGGACATTTTGGGCGGCGCGATCGATGGCCTCGTCCTGCCGACCCTGGTCGGCAAGCCGTTCACGCAGGTCAAGTTCACGGGCCCCACCGCGGTGCTCCACGAGCTCGATAGCCGGGTCGCGTTCGACGACGAGCTCGAAACGATCAACAATTCGCCCGATCCGTACCTCGCCCGGCGCGCATCGTATCTCCGGACGCAGCAGGCGCAAATCGACGCGCTTCATTGCGGTCACCATCGGCGGACGACACCCGCACCGGGCCAGCGTGGTCCGGATCCCTCGATCCCCCCGCAGGCGGCGTTGCAAGTGTCGGTCCAGGCCGCGTTGCAAACCGCGCCGTCGCCCGCCGACCCTGCGGCCTCGTTGCCCGAGAGCGAACCGACGTCGCTCGCCGTGCCACTGCGGGAAACCGTCGAAGCGCTTTAGATTCAGCGCGGTGCCGGGACGCCGTTTACGCCACCGCACTCACCTGCTTCTTGCGAGCGGCGCTTGCGCGGGAGCCGCCGACAAGCGTCTGGAGGTCGAACAGGGCGCGGGCCAGACCGAACCCGGACGGGCCGGCAATGTACCGCGACGCCCACACCGGTGAAAACTTGTCCTTGTAGGCACGCAGGCCTTCGAACCCGTAGAAACTATCGCCGTGGCGATAGAGGAACGCTCCGGCCCGCGCCCAGATCGGCGCCAGGCGGCGTGCGGCGATCCCTGAAAGCGGGGCAATTCCAAGGTTGAACCAAGTGTATCCTTCGGCCTTGCCCCATCGCATCAGGTTGATGAGCAGGAAATCCATCGTGCCCTGGGGGATGGCATCGCCGTGGCGCATGAGGTCGATGGAAAACTCGCCCCCGGGGGCGGCTCGCCAGATATTGGCGAAGGCGACCACCCGGCCTTCGTGGCGAATGATCGCGCAATCGCACCGGGCAAGGTAGGCGGGTTCGAAGCGGCCCACGCTGAACGCCTTTTCCGACTGGCCCTTGGTCTTGAGCCATTGATCGGAGATCGCCCGCAACTCGGGAATGAGCGCCGGCACTGCGGGTGCCTTGACGATCTCGAACCGCGCGCCTTCGCGTAGCGCGCGGCGTTCCGAATAACGCAGGCTCTTGCCCTCGGCTCCATCAAGGGTGAATCTGTTAAGATCGACCATCGCTTCCTCGCCGTATTTGACGAGCTTGAGGCCAAGATCGATCGCCAGGGGAAGCGCTTCGGGTGAAAGTTGGTACAGCAACAAGCGGCCCTGGGCCGCGTCGGCGCGTTCGCGGATGCGCCACAGCAGATCGGACCATTGTTCGCGGGGCCCCACCGGATCGCCCATGACGACCCAGGTGCTGCCTTGTACCTGATACATCAGGAACGCATCGCCGCCGGGCAGTTCGAGAAAGCGCTTGTCGCCGGTCCATGCCAGCATCGCGTCCGAACGCTCGCTGTGCGCCAGCAGATCGCCGATCGCGGGCGCGGTGCTGTCGCTCGCGGGATCGGGCCGCGCTGCCGGTCCGAACAGCCACACGACGATAGCGCCGACCAGCATCACCGCTGCGGCAAACGTTGCGCGCATGGCGCGCGAGGCGCTTCCGCGCCAGGCGAACTGCCACCACAAGTCGCTGTCGAACGAGACATGCCGGAACGCGAACAGCGTGATCCAGACCGATAGCCCGACGGCGATCACGCAAGCAGCGATCCATCCCGCCGAAAACGACCGAACCGTCAGCGCGGTGTGGCGATAGAAGGCCTTGCGCGACCACTGCAGGAACGCGGCGATCAAGCCGAGAAGCAGCGCCTCTTCGAAATCGATGCCCTTCGAAAGCGAGAACACGGCGCCGGCGATGAGCAAGACCCGGGTGACCAGAAAGGCGCCGTCGAGCCGTTTGTAGAGCCCCGGCGCCAACAGCAGCAAACCGGTGCCGGCAAGGCTCGCACCGATTTGCGAAGCCTCGACAAAGGGCAGCGGCACGAACGCACGCAGGGCTTGCAGACGCCCCGGGATCGCGGGCAACGATCCGGAAATCAGCAGGACCAGACCCCCGGCGAAGGTCAGGGCCGAAAGCATCATCGGTGCCATGCTGGATACGACCGATTGCGAAAGTTTATAGACCGCGGCCACGGGACTGCGCCACGTCCGGTATTCGTTGATCGACACGATCAACCCGGCCACCAGCAGTGGCAGGAGATAATAGATCGCCCGGTAAGCGACCAGTGCGGCAAGCAGATCGGGCTTGGGAATGCCCGGTAGAGCCGCGATGATCATCGCTTCGAACACACCGACGCCGCCCGGTATGTGAGAGATCGCCGCGGCGATCACTGCAATCACATACGCCACGAACACCGCCGGAAACAGCGCCAGACTGATGCCGGGGACCAGGAAGAAAAGAGCGGCGCTGGCGGTTACCAGATCGAGTATAGCCACCACCAACACGGATATCGCCTGGCGGCGGCTGGGCATCGGCAGCGTCCATCCGAACAGCGTAAGCAACCTGCTGCGGTTTTGGGTCCGCCACAGCAGCACCCCGGCCAGCGCCACCACGCTCGTCGCCGCCACAACCCGGGCGGTCGTTCCGATCGCGATGCCGGTGAAGGCCAGCGCCGCTGGGTCGATGATCAGGGCGGCGGCCGCAGTCATCGCTATTCCGGTCCAGAAGGCTCCGCTCGCGATCGCCAGGATCTGGGCGATATGCACCGTGCCGAGGCCGTTGGACCGATAGACCCGGTAGCGCGCCGACCCCCCGGTCAGCAGCGAGAGACCAAGGTTGTGGCTAAGCGTATAACTGGTGAACGAAGCGAGCGCGGCGGTCCGCCAGGGCAGCGACTTGTCGATGATCCACAAAGCGATCGAATCGTACAGGGTCAGCAGGAAATAACTCGCCGCGGTGAATCCGACTGCAGCGGCAACCTGCCAACCCGCGAGCCCCCGCAAGGCAAGGCGGACATCGCGGAAATGCACCTGCGCGACCAGCAGATGCAGCGCATACAAGCCAAGTGCCGTCAGCCCGACGACAACGAGCAGCCCGGCCGGTCGGCGATATCGTGCAAGCTTGCGGAGCAAGCGGGCCTTGCGGATCAGCCCTTGTGCCAAATCTGCGATTTGCAAATCAGACCGCCGAGCACACAGCCGCTTATCTTCAAGGTCTCCGCATTCAATTGCGAAATCGTCGAATAAAACCTGTGACCCATGTCGGGAACGAAGACGTGCCCTTCCCAGCGCCCCGGACCGACCGAACGATAACCCTGGAGCAACTGGGTCCCGACCAGGTTCTGAGTGCCCGCTTCACGGGCTTCCTGCGCCGCTTCGGGGGTCGCCCAGATCACCCAGCCGCACAGCTTGCCGGCGCAATCGCCAGTCTGAACCTTGACGTTACCGTAAGGGTTGACCCAGACCGCCCGCTCAAGCGAAGGCGTGACAGATACCGCAGTGCTCGCCGCGCCAAGGGTCGGGGCAGTGACCACACAAGCTGCCAGCGCAGCGCCAAGAAACGACCATTTCCTCACGATATCAGTCCACAACTCATTTTCGAAGGCCAGCATACTAGGCTCGGGAGTCTGAACCCAGGCTGATGCGCCACCGGGTCCTATAGCTCCTTTCGAGGCAGCTTGTCGACCGTGTGCAACGTGTTCGCGGCAATGGCCGCGACATCCCAGTGCATCGCGTGACCGCCCGGCAGACCCACTCTTACCACGTTCGGGCCGCGCAAAAGCGGGCACGGACTGTCGTCTTCCTCCAGTCCGTAGATGCACGTAACCGGCACCCAGTCGAGCGACTGAAGAGTGCCGAGCGTGGGCGCGTCAGGCGCCCCGATGTCGAGCATTTCTTGCGGCGAAATGCGTAGGTACAACCCCTTTGTGGGGACGATCAGGACAACCCCGGCGATGGCTGTGCGCTGCGCCGGAGGCAGTGCTGCAAGAGCCGCCTGAAGAACATCGGCGCCAAGCGAATGGCCGACCAGCACGACCCGGTCGGCTCCGGCGAGCGCTTTGGCGCGGGCAGTCGCTTCTAGGATCAGGCCTGCGACATCGGCCACCGAACGCTGCTTGCGGAAAAATCCGAGCGAATTGATCGCCACCACTGGCACCCCGCGATCGGCAAATCGCTTCGCGAGCATCCCGCCCAGCGCGACCTTGAACCCGACGTCACCCGAGACGTAGACGATTGCAACGCGCGCACTCTTCGGCCCGGTCACGGCGGCCGCGGGCACGTCGGTAAAGACGTCGGTGTCCCAGTATCCGGCCCAGGCCAGGCCGCCTACGCCCAAGCCGATAGTGGTGCCCACGGTAACGCCCAGGACCCTGAGCCAGCGAAAAAGCGGTCGCGTGATCTTGCGTCTTTCGAATTGCCAAGCTCGTCTTACGGCGCACGGCGCGGCAATTGGCAACTCGATTTGTCTCTCAGGCCCGCCGTGCGCGGAAAAACCGCCGAAAGAGTCGTTGTTTCTGAAAGCGGCGCCTTATGGCTTCGCCGGCGCTGCGATCTGGACAATGGCCTCGGCGCTGAATTCGGCGCGGTAACCATCCTCGCCGACCTTGCCGATGAGATCCTCGCGCAAAGGCGCTTCGGGATAGACCGCAACGATGTAGTCGCCGGCCGAAGGATTGAGCCGCAAAGGCTTGATCTGCTCCTGGTAAACCTTGCTGTTCCAGAACGCGCGCGCATTGGCCATGCAGGGAAAACGGACGATCAGGTTGACGTAGCCCGCGGGCGCGTTGCCCTCGAAGATTTCCTGCGGCCCGGCAAGATTGACGTAGTAGCCGCCAAGCTGGCGGTAGAGTCCGCTGTCGGCGATCGCCTTGCCGTAAACCATCATCCGGGCACGATCGAGCGTGGGGCCCGAGATCACCATCACCACCGGCTGGTCGCAGGTGGAGCCTCCCGGCGGCCCGGCGCGCGGCGCCTCGAGCGGGACTTGCGGGGTGGAGCTGCGATCGGGAACGATCGGGGGCGTGGTGGCCCCTGCGGCGGCGCCCGCGGCAGCCAGGACAAGCAACGAAGCCATCATGATTCACCCTCTTGTTCGATCATTTCGCGACCCTGCGCTCGTCGCAAAGTGTGCGTTTCCACGGTCCCCCGTCGCGGTACCATTCCCATGTCCGGGCACGGCTCCGGTGGTCGGGCGCGATTGTGATCATCTCGGTGTAATAGGCGCCGGGCACGTCGCGGCGGTCAAGCCGCAACATTACGATATCGTCGCCGGTCTGCCAGCCGTGCCCGGCAAACCGATCGGTCTCCCACACCAGCCGATCGCCGTGGAGCGCACCGCCGAATTCATACGTCGCGGTTCGCCCATCGTCCCACGTCAGCGCGTTGTGCTGGATATAGTGCCACGGTCCGGTGTCTGGAAACTCGCACCATGTCGCCACCTTGTGGGCGTCGAGCAGCACGCCCGCGCGATCGAGGTGCCGGTACCACCCGTCCCAGTGCCCTTCGTGGAGCAGCATCGCGGGCATTGCCGCCGCCAGCGCCTCGCGGTTGGTCATCGCCCGCCCGGGCCGGCATGCGCGTCTTCGGCATAGGCGGCGAGCGGCAGCGGGGTGCCGGTCTGCCGGATCAGGGCCTGGCGCCGCAGGAACCGCAGCAGACCCTCGTCGCCCATCCGCGAGGGACCAAGACCGGATGCTTTTTGCGAGGAATTGGTGGCATCCCAGACCATCGAGGTGAGCGCGCCGTCGTTGATCGACACCGCGCCTACTTCAAGCCGCGCGGCAACGGCTTCCGCCTCCTCTACGCTCGCGGCGAAGACCGCGGCGGAGAGCCCATATGGACTTGCGTTAGCGAGCGCGATCGCCTCCTCGATGCTATCGAACACGGTCACGGGTAATACCGCGGCAAACGTCTCGTCGGCCATCACCGCCATGGCGGGCGTGACGTCGACGAGCACGGTCGGGCGCAGGTATTTTCCGCCGTCCAGGGTTTCCACCTGCCCCCCCGAAAGTATGCGCGCTCCGCCGGCGACCGCGGCATCGATCTGTGCCGCGACCTTGTCTGCCTGCGGGGCGAAAATGAACGGCCCGATCTCGCCCGCGCCGATATCAGGATGATTAAGCCGCACACCGCGCGCCGCGGCGACCAGTTCGGCCAGGAACGGTTCGGCGATGGCGCGCGCGACATAAATTCGCTCGATCGACTGACACGCCTGACCGCTTGCCACGACGCTGGCCCGCAGCGCGGTGCGCGCCGCGGCGACCGGGTCGGCGCTGGCAAGGACGATCAGCGGATCCTTGCCGCCAAGCTCGAGGTTGGCCGGGATCAGCGCGCGCGCCGCCGCCTCGGCGACCTTGCGCCCGGTCTGGGTCGAGCCGGTAAAGCAGATGTAATCGACCGCGGCGATCAGCGCCTGGCCGGTTTGCGCGCCGCCCTCGACATAAGCCATCACCGCGGCCAGTTCGGGCACTTCCGCCAGTGCGGCGCGCAGCGGCGCGACACAGCGGGGGGTCACCTCGCTCGGCTTGATCAGCGCGGCGCACCCCGCCATCAGCGCGGGCAACGCGTCGATATGGCTGAGGATCACCGGGAAATTCCACGGCGCGATCGCCCCGAACAGAGTATAGGGCAAAAACCGCGTGCGCAGCTCGATCCCGGGTGTGGCCGATGGCGATGGCCCTTCGTCCAACCCGGCAAAAATCTGCGGTGCGCGGCTGGCCCAGCGGCGGATGCTGGCGGGCAGGCTGGCGACTTCGACCCGCGCGATTGCCCCGCGCCCGGTATCGATCATCAACGCGGCGGTGATCGCAGCGGCGTGGCGCTCTACCGCAGCGGCGAATTTCTCGAACACCGCGGCGCGCCCTTCGACCCCGAGTGCAGCCCACGCGGGCTGAGCGGCGCGGAGGCGCGCGGCTTCGGCGCTGACTGCGGCAGGATTGGCGGGCGCAATCTCGTAATCGAAATCGCCGGTGCGCGGGTTGCGGACTTTCATTGCTGTGCGCTCCACGCCGCGATGATTTCTCCTCCGGGGGCGAACCACGCCTCCGAACGCGCGGTGAGCTGCGCGAGCAGCGCCTCGACCGCGCCGATGCGGTAAGGCAGCCCCATGATGTACGGGGTCAGGTGGATCGGCAGCATCCGCCCGCCGCCGCTCTCTGCTGCCTCACGCGCAAGCCAGTCGAACGCATCGGCCATGCTCTGCGCCCAGCTGTCCGCCGATTGCTGCTGGACCGCGATGATCTGCCGGTCGGACAATTCGTGGTTGAGCGGCAGGTCGATCAGGCCGTTGGTGAAGCGATACGGCAGCTCGTCGTTGACCCAGTCGGCGCACCAGGTCAGCCCGTGTTCCTTGAGCAGGTCGAGCGTCCGCCAGCTCTGCGACCGCGCGATCGACAGCCACCCGGTCGGCTTGACCCCGCTCGCCGCCTCCAGCCGCGCCAGCGCCGAGGCGATCAGCACGCGCTCGTCGGCCTCGGGCAGCGAGCTGTCGATGGTCCCGTTCATGTCGGTCGAATGCGCGACGATTTCGTGGCCATCGGCGAGGATCGCGGCGATCAGCTCGGGATAACGCTCGGCCACCGCGGCGTTGGTAGCAAAGCTGACGCGCACTCCCGCGGCCTTGAACGCATCGAGGAAACGCCACGCGCCGACCCGGTTGCCATAATCGCGCGCGGTGTAGTGGCGATAATCGGGATACGCGGTCTGCATGTGTCCAGGCGCGCGGAACGGGCTGTCGACGGGCGTTATCGGAAACCATTCGAGGCTGACGCAGATCCACACCGCCACCGCGCCCGAAGGCCAGCGGACCGGCGCGCGGTCCTTCAGCGCAGACCACGGGTACAGCGCGTGGTCGTAGCCTTCGGCGCGGCGGGGATATTCGAGGTAGGCGGGATCGAGCGTCATCGCTGCGCCCGCCATGCATCGACGATCTCGCCCGCGCGCGCGATCCAGGCGCGGCCATCGCCCGCGATATGCCGCAACGCTTCCTCGAACGGGCCGATGCGGTGCGGCTGGCCGATCAGGTAGGCGTGCAACGGGATGCACATGACCGTGCCCGATGTCGCGCCCTCCTTTGCCAGCCGCTCGAACTGGCGGACCAGCGTGTCGGCGTATTCGCGCCCGCTCATGTTGTAGACGAAGAACCCGTAATGGTCGTTGACCTCGAGGCTGTAGGGGATCGACGCCAAACGCCCCGACGCAACGTTGACCACCTGCACCTGATCGTCGTGATAGAGGTCGCAGGTATAGTCGAGGCCCATGTCGGCGATCAGGTCGAGCGTGCGCGGGGTGTGGGTCAGCGCGGGGGCGAGCCAGCCGCGGATCGTCTGCCCGGTCGCCTCGCGCACCGTGCGGATCGAATCGGCGATGATGCTGCGCTCCTGCGCCTCGTCCATCCCGTAGGCGTAGCGGGTGTTGTAAATGCCGTGGCTGAAGAACTCCCATCCGCGCGCGTTGGCGTCGGCGACGACCTGTGGGTGGTGCTGGCACAGCGCCACCGACAGGCTGACCGAGCCGGGAAAGCCGTGCTTCGACATGACCTCGGCCATGCGCCAGTGCGAGACGCGGTTCGAATGATCGCGGTGGGCGTAGCCCACGACATCGGGATGCGGCCGCGCCCACGCCTTGCGCTGCGGGTGCACGGGCGGGTCGATCTCGTAATATTCGAGGTTGGGCGCGACCCACACCGCCACGGTCTTGCCGCCCGGCCAGACGACCTTGGAACGGCCGCGATAGGGGGCATAGTCGTACAGGAGCGGGTCGCCGCTGCCCGGCTGCATCACCGCGCGCCAAACCAGTCGATCACCGCCGAGACCGGCTCGACATCCGCATATTTGAGCTGGAGGTCGGTGAGGTTGGCGAAGTGGTAGCTCTCGTGCTTGTCGGCGGTGGTCTCGATCGGCACGATCGTGCGGTAGCCGCGCGACAGCGCGTCGACCGCGGTGGCGCGCACGCAGCCCGAGGTGCTGCCGCCGGTGACGACGACGGTATCGACCTTGTGCCAGACGAGGTAGCTGGCCAGCGGGGTTTCGAAAAACGCGCTCGGCATCCGCTTGGTGTACTGAAGATCGCCCGGCGCAATCCGGCAACGCGGGTCGTAGGCGTGGCGCTCGCTGCCGTATTTGATGTTCTGGAGGCTGTCGGGGGTATCGGTGCGCGTGCCCCAGACCCCGGCATCGCCCGCGTCATCGGCATAGCCGACGCGGCTCCACACGACGGGCATCCCGGCACCGCGCGCGAGATCGCTGATCGCGTTGACCCATTCGATCTGGCGCGGATCGGTTTCGTAGGCGGTCGCGAACAGGTCGGTGCGGGTGTAGGCCTGCTGAAAATCGACGTTGACGATGGCCAGCTTGGTACCGAAGCCGAACTTGCGCCGGGCGGGATTAGCCATCACCTCTTCGAACAATTGCCGCGCCGTCTTGCCGTCGCTGACCATTTGCGTGCCTTTCACGCCTGTCTCCATCAGAATTCGCGTTTTTTCGACCATAAAGCGAGATAAGGGCTTGTCGAGACAAATTTGTCCGGACAAATTGAGCGCATGATCACACGTCATTTCATTACGATTCCCGGCTCCGGTTCGGTCCCGCCGCGGCGCGTTCACTTTCGCCGCTGCGGAAACGGTCCGGCGCTGCTGATGGTCCATCAAAGCCCGCGCAGTTCAGCCGAATACGAACGCCTGATGCAGGAATGGGGCGCGTATTTCACCTGCATCGCGCCCGACACGCCCGGGTTCGGCCAGTCCGATGCTCTCCCCGGGCACCCCGAGATTGCCGAGTTCGCCGACGCAGCCGCGGAGTTTCTCACCGCACTCGGGATCGAACGCTGCGCCGCGTACGGGTTCCACTCGGGCGGGATCATCCTGGTCACCGCGATGGCCCGCCACGCACCGCGGTTCTCGTGCCTTGCGGTCGGCGGCTACGCAATCTGGACGCCGGAAGAGATGCGCATCTTCGGCGAATCGTATCTCCCTGCGTTTGAACCCTCGGGCTACGGCGAACACCTCACCTGGTTGTGGAACCGGATGCTCGAGCAGAGCTGGTATTTCCCGTGGTTCGATACGCGCGACGCGGCGCGGCTGTCCGGGGCGCACGCCGATCTCGTCCGCGTCGATGCCGCGGTGATGGAAATGCTCGATGCCGGCGCGGCGTATCGGGCAGGTTATGGCGCGGTCTTGCGCGCCTCGCGCGATATCCCGCCTGCCGACGCGGTAACCCCGCCGGTGCTGATCACGGCGTACGACGGCGATCCGCTTCAGGCCCACATCCACCGCCTGGGCGCGATGCCCGCGGCGTGGAGCGCGCACAAAGTCTCTGACCCTGCCCGACAGGAGGCCGACAGCCTGGCGTTCCTGCGCGTGCATGCGGGCGACATTTGTCCCGCGCTTGCCGAGGACCTCGACGAAGGGTTCATCGCGGTTGGCGAAGGTCTGGTTCACTGGCGCGGCGCGCGCGGGGCGGCGAGGCTGGCACTCCACATGCCCGGCGGAGAGCTGGCTGAGCCGCGCGCGGATGAGATCGCGATCGACGTGCCGGGCCACGGGTTGTCGTCGCCGCAGCCCGATATCGCCGCCGCGATCGAGGCGGCACGCGCCGCGCTCGGCGCTCTCGAGACCGTCTGGCCCGCCGCGCCTGCGGGCGAACCCGCGCAGCTTTACCCCGATCTCACCCCCGATCGCGCGGGCGGGCACTTGACCCGCGCGTGGAGCGCGGTGCGCGCTGCGGTGATCTTCGATCCGTGGTACGCGGCGGGCAAGGACAACGCCAAGGCTATCGACCCTGCCGCGCTCGCCCCCAATGCCCTTGCGCCGCGTGCCCGCGCGCTGCTCCGCGCCGGAACCGCCGCGCGGACCTACCACGACCTGCTCGCATCAAAGGACCGTGCATGACCGATATCCGTACTGCCATGCCGCTGCTCGCCCGCCACGAAGGCGTGTGGGACGGCGTCTACACCTACTTCAACGCCGCCAACGAAAAGGTCGACGAGCACGCCAGCCGCTTGTTGTGCCGGATGCCCGAGGATGGCCCTCACCCCTATCACCAGACCAATCATTACCGGTGGGCCGACGGCAAGACCGAAATCCGCGACTTTCCGGCCGAGTTCCGCGACAACCGCATCTGGTGGGACAACGAGCTTATCCAGGGCTGGGCCGCCGAAGTCCCGCTCGACACGCTGAACCGCACCATGATGCTGTACTGGCAGCGCACGGGCGATCCGCTGCTGTATCTCTACGAGCAGATCCAGATTTCCGACGATGGCCAAAATCGTTGCCGTACCTGGCACTGGATCCGCAAAGGCATGCTCGAGACGCGCACCGCGATCCAGGAACGCTTCGTGACCAAGGACTGGCGCAAGATCGAGGCCGAGATGATCGCTGCCGAAGCCGCGGGGACGCGCGTGCAATTCGGCGGCGGCTCGGGCTTCGGCGGAGCAACCTAAGCCAAAGCGATGCCGCAGACGCTGTTCGCCAAGATCTGGGAATCGCACCGCGTCGCGGATACCGCCGCGGGATCGAGCCTGATCGCGGTCGATCGCGTATTCCTGCATGAGCGGACCGGTGCCGCCGCACTGAACGGCATGGTTGCCGCAGGTCGCAGCGTGCGCGATCCCGCGCGAGTGTTCGCGGTTACCGACCACATCGTCGATACCCGACCCGGCAGGGGCGACGCCACCCTGATGCCCGGCGGGCAGGCCTTCATCACCGAGACCCGCGCAGCATGCGCGGCGGCGGGGATCACGCTGTTCGATGTCAACGACCGCGATCAGGGCATCGTCCATGTGATCAGCCCCGAGCTTGGCATCGTCCTGCCCGGCGCCACGCTCGTCGCGCCCGACAGCCACACCTGCACCCAGGGCGCGTTCGGCGCGCTGGCGTGGGGGATCGGCTCAAGCGAAGCCGAACACGCGATGGTCACCGGAACGTTGCGGATGGTTCGGCCCCGGACGATGCGCGTGACCTACACCGGCGCACTGAGCCCAGGGGTCACGGCCAAGGACATGGCGCTGACGCTGATCGCGGCGCACGGCGCGGGCGGCGGCGCGGGGCATGTGATCGAGTTCGCGGGCGAAGCGGTGGAGGCGCTCGACATCGAGGCGCGGATGACGCTGTGCAATATGGCGACCGAATTTGCGGCCGTAACCGCGATCATCGCGCCCGATGCAAAGACGTATGCCGCACTGGCCGGGACGCGCTATGCCCCCGCGGACTTCGATGCCCCGTATTGGCAGGCTTTGGCGAGCGATGAGGGAGCGGTATTCGACGCCGAGATCGTCATGGATGCCGCGGCAATCGCCCCGATGGTCAGCTGGGGGACCAGCCCCGAGCAGAGCGTTGCAGTGGGGGCAGTCATCCCGCAAGGACCCCAGCGCGCGCACGACTATATCGGGCTGGCCGCGGGTGAGCGTCTGGCCGGGACGCCAATCGACGCGGCATTCATCGGCAGCTGCACCAACGCCCGCTTGTCCGACTTGCGCCGTGCCGCCGCGATATTGAAGGGTCGCCGCATCGCGCCGGGCATCCGCTCCGCGCTCGTCGTCCCCGGCAGTTCCGCGGTGCGCCGGGCCGCCGAGGCCGAAGGGCTCGACCGGGTGTTTACCGACGCCGGGTTCGAATGGCGGGAAAGCGGCTGCTCGCTGTGCTTTTACGCGGGCGGCGAGGGCTTTGCCCCCGGCAGCCGCACGATCAGCAGCACCAACCGCAACTTCGAAGGCCGCCAGGGCCCGGGCATCCGCACGCACATCGCCAGCCCCGAAACCGTCGCCGCCAGCGCGATCGCCGGGGTGATCGCCGATCCGCGAGATTATACGCCATGACCCCGTTTACCACCCTCACCAGTATCGTAGTGCCGCTGCTGCGCGACAATATCGACACCGACACGATCATCCCCAGCCGCGAGATGCGCAGCACCGGTCGCACCGGGCTCGCGGACGGCCTGTTCGCCCCTTGGCGTTATGTCGAGGCCCGCGTGCCCGATCCGGCGTTCACGCTCAACCAGCCCGCGTTTGCGCGCGCCGCGATCCTTGCCAGCGGGGCCAACTTCGGCTGCGGATCGAGCCGCGAACATGCGGTCTGGGCGCTGAGCGAATGGGGCATCCGCGCGGTGATCGCGACCAGTTTCGCGCCGATTTTCGCGGGCAACTGCGTGCGTAACGGGGTGCTGGCAGTGGTGCTGGAGCGCGATGCGATCGCGGCGCTGGCGGGGCACGAAACACGGATCGACCTGGCGGCACAGACCGTCAGCGCCGGCGCCGCGTCGTGGGCGTTCGCCATCGATCCCGAGAGCAAGAGCATGCTGCTCGAGGGCTTGGACGCGATCGACCTGACGCTGAAGTCGCGCGCCGCAATCGACGCGTGGACCGCGCAGGACCGCACCCTGCGCCCATGGGTCTATCTGGAGCGCGCCGCATGACCGCCATTCTCGTGTCCGAGGTCGGCCCACGCGACGGGCTCCAGTCGATCGACCGGGTGATGCCGCTGACCGCCAAGCAGGCGTGGATCGCGGCCGAGGCTGCTTCCGGCGTGCGCGAGATCGAGGTTGGGAGCTTCGTGCCGCCCGCCCTCCTCCCGCAGATGGCCGATACCGCCGCGCTGGTCGAATTCGCGCTGACGATCCCGGGACTCAACGTCGTCGCGCTGGTGCCCAACGCCAAGGGTGCCGCGCTGGCGGCGGCGGCGGGGGTCCACGCGATGAGCGTGCCGTTCTCGATGAGCGAGACGCATTCGCTGCGCAACGTTCGCAAGGACCACCCCGTCATGCTCGCCGAGATCGCCGAGATCGCGCGGATCGCCAAGGCGGCGGGAAGCCACTTCGCGGTCGGGCTATCGACCGCGTTCGGGTGTACGATCGAGGGTGCGGTGCCCGAGGCGCAGGTCGTCCGGCTCGCGGTCGCCGCGGCGGAGGCCGGGGCGCAGGAGTTCAGCCTGTCGGACACCACGGGATACGCCGATCCAGCGCAAGTCCGCCGCCTGATCCGCGCCGTCCGTGCCGAGGTCGGCGATTTGCTGACCACGCTCCACCTCCACAACACCCGCGGGCTGGGGCTGGCCAACGCGCTGGCGGGGCTGGACGAGGGGATCACCACGCTCGATGCTTCGCTCGGCGGGCTTGGCGGTTGCCCGTTCGCGCCGGGGGCCTCGGGCAACCTGGTGACCGAGGATCTGGTGCTGATGCTCAACGCGATGGGCTACGACACCGGGATCGACCTCGCCGCGCTGCTCGAAGTGCGCAAGATCGTGGCCGAAGCGCTGCCGGACGAACCGCTGTACGGCTTCACCCCCGACGCCGGGCCGATGCTGGATTACGCAGAACGGGCCGCGCGATGATCGGGCCGACCCCGCTCGCCGGCCTTCGCGTGATCGAGTTCACGCACATGGTGATGGGGCCCACGGTGGGCCACATCCTTGCCGGACTCGGCGCAGAAGTCACCCGGGTCGAGCCGATCGGCGGCGACGCGACACGGCGGCTGCTAGGCTCGGGCGCGGGCTATTTTCCGATGTACAACCGCGGCAAGGCCTCGATCTGCCTCGATCTCAAAAGCGCGGATGGGCTGACTGTGGCGCAGGACCTCTGCGCCAGCGCCGACATCCTGGTCGAGAACTTTCGCCCCGGCGCGCTGGGCCGGCTCGGGCTGGGCTACGATGCGCTCGCCGCCGCAAACCCGCGGCTGATCTATTGCAGCGAAAAGGGCTTTCTTCCCGGCCCGTACGAGAACCGCACCGCACTCGACGAGGTCGCTCAGATGATGGGCGGGCTCGCCTACATGACGGGGCCGCCGGGCCAGCCGCTGCGCGCGGGCGCCAGCGTGATCGACGTGACGGGAGGCATGTTCGGGGTAATCGGGGTGCTCGCCGCGCTCGAGGAACGCCACCGCACCGGGCGCGGGCAAAAGGTCGTCGCCAGCCTGTTCGAGACGACTGCCTACCTCGTCGGCCAACACATGGCGCAGTTCGCGGTGACCGGAAAACCCGCCGCGCCGATGCCCGCGCGCGTCTCCGCCTGGGCGATCTACGACGTGTTCCAGACCCGCGACGAGCCGGTGTTCATCGGCGTGGTCACCGACGCGCTGTGGGAGAAGTTCTGCGCGCTGTTCAGCTTGGACGAACTGTGGGCCGACCGGTCGATCCGCGCCAACAACGCGCGGGTCATGGCGCGCGAGCGCATCCTCCCCCCGATCCGCGCGCTGATCGCGCAGATGACCCGCGCCGAGGTAATCGCCAAGCTGGACGGGACCGGGATGCCGTTTGCTGCGATCGGGCGGCCCGAGGATCTGTTCGCCGATCCGCATCTGGCCACCGGCGGGCTCGAACCGGTGACGCTCGACGATGGCCGGGCGACGCAGCTTCCGACGATTCCGCTCGAGATGGATGGCAAGCGCCCGGGCGGCGCCAGCACCCTGCCACGCGCGGGCGCCGATGCGCGCCGGGTGCTGGCCGGGCTGGGCTACGACAACGACAGGATCGCCGCGCTGATCGCCAGCGGCGCAGTGGAGGAAAGCACATGAAAGCAGCTATCGTCGCAGGGTTCGCGATTGCGGGATTGACCCTGAGCGCAAACGCCGACGCGCGGACGGCGCGTCGTCCGGTGGTTGCGGAGCATCCCGCGCCGCCGCATGCCTCGCCCGGCGTGACCGCGCCCACGGTGCGCCTGCCGACCGACGTGCGCCGCACCACGATCATCGTGCGGAGCATGGAAAACAGCCTCAAGCTCTACCGCGACGTGATCGGGATGAAGGTCAACTACGATGCGGTGGTCGAAACCTCGGGCGTAGCGCTGCCCGCGGGCGCGCCGGGGGCCAAGACGCGGCTCGTGCTGCTCAACGCCAACGATCCGTTCGTCGGCTGGATCGGATTGATGGAGTGGCTCACCCCGCCGATCCCCGCGGGCGAGTACCCCAAGCGGATGGGCCCGGGCGGGGTGGTGATCGTGATGAACACTGACGATGTCGACGGCCGCTGCGCCCTGGCGCGAACGGTTCCGGGGGTGACGATGACGTCCGAGGCCCGGATGCAGGAATACCCCGGCCGCAATGGCGCGCCGCCGATCAAGGTGCGCGGGTGCAATTTCTTCGATCCCGACGGGGTTCTGATCGAGATGAACCAGTTGCTGCGCTAGGCAGGGAACAATGTCTCGACGGGCGCGGCTGCGCCGCTGCTCGACACGAACGGGGTAGGAGCGGGGGAGCAAGCCAACCCGCAAAGGATTTCCGAACCTATCCCCGTTCGGAGTGAGATGGTTGCCCGGATTGCAGGGTCGCAGCGCGCTGGCCGAAAGCCCCTACTCGCGCGCCAGTTTCTCCACCCAGTCCTGCACCGGCGGGTCGGCGGCTTCCAGCGCCTCGACCTCCTGCTGGTAGCCGCGCATGATCCGGGCGATATAGGCCTTGGTCGCCACCCCGCGTTCATAGCCCGCGGCGGTATCGGGCACATATTCCTCGATCGCCCGGCGCTCGAGCGAGCCCCCCGCTTCGAGCAGACGCTCCACCGTATCGAGCCGTTCGCGCAGCACCGAAACTTCCGAGGCCAGCGCGGTTGCCAGCGAAAGCAGGCGGTCGATTGCGGGATCATCGAAATATTCGGGCCGCTTGCCCTTGGCGCGTTTGCCCGCGCGCGCGATCCAGTCGAGCGGAGCGTCGTCACTCACGCGGCGGCAACCTGCGCCAGCGGCTTCCATGCGCCATAGGCGTTCCACACCGCGGCGCGGCCGTAATCCTCCGCCTCGCCGCTCGGCGCATCGGGGAAGATCGTCCGGTCGACGACCGCGCGCACCCCGACTTCGAACTGCGCATCGCGCGGGAAGCCGGCACGCGCGATCACGTCCTTGAGGTCGAAAGCGTGCATCGAGGACCAGAACGGCTCGTTGTTGTTGAACGCATCCCAGTCGCGCATGAACTGCTCGTAAAGCGGCATCGCGTCCGAATATTCGGGCTGTTCGATGTGGAATATCAGCCCGCCCGGCGCGAGCACGCGGCTCGCCTCACCCAGCACCTTCGGCAGCGCCTTGCCCGAAAGTTCGTGGAGGAACATGGTGGTCTGGACCCAGTCGAAATAGCCATCGGGCCAGCGCGAGAGGTCCTCGCCAGAAGCCTGGACGAAACGGATGTTCTTCACCCCCAAGCCCGCCGCGCGCGCCGCGCCGTAGCGCAGCGAAGCGCCCGCGGTGTCGATCGCGATGACCTCGGCATCGGGAAACGCCTGCGCGATCGGCAGCGCATTGTGGCCGACCGTGGCCCCGATATCGAGGATGCGCTTCGGCCGGAAATCGGGGTGCGCCCGCTTCGCCCACTCGGCCACCGCCGCGCCGCCGCCGTCGTTGAGCGCGCCCATCGCGCCGCCGGTGGTGGCGAAAATCCCGACATCGTAATTCGCGCCCGCAGCGACATCGCCCGCGCGCTCTTCGGTATGGTACCCGCCAGGCTGGCAGTGGATATCGACCGCGGTCTGGTAATGCGGCTGCGCCACCGCGGGATCGAGCTCGAGTTGCCCCGAATGCGCGTTGAATTGGCGCGCCAGCGCGTCGAGCTGGTCGAGTTGGCGCAGCGTCGTCTGGCGCCCGTTATGCTGGCGCAGCTCCATCGAATTGCGCTTGAGCGCCGACCACATCCGGTGCCACGGATCGCGGTTCATCGCCTTGCGGATTTCGTTGCGGTGCTGCGGATCGCGGCCATGTTCGGCGCGGAACGCGGGCAGCACGCGCTTTTCGTAAGCCAGCTTGTTACCCGCGCCGATCGTGCCTGACAGGTACCGATTGAAATTGGCGAGGAAGTTGAAACGCGCCGCTTCGTCGTGATCGACCCGCGGCATCATCGGATGGCGAGTCAGCGCGGTGTAGGGCGGCGGTACTTCCTGGGTCATCGGCTCACTCGCAATTGTCCGGACAATTTGCCGCCACGCCGGGACTTTTGTCAAGCGAAGCGGTGCTGGGAGCGGCGCGAATTTTGCCGGCGATGCCGGCGCGGCGGCCAGGAAGAACGAACCCCGCTCTGCCGGAAACCCGGCAACCTAGTTGAGGATGTTCACCGCGCGCGCCGCCACCAGCGCCAGCGTGAGCAGCGAAATGGCCGATTCCGCCATCATCAACATCTTGGCCCGGTCCGAAAGCGGCATGGTGTCGGTCGGCGAAAAGGCGGTGGCATTGGTGAACGAAAGATAGAGATAATCGGGAAAGCCGGGCGACCAGTCCTCGCATCCCTTGAGCGTCATCTGCGGAAACAGGAAATCATCCTCGCCGACAGGGGTGATCCCTTTGGACGCCGGCCCCCCCCGATCGATGCTCCAATACCACAGCGCGAAGGCGATGACGTTGGTTGCCCAGATGTTGAGCGCGTCGAGCAGCAGCGTCTGTCCGGGCGCGCCGAGATGCCCGACGAGCAGCTGGCGCACCAGCAGCAGCAGCGACCCGAAGTTCATGATCGTCACCAGCGCGGTCAGGAGCAAGGCCAGCCGGCGGATCCATCGCCGCTGCCGCGCGATCCGCTGCCAGTGATGATCTTCGGCGGCTTCGCGAACCAGCCCCTGGGTCCACGCCGTCGCAAACGACAGCGGCGCAAGCAGTGCGAATTCCAGCGCCGGAGCAAGCCATCGCGGCCCCAGGGTCAACTTGTTGATGATCAGGAGCTGCAGCGCCCCGATGACGACGACCGAGGCGCGCGCGAACCAGAAATCCAGCGCGTGCGTGTGAATGGCCTTGAGATGCGCGCTCATCGGCATTCCAGTCCATTGTTCGGGCGCCCCACGACCGGGGCCCGCGTGTAGCCGATCCCCGGCAGCGCAACAAGCTGGGCCGCCAACTTTGCGCGGCGATGCGCGCCGGATATACCTGGGCCGGCGACACCGCGCAGCGAGGTAGGATGAGGATGGCACGCAGCCGGACAAGAGTGTTCTTCGATGGCGGCTGCCGTCCCAACCCCGGACGGATCGAAGTGGCGGTGGTGGTGGCGGGCGTAACGCATCTGTTCGACGATCTGGGACACGGCACGAATACGGACGCGGAGTGGATGGCGCTGATCCGCGCGGCGGAATTGGCCCGTTCGCTGGGACTGCGCGATGTGGAACTGGTCGGTGACGCTCTTGGGATAATTCGGGAAGCGAACTCCATCTTGCGCGAAGGTCACGCGCGACCCGGCCACTCGAGCAGCTTTCTGAAAGCGACGCTTCGGGCCCCGCCGGCCAGGGTCCGCTGGGTCCGCCGCGCGCAGAATCTGGCGGGGATCGCGCTGGCCGCGCGGCATCCCCGTTAGCGCTGCATCGGCAAAGCTCGCGGCCGTGGCGGTCGCGCCCGTTCGCCGCCAGCATTTGGCCTGCTGCCTGCCTCCGCATAAGGCGCTATAACCGGGCCCATGTCCGTCCATCGTGGCCTCTTGCTCCTCGTCTTCCTGCTTCACGTAGCGGTGATGGTCCGAGCTTTGCTGGTCGAGGGCCGCGACCCTTACGCGCGCCTGGCGTGGGTGCTTGCGCTCGCGCTTTTCCCGATCGGCGGCGTCATCGGCTATGCGATGTTCGGCGAGCCGTGGATGTCGGGCCGGTTTCGGCGACAGGCCAACCGCGCGTACCGCCGCCTCGAAAACCTGCCGATTGCCGGCCCTTCCGAGGCGCCCTTGCGCGATCTGCCCGACCACTTCATCGGCCCGTTCCGGACATGCGAAAGGCTCAGTCAGTCCGCCGCGACCGATGGCAACGTGGTTGCGCTGATGGCCGATTCGGACGCGGCAATCACCCAGCTGGTGGCCGATATCGAAGCCGCACACGATACCATCCACATCTCGTTCTACATCTGGCTGGACGACACCAACGGGCTGAAGGTCATCGACGCGGTGTGTGCTGCCGCGCGCCGCGGGATCACCTGCCGGATCGTTGCCGACGCGATCGGTTCGCGGGCGATGATCGGCTCGTCGCATTGGGCGGCCATGCACCGGGCGGGGGCCAAACTCTGCGCTTCGCTGTCCGCTCCGCTTGGCTTCGGATCGATCGCGGCTCACCGTCTCGATCTGCGCAACCATCGCAAGATTGTCGTTATCGACAACATCATCACGTACTGCGGCAGTCAGAACTGTGCCGACCCCGCTTTTCTGATCAAGGCCCGCTTCGCCCCGTGGGTCGACATCATGCTTCGCTTGACCGGGCCGATCGCGGTCCAGAACCAGTTGATCTTCGCGAGCGCCTGGGCGGTCGAGACCGGCGAGGACCTGGCACCGTGGCTGCGGACGGTCACTTGCCCCCAGGGAGACGGCGATGTGCTCGCGGTCGCGTTCGGCACCGGACCGCTGTCGCCCAGGGGCGCGATGTCCGGAGCCTTCGTCAGCCTGCTTTACGCAGCCAAGCGCGCGGTCGTCATCTCGACACCGTATTTCGTACCCGATCCGCCGCTGTTCGCGGCAATCATCGCGTGCGCCCGGCGCGGCGTCGAAACCTCGCTGATCTTGCCGAAATCGAACGATTCCCGGGCTATCGGCGCAATCAGCCGCGCACTTTACCCTCAGATGATCGCCGCGGGGGTTCGCATCTTCGAGTATTCGGGCGGCTTGCTGCATGCCAAGACGCTCGTGGCGGACGGCGAGGTTAGCCTGATCGGATCGGCCAACATGGACCGCCGCAGTCTGGAATTGAATTTCGAAAACAATATCCTGCTGCATTCCAAAGCGCTCGCTGCTCAGATCGGTGGGCGGCAAGCGGTTTACCTCGCGGCGTCGAACGAGATTACGAAAGACGAAATTGCCGCTCAGTCGCTGGTTCGGGAGCTAGTCCAGAATGTGGTCGCCATGGCCAGCGCGATTTATTGACCAAACCGCAATCCCGCGGTTCGCCCGGCGCGGGATGAGATCGAGGCGTGTGCAAAAGGCTGGCGTAATGCGGTGAGACTTGGCAGTCATGCTACCATGGAAAAACGGTCGCCGCGGCGGACAGGTACCGGCGAAAACGTGCATTCCGCGGTAACCTCGTACGATGTCGCGCAGCTGGCCGGGGTTTCGCAATCGGCGGTTTCCCGGTGTTTCCGTCCTGGCTCGAGCATTGCCCCCAAAACCCGGCTGCGGGTCCTGGAAGCCGCGCAACAGCTTGGCTACGCGCCCAACGCGATGGCTTCGGGCCTGATCACCCGGCGCACCAATCTTGTTGCCGTGCTGATCTCCAACCTGACCAACCTTTATTATCCCGAAGTCCTGGCCGAAATTACCCGGCGCCTGTCCGATCACGGGATCCGCGTCCTGCTGTTCGCGCTGCCGGCCGAAAGCGAAGTCGACAGCGTGCTCGATCAGGTTTGGCGCTACCGGGTCGACGGTGCGATTGCGGCGCTGCGCCTGTCGCCCGACCAATTGCGGGATTTCGCGCGGCGGCGGGTGCCGGTGGTGCTCTATAACCGCTTTGGCGAAGGCGAGGCCGTGCCCAGCGTGTGCTGCGATTCAGTGGGCGGGGAGCGGCAACTGGTCGATCGCCTCATCGCCGCCGGACACAAGGCATTCGGGATCATCGCTGGACCCGACGATTCCTATGTCAGCCAGGAGCGCGTGCGCGGCGCCCGCGAGCGGCTCGAAGAACGTGGTCGGAGCGCGCTCGTCACCACCGGTTCGTTCGATTACAGCAGCGGCAACGCCGGGCTCCATGCGCTTATGGCGCAGTCGCAGGGGAAGCTCGACGCGCTGATCTGCGCCAACGACTTGATGGCGATCGGGGCGATCGACTGCGCGCGCAACGACTTCGCTCTTGTTGTTCCGGACGATCTCTCGATCGTGGGGTTCGACGGGGTCGCCCCGGCGATGTGGTCGAGCTATCAGCTCTCGACCATCCGCCAGCCCGTGCGGCGGATGACCCAGGCGGCAGTCGACATGCTGCTCGAACGGATCGGCGATCCCGATCTGCCGCCGGAAGTCAGGACCTTTGCCGGTGCGCTTATCGAGGGCAGTTCGGCCCGGCTTGCGGCGCGGGCCGAACCTTTACCCTAGAACTTGACGCTGCCGCGGACCCCGAACAACCGCGGCGGGGCATAGCTCGCCTGGAGGTTGTTGCCGCCGCCATAGACGAAGCGCGTCGCAGTCGCCTTGTTGGTGACGTTGGTGACGAAGCCTTGGATCGAGAATCTATCGTTATAGTCCCACGTCAGGCGCAGATCGAGCTTGGCGAAAGCGGACTGGCGATCGAGAATCGAATTGATCGGCTGCCCGTAAAACGCGCCCGAAAAGCTGACCTGGGCATAAGGGGTCAGATGCCCGGCGCTGCCCAGGTCGATCGCGTATTCGATCGCGACGGCACCCGAATAATCGGGCGAATGGGCAATCTTGTTGCCCGACAGGTCGCATCCATACGCGGCACCGGGCTGGCCGACGCCGCCGGTACCCGGGATCAGCCCGCAGTTGTACCCCACCGCGAAGATGCGGCGCTGGCCCGCAGGCGCGATCGTCACGCCGTTGACCAAGGTCGGGGTGAGCGCGGTGGCATCGGGGATCAGGATCGAGGTGCCAAACGGCGCGGCAACCTGATCGTACTTGGTGTAGCGGGCATTGAGATAGGCGAAGCTGGCGTTGATCGTCAGCGCGCTGACCGGGCGCCAGATCGCCTCCAGCTCGGCCCCGTATGAACGCGCCTTGCCGCTGTTCTCGATGATCGAGAGCGTCGTGTTGCCGACCGGAATCTGGCGCTGTTCCTGGAGATTGTTGTAGCGGTTGTAGAACGCCGCCAGGTTGATCTGCACGGTGTTGTCGGCAAACCGGTTCTTCGATCCGATCTCGAACGCGGTCACCGTCTGCGGGGTGAAAGTACCGCGGCCCAGCGCCAGCGCGGCTTGACTGCCATTGAACCCGCCCGAGCTGAACCCGGTGGAAGCCGAAGCATAGAGCAGGTTGGTCGGGGTTGCCTGATAATCCGCGCCGAGCCGCCAGGTGACGCGCTCGAACGTCGCAGTCGGGAAGGTCGCGCCGTTGAACCGGGTCGGGATGTTGTCCAGGCAGCGGAAGCCGGCCACGGGCAGCGGGATCGACGTGTAGGTGCAGTTGGTCGCCGCGCCTTGGACCCCGAACGAATAATCGGGCACCGGCCCGGTCGCGAAGGTTATCGCGGTCCCATCGGGTACACCGCCGGCAAGCGGCAAGATCGCATCGGCGTTGGCGAACTGATAGTCCTTGCGATCGCGTGTCCAGCGAATGCCGCCGGTCAGCTTGAATTGCTCGGTAAGCGCGTACGTCGCCTGCGCATACGCCGCTATCGAAACGGTTTTCCCGCGGTTCTGCGAATAGAACCCGCCCGCCCGGGGGCGCGTGATATTGGGGGTCACGTTGCGCACGATCTGGTCGAACTGCTGGTTGATGAACACATCGCGAAGCTGATCGTGGAAGTAATAGCCGCCGATCACGTACTGCAGTGGCCCGGGCTGCGACGAAAGCAGTTGCAGTTCCTGCGTGAACGTCTTGGCGGCGGAGAACTGGTAATCCGCGCCGATCTGGTTGCCCGAAAAGTCGGTATCCTGGGTACGGGTGGTGGCGAAATCGTTGTACCCGGTGATCGATTTGAGCGTCACGGGCCCTAAATCGTAGGCCAGATTGGCGGCAAACCCATAGTTCTTCAGCGCCAGCGTGCCGCGATAGTCGTTGTCGATATGGTACGGATCGCCCGCTGCATAAATCGGCACGCCGGCGTCGATCGTCAGGGGCGAATCGACGATTCCGTCGCGGTTTCCCGCCCGGGTGTTGAGGATCACCGGGGTCGCGTTGAACAGCGCGGTGTTGGTCGGGACATAGACATAACTGCCGACCAGCTTGTAGCCGAAGGCCGACCCGCCGATGCCGCCGCGCGCCGAATAATCGAACTTGAGCGTCGCGGTGAAGTCGCTGCTTGGCTTGAAGGTGATCGCGGCCCGGGCATAGGTATCGTCGTTATCGAACAGGTTGCCGCCCGCCGGATTGATGTTCTTGACGTAGCCGTTGGACTTTTCGTAGCCGCCCGCAAACCGCACGGCGACGGTCTCGCTCAGCGGAACGTTGACATAGCCGGTCACGCGGATCTGGTTGTTCGAACCGACGGTGACGTCGCCCCCGCCCAGCATCCGGTCCATCTTTGGCGCCGCGGTGACGACCGAGATGTTGCCGCCGAAGGTATTGCGCCCGTACAACGTCCCTTGCGGGCCGCGCTGGATTTCCACCCGCTCTAGGTCGACGAAACCAAGCGTCCCTTGCGAAGCGCGCGACTGGTAAATGCCATCGACGAAGAAGCCGATCGTGGTGTCGGCGTTGATCCCGACGTTTTCCGTGCGAACCCCGCGGATCGCCGGACGGGCATCGGTGCCCGAGCGGCCGAAGGTGAAGCCGGGAACCAGGCCCTCGAGCCGAGAAATATCGGTCAGGCCCTTCTTGGCGATTTCGGCCGAGTTGAATGCCGAAACCGAAATCGGGACGGTCTGGAGGTTTTCTTCGCGGCGCTGGGCAGTGACGACGATGTCCGCGATCCCGGACGCTGGCTCAGCCTCGGGGTCGGTGCTTGCGGTTGCGGTTGTGGTTGCCGCGGCGCTTGCCGCCGGCACGGTCTGCGCAAAGGTCGGGGTGGAGCACATGGCCAGTGCCAGTGCGCCGAACGAAACTTGCGCCGCGCGCTGCTTGGCGAAACCGTATACCCTCATGTCCAGCCCCTTGTTGGATGCATTGACGGGCAGCTTATAGGTCGGATTTCGGTTTTGCAATCGCAGTCAAAAATAATCCAGCGATGTGACATTAATACGATTCGCGGTGGTGTCTGAAGCTTCGCCGTGCCCCGTTTTGCGCCAATATACCACCCCGCTTGCTTTTGCATCCGGCAGCATTCATGTTCGTTTCGCAACACGCCGTGTCGGAGAAACCCATCGCTAGTTCAGCCAAGCCTTGGATCAACGCCGCCGATCTTTCGGCCACGCGTCGCTATGCTGCGCTAGCGTTCCTGCTTGTCGCTTATTTTTGCTACGCGTGGTCGTGGAATACCGTCGACATCTTGCGCCCGTACATCAAGGACAGCCTGCATCTCACGCTGACCCAGTCGGGATCGCTCTATTCGCTCCAGGCGATCGGGGCGATTGCGGGTGCGGTCGTCATGGGCCAGATCGCGGACAAGATCGGGCGGCGCAACGCGCTCAGCATATCGATGCTTGGCTATGGTTCGGGAATCCTCGCCGCGCTGCTGGTCCACGATTATACGCAGTTGATTTTCCAGCGGATTTACCTCGGATTCTTCATGGGCTCGATGTTCCCGATTGCGGTGGGGATCTACTCCGGGCTGTTCGCGCGCGATGTCCGGGGACTTATCGCGGGGATCGTACTGGGCACGTACAACGTCGCGGTGGCGGTGCTCGGATTCATGTCCGCCGCGGTGTTCCGCGCGGGGTACGACTGGACGGTGCTGCTCTACATTGGCGTCGTTCCGGTTGCGATGGCACTGTTCGCACCGCTGGCCATTCCCGACGACCGTATCCTGATTCCGATGGACGGGATCGCCGATGGCCAGACGGTGGCCAAGGCCAGGCTCCCCATTGCCGAGCTGTTCGCACCCGGGGTCGCCCGCCAGACGATCCTGCTGGCGACGATGACGGGCCTCAACTTCTTTGCGTACCAGGCGTTCACTGGCTGGGCGACGACCTACCTCAAGACGGTGCGCCTGATCCCCGATACCGTGATCGGCGATGTGCTCGGCTGGCAGTTCATCGGCGCCGCAATCGGCGGGCTCGGCTGGGGCTGGATCAGCGACCGGCTCGGCCGCCGCGCCGCGGCATGGGGCTTTGTCGCCGCTGCCGCGATCATCCCGATCTATCTGTTCGTACCGATGGGCGTCCGCCTGCTCGAGCTCACCGGGTTCGTCTACGGTGTGATGCTGTCGTGCAGCGCGATCTGGGGACCGTGGTTGTCCGAGCTCTACCCGCCCCACTTGCGCTCGACCGCCGCGTCGATCTTCAACTGGGGCCGGGTCATCAGCATGACCGCTCCGCTGATTACCGCGCCGCTGGCCGAAGCGGTCGGGCTGGCGCCGGTGATGTGCCTCGCGTCGGTCAGTTTCGTTGCCGCGGCAGTGATCTGGCTGAGCTTGCCCGAAACGCTCAAGCGGGCATAGCGATGCGGTGGGACGATCTGCCCGAGGTCCGCTCGCCGGCCGGACGCACCCTCTCCGATTTGCTCGAGGAAGGCCCGCCGCGGCAGGATTTGCCGGGCTACGATCCGGTCTACCGCGATTTCGTCGACTACATCATCCGCTGCACCCACCGGATCTGGGAGCAGAAGAACGTCGGGCTATGCCGCACGCACTATAGCGATGACTGCGCTATCCACACGCTGGCCGGGCCGGTCAGCGGGGTCGAGGCAGTCGTCCAGAACACGATTACGACGCTGGCGGCGACCCCGGACCGGCTGCTGATCGGCGAAGACGTGATCTGGTCGGACGACGGCGCCGCCGGGCTTTACAGCTCGCATCGGATCGTCAGCCGGTCGACCCATATGGGCGACGATCCATTACTCGGCGGCGCGACGATGATACCCAACGGGGTGATGACGATCGCCGATTGCCTTTGCCGCGAAAACCGGATCGTCGAGGAATGGCTGGTCCGCGACAACCTGCGCGGCGTGCTCCAGGTAGGCGGCGATCCGTGGGCGGTGGCGCGGGCGCAGGCCGAGACCGACCGCACCGGCGATCAGACGCGGCATGCGTGGCGCAACCAGGCGATTGCTGCGGTCCGCGGTGAGGCCGATGTCGCAATTCCCGAAGGCCATCCCGCGGCTGCGCCCGTCGCCATGCTGATCGCGACATTGCGCGGCGACCGTTACGGCGACGGTGCCGAGGCGCTGTCGCCCGCGTGCGAAGTCCGCTGGCCGAGCGGCCGCCGCGGGTTCGGACGCGGATACTGGATCGGCTGCCTGACGCAGATCCGCAGCGCTTTGCATGACCCGGTCTTTCGCGCCGAACATGTCGCTGCGCGCCCGCTGCCCGGCGGCGACATCGCGGTGGCGGTGCGCTGGTCGCTGGCGGGCAGACACCGCGGCGACGGACTTTGGGGCGCTGCCAGTGGGCGTGAAATCATGATCATGGCGGTTTCGCACTACCGGCTGCGCGGCGGGTCGATTGTCGAGGACGTGACCGTGTTCGATGAACTCGCGGTCCTGCGCCAGATCGCCGGAGGCCTGGGCGCATGAGCGCGGGCGTGGCACTGCGCCAACTGGCACGCGGCGAGCGCCCGGGCGAGGCGCTGCTCCATACCGCGCGGCTCGAAGCGCTGGGCGCCGAATATTACGGCGAGGAGGCGATCCTCGCCAGCTTCCGCGGTGATCCGCTCGACCTGGGGGCCGGCGCGGTGCTGCTCGAAGCCCCTGGCTTTTGTTTCGTGATCGACGGGCAAACCGCGCTGTTTGCCGAGTTGACGGGTAACTACATCGCGCGGCTGTGGCGTTTGGGCAGCGGCGCGCCGGGCGCAGCAGAAACCGCCGTGGCGGTCGCGTTCGACCCCGATCTGAGCCAGTCACGCGGCGCGGTGATGTTCGCCCCCTGCGATCACCCGGCGCTGGCCGGAGACGCTGCCGAACGCGTGGTCGCTGCGGCCACCGCGCTGACCTGCGATCCCGCGCTGCGCACGCGCGTTTTCGTGATCCGCGCGTTCGGCGACAGCAAACAGGGGGCTGCGCTCTACGCCGTCTACCGGCTGGGGGGCAGTGGACCGCTGAAGTCCGGTTTCGCCATGGCCTTGAGTTGGTGGACGCCCGCCGGCGACGGCACGATCCGCGATCGTGCGGGCGAAGCCGCGGTCGCCGTGCGGGTCTGGACCCCGCGCGTCGGAGCGTGATTTTTATCGAGGACCTTGCTGAATGACCGACCGTATCCTGACCACCCACGTCGGTTCGCTGCCGCGCTCCGCCGCGGTGACCGACCTGATCTTTGCCGCCGAGCGCGGTGATGCAGTCGACCCGGTCGAGTTTGCGGACGTAGTCGGCGCCGCGGTGAGCGAAGTCGTGGCCCGCCAGCGCGCGGTCGGGATCGATCTCGTCAGCGACGGCGAGATGTCGAAGATCAGCTATGCGACCTACATCAAGGATCGCATCACCGGGTTCGAGGGCGACTCCCCGCGCACGCCCCCGGCCGATCTCGAGGACTTTCCCGAGTTCCTCAATCGCCAGGCCAAGGGCGGGGGCACGCCATCGTATCGCCGGCCCAAGTGCGTCGGCGCGGTCGCGCCCAAGACGCTTGCCCCGCTTCAGGAAGACCTGCGCCACATGGAGTCCGCGCTGGCGCCTTATCCCGGCACGCAAGGGTTCATGAACGCCGCCTCGCCCGGGGTGATCGCGCTGTTCCAGCCCAACGAGTTCTATCCGACGCAGGACGCGTATCTCGAGGCGCTGGGCGAAGCGATGCGCCCCGAATACGAAGCCATCGTTGGTGCCGGACTGATCCTCCAGCTCGATTCTCCCGACCTCGGGCTCGGGCGCCACATGATGTACAAGGGCCGCTCCGACGCCGACTATCTGGCGCTGATCGGGGTCCATGTCGAAGTGCTCAACCACGCTTTGCGCAACGTGCCTGCGGACCGCGTGCGGATGCACGTCTGTTGGGGCAACTACGAAGGCCCGCACACCCACGATGTCGAGATGGGGGTGATCCTGCCGACGCTGATGCACGCCAAGCCCGCGGGGCTGCTGTTCGAAACCTCCAATCCCCGCCACCAGCATGACTGGAATTATTTTGCCGAGATGATCGCGCTGATCCCCGAGGACAAAGTCCTGATCCCCGGGGTGATCGACAGCACCACCAATTTCGTCGAGCACCCGCGCGTGGTCGCCGAACGGATCGAACGGTTCGCCGCAATCGTCGGGCGGGAGCGCGTGATCGGCGGGACCGACTGCGGGTTCTCGACCTTTGCCGGGTTCGGCGCGGTCGATCCGGACATCGTCTATGCCAAGCTTGGCGCCCTGGTCGAAGGCGCAGCCCTGGCGAGCCGCAACCTCTACCGGTCGGCGGCGTGAACCTGCGCGAACGGATTCGCGCCCGCGAACTGCTCGCGGCGACGTGGGTCAAGACGCCGCACCCGCACGTAGTGGAAGTGCTCGCGCTCTCGCCGCTCGACTTCCTGGTACTCGACGCCGAACACGCGCCGTTCGACCGCGGCGATCTCGACGCCTGCATTCTTGCCGCGCACGCGGGCGCCAAGCCGGTGCTGGTCCGCCCTGCATCCGCCGCGCACGAGCAGCTCCTCAACGCGCTCGATCTGGGCGCGGACGGCGTTATCGTCCCGCATGTGCGCTCCGCTGCGGAGGCCGCCGCCATCGTCCACGCTTGCCACTACCGTCCGGGCGGGCGCGGCTTTGCCGGAAGCACGCGCGCGGCGGGCTACACCACGCTGGGCATGGCCCGGCACCGCGCCGCGGCGCAAGGGGCGATCGTCATCGCCCAGATCGAGGACGCCGAGGCGTTGGGCGAAATCGATGCGATCGCCGCCACCCCCGGCCTCGACGCTCTGTTCATCGGGCGCGCCGACCTGACCGTTTCGCTCGGCGCCGAGACGCCCGATGCCCCCGAAGTGATCGCCGCGGTCGAAGCGATCTGCGCTGCGGGCCAGCGCGCCGGGATCGCGGCGGGGATGTTCCTCGGCCGGGTCGGCGACGTGGCGCTGTGGCGTGAGCGCGGAGCGAGCCTGTTCATCCTGCAATCGGATCACGACTTCATCCTGCAGGGAGCCGGCGCGCTGGCCGGGGCAATCAAAGGAGCGCGCGGCGGCTAAATCGGCTGCAATTCAGGCGCGCCGAACTGCAAAGGCGATCGCCTCGTCGCCTCGAACCGCGGCAATCGCAACTCCATCGGGGACGGTCATGGTGTCCCCCGCGTCCAGCCGGACGGGCACGCCAGCGAGCGTGAAGGTCATGGTCCCGCGATGGATGAACACGACCGCGCCCGTCAGGTCTAAATCGCTGGGACCGGCAAGTGCGATCCGCTCGAGCGTGAACCCGTGCTCCCACGCAAGCGGTCCGCCCCGCCCGATGATCGCCGCGCTTTGGGCCTGCGCCCGGACTACCAGCCGCTCGGCCTCGCCCATCGATGGCACCGCCAGCGCCGCCGCCTCGGCGGGCGAAGTGCGCGGCATGGGCGCGACATCCGCGGGCACCGCCTGGCCCGCCGCCGTGTCGATCAGGGTGCCGTTCTCGAGCAGGACGAGGCCGTAATCGGCGGCCATGTCGAACACCTCCGGAGCCCACAACACGCGGCCCGGAACATCGCTGCCGAGCACTGCCCACAGAAACCCGATATCATCGCCGATGTTGGTAAAGCCGCGGAACATGCCCGTGGGCAGAGAAATCGTATCGCCCGGCCCGCACTCGACCCGCGCGGCATCGCCGTGCTCGCCGAGATTGAAGCTCCACCGCCCGGTGTGGACGACGAAAACCTCGGCCGTATCGTGGCTGTGCTGCGAATTGACGCACCCCGGCGGCTGGCGCGCTCCGCCGATGTTGAAGCCGTGGGGCTGAGTAATATGAACGTGCTGATCCGGGTTCTCCGAAACGCCCGGGCCGATGATCGTGAAGTTTTCCTTGGCTTCCGAACCCGGGGTCCGGGTATCGATAAACGCGTTGAAGCACGGTTGAAGATCGCGGTAGCGGACGATCCGTGCCGCTATCGCCTCTGCGCTCCACCGCGCCGTTGCCGTTACGTCATCCATCGCCCACCTCGACCTTGATCAGTGGTTGCAGTGCTTTGCATTCGCAGTCAATATAACTCGCATGATCATCGATTTTCCCGCTGGCACGATCCCGCACAGTATTTTCGCCGGTGCGCCGTTGGCGCCCGACCACCTCTTGCGCGCATTCCACCCGGTCGGCGAAGGCCGCGGCGCAGGGTTTGTCGGCGACGCGCTGCTTGGTCCGCTCGGCCGCGCCATCCCGCGGTTCGAAGCGCGCGCCGACATTGCGATGAAGGGCCGCTGGCAGGAGGGCAGCTGGACCGGGACGAGCGGGCATCTGCTCGGGCGCTTCGTCGCCCCGTTGTGGGGAATTCCCGCAACCCAGCGCATCGTGTTCATCCGCTTCGGCTGTTTCCAGTTGTGGCGCGCAGGCGAGGTGACCGAAACCCTGCTCCTCCTCGATCTGCCGTCGCTTATGATGCAGGCGGGCGTCTGGCCGCTGGCCCCGGCGATGGGTCCGGACTCGATGGCTCCCGCTCCGCTCGGCCTGGCAGGTGTGTGGCCGGACGACATCGGCGAAAGCGCAGCCAGCCTCGCGCTGGTCGAGGGCATGATCAACGGGCTCAAGAAGTTCGACGGCGACGGGCTGGCGAAGATGGGCATGACCGATTTCTGGACCGACGAGTTCTGGTGGTATGGCCCCGCCCCGATCGGCAGCTTTCGCGGACACCGGGATTACGAACGCGGTCACCAATTGCCGTTCCTCACCGCGTTTCCAGATCGCGTCGGCGGCAACCACCGCGCGCGGTTCGGCGACGGGATGTTCGTTGCTTCGACCGGGTGGCCGAGCATCGCCGCGACGCACAAGGGCAGCGGTTTCATGGGCTCGCCGCCACCGACCACGCGATCACGATGCGAGTGATGGACTTCTGGCGGCGCGAGGGTGAACGCTTGGCGGAAAACTGGGTGATGATCGACATCCCCGATTTGCTGAATCAAATGGGCCTCGATGTATTCGAGCGGATGCGCCTGCTTGCCGAGGCCCGAGGCGGCTGAACGGCGCACAACGAAGTTTCATCTTTCAGGAGCGATCATGGCCGAATATCTCAAGCGCGGAGCCACCGCCGAAGCCAAGGCGGACAGCGACCGCAAGGTGCGCGACACCGTCGAGGGGATCCTTGCCGACATCGCCGCGCGCGGCGACGCTGCGGTGCGCGGGCTCTCGATCAAATTCGATGGCTGGGACCGCGACGACTATCGCCTGAGCCCCGACGAAATCCAGGGGTGTCTCGACCAGCTGACCGGCCAGGACCTCAAGGATATAGAGTTCGCGCAAACCCAGGTGCGCGGTTTCGCGCAGATCCAGCGCGCCTCGATGACCGACGTCGAAGTCGAGACGCTTCCCGGTGTCGTCCTGGGCCACAAGCATCTGCCGGTGAACGCTGCGGGTTGCTATGTCCCCGGCGGTAAATACCCGCTGCTCGCCTCGGCGCACATGAGCGTGATCACGGCCAAGGTTGCCGGGGTCGCGCGCGTCGTCACCTGCGCCCCGCCGTTCGCAGGCAAGCCCGCGCCGGCGATCGTCGCGGCGCAGGCGATGGCCGGGGCGGACGAGATCTGGTGCCTCGGCGGGATCCAGGCGGTGGGCGCGATGGCGCTGGGCACCGCGAGCATGGCGCCGGTCGACATGCTTGTCGGGCCGGGCAATGCGTTCGTCGCCGAGGCCAAGCGCCAGTTGTTCGGCCGGGTCGGGATCGACCTCTTTGCCGGGCCGACCGAGACGCTGGTGATCGCCGACGAGGTCGGCTGCGACGGCGAACTGGCGGCGACCGACCTGCTGGGCCAGGCCGAGCACGGCCCCGATTCGCCCGCGGTGCTCCTCACCACCAGCCGCGCGCTGGCCGAGGAAACCATGCGCGAGATCGAGCGCTTGCTGACGATCCTGCCGACCGCGGACGTCGCCCGCCGCGCGTGGGAAAACTTCGGCGAAGTGATCGTGGCGCAGGACGATGCCGAGATGGTTCGCATCGCCGACGAGATCGCCTCAGAACACGTCCAGGTGATGACCCGCGATCCCGAATATTTCCTCCAGCACATGACAAATTACGGCGCGCTGTTCCTGGGTAGCCGCACCAATGTCAGCTTCGGCGACAAGGTCATCGGGACCAACCATACCCTGCCCACCAAAAAGGCCGCGCGCTATACGGGCGGCTTGTGGGTCGGAAAATTCCTCAAGACCTGCACCTATCAGCGCGTCACCAGCGACGCTGCTTCGGCGATGATCGGCGAATACTGCAGCCGGCTTTGCGCGCTCGAGGGATTTGCCGGACACGGCGAGCAGGCCAACATCCGCGTGCGCCGGTTCGGCGGGCGCAACATTCCCTACGCCGGCGCCGCACAGCCGGTGAGCTGACATGGCGCTGCCGCAAACGCCCTCGTTCCGGCTCGACGGACGCCGCGCGTTGGTCACCGGCGCCGGGCGCGGGATCGGCCTGGCGCTGGCCGCTGCCTTGGCCGCGGCGGGGGCGCAGACCACGCTGGTCGCCCGCACCGCAAGCGAGATCGAAGCCGCTGCTGCAGAAATGGGGGCGGAATGGGCCGTGCTCGACGTCAGCGATCTGGCGGCAGTCGCTGCGTTTTTCGCCAGCCGGCCCGCGTTCGACGTGCTGGTCAACAATGCCGGAACCAACCGTCCCATGCCGATGACCGCGGTGAACGAGGCAGACTTCGACGCGGTGCTCGATCTCAACCTGAAGTCGGCGTTTTTCGTGACCCAGGCCTGCGTGAAGGAAATGATCGCCGCCGGTACGGCCGGCAGCGTGATCCACATCGGTTCGCAAATGGGCCACGTCGCCGGTCCCGAGCGCAGCCTCTATTGCGCATCGAAGTGGGCGCTGGAAGGGATGTCCAAAGCCTTCGCGCTCGATCTCGCGGCGCACGGCATCCGCAGCAACACGATTGCCCCGACGTTTATCGAGACCCCGCTGACGAAGCCTTACTTCGAAGATCCGGCGTTCAAAGCTGCGGTCTTGTCCAAAATCAAGCTGGGCCGGCTGGGGCGGGTCGAGGACCTGATGGGCGCCGCGGTGTTCCTGGCATCGGACGCTTCGGCACTGGTCACCGGCACCAGCATCGTCGTCGACGGCGGATGGACGGCCGACTGAGCAAAGACGCCTACGTCAGAAGCGCTCGAAGAGTGCGGCGGCCGCTCTGAACAGCCACGCTGACGATACCCTGGGCCCTGGTCCAAGCGCAGTCCCGGCCATCGCAGGTCAACGCGGCAAGCTCGCGGCCCAGCGGCACAAACAGTTCGGTCGGTGCTGCGATGCCCGCATCGAAATCGATCTCGAACACGAATTCGTTCGCTCCGTCGTACCGCTGCGACAGCAGGGTTCCCTGGGCTGCCCGGACATAGGGCCGGCAGAAGCCCGCAAGTGCGCGTGCGCCCGCGTCGGGATCCGCGGGGTCGTCCACCTGGTCCGCCGACCAGATCGACAGGTCCTCCTGGTTCCAGCCATCGCCGACCATTGCATCGTTACGGTTCGATGCCGTGTAGTTCCATTGGGTCGAGGAGAGCAGTAACGCGTCGAGCGCATCGTACATTGCCGAAAGCGCAGCGGTGTGCGCTGTCCACAGGGCGGGCCCCCGCTCCCCCGCTGCCCAACGCGTGTAGGCTTCACGGTGGTTGAGGTCGAACGGGATGCCGAATTCCCCGACGAGGCTCGGTACGCCCCCGCCGAGCTGGTCGCCAATGGCGGCAAGCCGGCGCAACCCGTCGACATAGCCGGCAACCACTTCGCCGCGACCTTCGAATTGCGCGCCCGTCAGCAGATCGCGGGTGCGCCACGGCGTGAAGCGTTTGGTGACGAGCGTTGCCAGATCATACCAATGGCTGGCGTTGACGGTGCGTTCGGGGCAGCCTTCCGGCAAGCCATGTCCGCCAAACGGGTCGGCTTCGGCGAAGATCAGCCAGTCGGCACGGATGGCGCGAACGGTTTCGGCCACTCGCCCGTAAAACGGTCTTAGCGCGTCCCGGCCGATATCGAATGCGTTACCGTCTGCCACGGTGAAATGATCGGGTTTCAGCGCGACGGCGGTGCCCGTCTCATCCACGTCCCAGACCCCGGCAGCGCGAAACGGATCGCTGGCGCCCTCGCGCCAGATCGAAACGCCGTGCGGATTGACGACCACCTCGCCCCCGTCCTTCAGCGGCAAGGTTCTGGTCACGCCGGAAGCGGCGGCAAGCGCGTCCAGGGGCGACCAGGCGGCACCGCGAAGCACGGCGTGGCGGTCTTCGAGCCGTTGCCCGATCCAGCCGCTACCCGGCTCGTTGAGCGTATCGAACCCGATTACGTGGGGCTGGTCGGCAACGCGTTCGGCGACGGCACGCATTGCGCCCAGGTAGTGGTCCTGGAGATACGTCCCGACGTTCCTGCCCTCGACCTGCGCGCCGGGCGCGAAGGCGGGACCCGCGAAGAACAGCGTCCACATGATCGCGTTCGCAGGCAGCCGGTAGTTGGCGGCCCAGCTCATCTGCGGATAGTCCGGCTGGACCCCGCCCTTCGCCGCATCGTAGCGGTAGCTCATCACGTGGGCGGCGCCGGCTGCATCGAACCGCTTGAAATCGAGCCCTGCCGCGGCGAACGTCCATCCCGGTGCGCCGTCGCCGCCCGACATCCGCGACCAGACATCCTGGTGGAAATCGATGAACACGTGAAAGCCATATTCGCCCGCACGGCGCGTTACGGCGGCGAAATAGTCGAGGTATGCTTCATCGTATTGGCCGGGCCCGGCGTGCTCAACCGCTTCCCACGTCGTTAGCAGCCTGAGACAGTTGAACCCCCAGCGGCGCAGCCGTGAGAAATGCGCGTCTGCTTCGGCAAGCGGGAACGGCCGCCCGATAAAGCTTACGCTGGCATGATCGGCGAAATCTGTCGAACGGTAGGTATGCCCGTCGGGCGCGGTGGGCACCTTGCAATCGCCGCCCAGGTTGACCCCGCGAAGAATTACGTGACGACCCGCGCGGTCACGAAACCGCGTCGCATCGGTAACGATCGTCGATGGCATCAACAGCGGCCCAGCACGCGGGTGCGGCAAGCCTGCTCGGCCTTTGGATTGACGTTGCGCTGTTCAGCCGGCGCTGTGAAAGCGGGTTTGGTCATGCAGACAGCTCCTTGAGGCGGCGAGCTGCAATCTGCGCGGCGCAGGTCGCGCTGGACTTCCTGGGACTTGAGATAGGACCAAAAAAATGGCGGTGCTAGGCCCAGCGCGAACACTGCAGCCGGGCTGGCATGCGCGCTCGCGGTAGCGAACCCCAGCATCGCAGTGATCGCTTACCTCGGGTGCAAATAAAGCGCCACTCTCGCCGGGGCTGATTGCAGCCGGCGGCTGGCTACCACACACCCTATGCGCGGCGCTGACTGCCGGCAGCTCCGTTACTGAATCGAAGGAGCGGCGGACGTTGCGACGGCTCCGATCCACCTTGGCAAAAGGCTGGAGTCTCGTTCGTTCGTTAATTCGGGCGCTCGATTTTACGTTTTTCCATCAGTGCGCCGCGCCCGCCTCCACCGCGCGCGCGGGGCGCGGGGCCACCCAGATCGTGGCGGCGGCGAGCGCATAGATGATCGCGGCGAGCAGGAACAGATGATCGGTCGCCAGCGCAAGCGCCTCGCGGTCGACCAGGTTGGCGATCGTCTGGCGGATCTGGTCGAGCGACATGCCCAGCTGGGTCAGCGCGCCGGTGGTCTGGTCGGGCTGCAATTTGCCGGCGATTTCGCTGCGCGCGACGGTTGCCTGATCGTACCACAGCGTCGTTCCCAGGCTTGCCCCGATCGCGCCGCCTATTGTCCGCAGGAAGCTCATGATCCCGGCTGCCGAGGTCGTCTCGGCGGGGGTGACCGCGCCCAGCGCTAGCCCGGTGAGCGGGATGAAGAAGAACGGCATCCCGAAACCCTGGACGAATTGCGGCAGGGCCAGCGTCCAGAAATCCGCATCCGAGGTCCACGAGACGCGCATCAGCGAGGCGCCGCCCATCCACAGCAGGCCGAACGCGGCTAGCGCGCGCGAATCGTACTTGGTCACCCAGCGCCCGACGAGCGGCGACATCAGGAAGCTGCCGATGCCGACAGGCGCGGTCGCCAGCCCGGCCCAGGTGGCGGTGTAGCCCGCGCTGGACTGTAGCCACATCGGGGTCAGCACGACGCTGCCGAAGAATGTCGCGAACCCGATCGAGACCACGAACACCGAAGCGCTGAACCCGCGATGACGAAAGATCCGCAAATCGACCACGGGATTGCGCTCGGTCAGTTCCCACGCGATGAACAGCGCAAAGCCGACGACCACCGCGACGCCGAGCTCTGCGATCAGCGAGCTGGCGAACCAGTCGCGCTCGCGCCCCAGATCGAGGATCAGCTGCAGCGCGCCGATCCACAGCACCATCAGCGCCAGTCCGATCGCATCGATGCGGAGCCGATCGCGCATCGTTTCGGCCAGGCGCAAAGTCCGCGCCGCGCCGAACGCGACCAGCACGCCGACCGGCACGTTGATGAAGAAAATCCAGTGCCATGACAGGTTGTCCGAGATGACCCCGCCCAGGATCGGCCCGGCAACGGGCGCGAGAACGGTCGTCGAAGC
>JANXSP010000100.1 GCA_025356575.1 Novosphingobium sp.
CACGCTGCCCGGTTTCATGCTCGCGATCTGGGCGTCGGTGATCAGGCGCGGCGCGGCGCGGCCGGGGATCAGGGCGGTGGTGATGACGATGTCCTGCTTGGCGATGTGGCCCGAGACCAGTTCGGCCTGCGCCGCCTGGTATTCGGGAGACATCTCGGTGGCATAGCCGCCCGTGCCCTCGCCTTGGATGCCGGCGACGTTTTCGACGAAGACCGGCTTTGCGCCGAGCGACTGGATCTGCTCTTTGGTGGCCGAGCGCACGTCGGTCGCACTGACTTGGGCGCCGAGCCGCCGCGCGGTGGCGATCGCCTGAAGACCCGCCACGCCCACGCCCATGACAAACACCCGCGCGGCGCTGATCGTGCCCGCGGCGGTCATCATCATCGGGAACGCGCGGCCATACGTGTCGGCAGCGGCGATGACCGCCTTGTAGCCTGCCAGGTTCGACTGGCTCGAGAGGATATCCATCGATTGCGCGCGGGTAATCCGCGGCATGAATTCCATCGCCAGCGCTTCGTATCCCGCGTCGGCGTAGGCCTGGTTCCGCCCACGCGCGGCGAACGGATCGAGCGCGGCGACGATCCACGCGCCGGGTTTTGCGCCAGCTAGCAACACGGCGTCCGGACCCTGCACGCCGAGCACGATATCGGCGCCGGCAATCGTCGCCGCGGTATCACCGACGGTTGCCCCGCCTTCGGCAAATTGTGCATCGGGGATCGAAGCGCCCGCACCTGCCCCGGCTTCGACCGAAACGCTCGCGCCAAGCGCCAGGAATTTCTTCACCGTTTCCGGCGTTGCCGCCACGCGGGTTTCGCCGCCGGCGCGTTCCCGCAGAACCGCGATGCGCGGACCGCCAGCGCTGGCCTCCGCTGCCGGAGCGCTTGCCACCGGCTGGGTCAGGAGATCAGCAGAATTACGACAGCGACGATCACGACAATCACGGGAATTGCCCATTTGATCAGCGAAATGAACCCGCCGTACGTCGATTCGGCAGCTTTGATATCAACCGCGTTGCCGGTCTCACTCGAACTCATCGTCTAATTCCCCAGTCCTGGCGCCGCGGCGCTTCGCCGCCCCGTCTAGTGCCGCCTCCCGCTCGGCTCAAGGGGCTTAAACGCGCGGGCGGGCGGAGCGCTTAATCGGCTCTTTACCCGCACCCGCTATCGATAACCGTCCCAAACCGGGGCGACGGGAAGATAATGGCGGAACTCGAACAGCGACTGTTGATGCTGATCGACGATGAACCGGCGCAGTGCCGGCTCATCGCCGCGCTTGCCGCGCGTGAGGGTTGGCGCACGCTAGTGGTACGCGATTCGGAATCGGCGATTGCCACGCTCGGCACGCGCCAGGGGATGCAGCTCAGCGCGATCGTGCTCGATCAGTGGGTGCCGGGCGACGATGCCTGCACGCTGATCGCGGAACTCAAGAGTCGGCGCCCGGCGCTCCCGATCCTCATGCTCACCACCAGCGCCTCGCCGCTGCTCGCGGTCGAAGCGATGCGCGCGGGTGCGACCGATTACCTGGTCAAGCCCGTCGCCCCCGACCGGCTGATGCAGGCGCTCAAGGCCGCGACGACGCGCGAGGCCCCGCGCGATGAGCTCCAGCCGCTGACCGAGAAGATCTCCGCCCCGCTCGATTTCGACGCGATGATCGGTGCCGCGCCGCGGTTTCGTGCCGCGCTGGCGGTCGCCGCCAAAGCCGCGCGCGGTCATGGCCCGGTGCTGATCGAGGGCGAGAGCGGAACCGGCAAGGAAATGCTCGTCCGCGCCATGCACGCCGCCAGTCCGCGGGCCAAGGCGCCGCTGCGCATTCTCAACCTGGCCGGGATCGCCGCGAACACGATCGAATCGGCGCTGTTCGGGCACGAAAAAGGCGCCTTCCCCGGCGCGTTCGACCGCCAGATCGGGGCGATCCAGCACGCCGACGGGGGCACCCTGGTGCTCGACGAGATCGACCGCATGCCCGATATCGTCCAGCAGCGCCTGGCCGAAGCGATCGCCCGCGGCGATGTCCGTCCGGTTGGCGCGCGGCACAGTTTCCGCGTCGACGTGCGGCTGATCGCGGCGAGTAACTTCCCGCTCGCCGAACTGGTCCGTGCAGGCGAATTCATTCCCGAGCTTTACGATGCGATCGGCGCGACCACGATCGAACTTCCGGCGCTGCGCGCGCGGGCCGGGGATATTCCTGCCCTGTCGCGGCACTTCCTGGCGCGGATCGGCGAACAGCCCGGCTTGCGCCCGCTGGGCATAACCGACGGTGCGCTCGCGCTGCTGGGCGCTTACGACTGGCCGGGCAACGTCCGCCAGCTTCAGGCCGTGCTGTTCCGCGCCGCGGTATTCTGCGACGGCGATGCGCTGACCGCGCCCGATTTCCCGCAGCTTGCCTCGCTTCTGGGTGAAGCCAACACGGTTTCCGACCCGCACCAGGAAGGTGTCGGCGTGATGCTCTATACGTCCGATGGCAACTTGCGCCCGCTTGAGGATATCGAGGCCGACGTTATCCGCCTCGCCATCGGCCATTACCGCGGACGGATGACCGAGGTAGCGCGGCGGCTGGGGATCGGTCGTTCGACGCTTTACCGAAAGCTTGGCGATCTCGGGATAGACAACGTCGCCTGACGCGCGCAGCTTGCCGGCATGGCACAAGCATTCGATTTCACCGGCAAAGTAGCGCTGATCACGGGCGCGGCATCGGGCATCGGCGCGGCGACCGCGCGCTGGCTCGAGGAACAGGGCGTCGCGGAACTTGTCCTCATCGATCTCGACAAGCCGCGGCTGGACGCGCTGGAGTTTGGCTGCGCGGTCCGCAGGATCGGCGGGGATGTTGCCGATCCCGCCCTGTGGAAGCTCACGCTCGGCGAGCTTCCGCGGCTCGATTGCGCGGTGATCAATGCCGGGATAGCAGGATCGGGCAAGCCGATCGTCGACATGCATGTGACCGAGTGGCGCAAGACCATCGCGGTCAATCTGGATGGCGTGTTCCTGGGACTGCGTGCGGCGATGCGCGCGATGCAAAAGGGCACCGGCGGATCGATCGTGTTGACCGCGTCGGTCGCCGCGGTCCGCGCCGCAAGTACCGCGGATTACGCCGCGGCCAAGGCCGGGGTCGCGCACATGGCCAAAGTCGCCGCGCGCGAGGGTGGCCCGACAGGCATCCGGGTCAACGCCATCGCGCCGGGCGGGGTCGACACCCCGATCTGGGAACAGACCGACGTGTTCAATCGCCAGGTCGCGCGCTTCGGAAGCCGTGAGGCTGCAATTCGCGCGTTCGGCAAAGTCGGCAGCCCGCTGGGACGGTTCGCAACGGCCGAGGAAATCGCGGGGCAAATCGGCTTTCTGCTGTCCGACATGGCGAGCACCATCAGCGGCGCGGTGCTGGTCAGCGATGGCGGTTATTCGGTCTAAGCTGCTAGGGAAGCTGCGAGAAATCGGTGAGCGCGGCGTCGCGCAAACCGCGCCAGACGCGCACTGCCTGGACCGTTTCGGCGACATCGTGAACGCGTAGCAGGTGGACCCCGGCGTCCATTGCGCGTGCGGCAATGACCAGCGATCCGCCCAGGCGCTGGTGGGCCGGAGCCTCGCCGGAAAGCGCGCCGATCATCCGCTTGCGGCTCGCACCCACGAGCAAGGGCTGGCCGAGCGCGTGGAACAGCGGCAGCGCATTGAGCAGGGCAAGATTTTCCGCCAGCGTCTTGCCGAAGCCGAGCCCAGGATCGAGCACGATCCGCGACCGCGCAATGCCCGCAGCGATCGCGGCATCGCGCCGGGCGCGGAGCCAGTCGAACACGTCGAGCACGACGTCGCCGTACGCCCCGTCGCGGTGGAGGTCGTCGCCCTCGCCCGGTGCGTGCATCAGCACTACCGGCGCGCCGCTACGCGCGACGACTTCGATGCTCTGCGGATCGTGACGCAGCGCGGAGACGTCGTTGACCAGGTGTGCCCCGGCAGCGAGCGCGGCCGCGATGACGCTCGACCGGCGGCTGTCGATGCTGATCGCGGCGCCCGCAGCGGCAAGGTGTTCGATCGCGGGGATCACCCGCTTGAGTTCGTCGCCCTCCCACACCGCGGGAGCGCCTGGGCGAGTCGATTCGCCGCCGACGTCGATCAGCGCCGCGCCCGCCTCGAGCATGGTCGCAGCGTGCGCGCTGGCAACATCGGGCTTGTCTAGGAACTGGCCGCCGTCCGAAAAGCTGTCGGGCGTCATGTTCAGAATGCCCATGACTTGCGGCTGATCGAGCCGGACCGTCCGCGGCCCGAGCGCCAGCGGCGCGTGGACGGTGCCGAGATCGGCCCATTGCGCCGCGCCGTCCTCAGCCAGCGCTGCAGGCAGGTCAGCCAGACCCGCGGGTACCTCGCTGGCGGCGCGGGAAGTGCGCGATACGATCCGCGCGCCGCAATCGTCTTTGGCGCGCACGATCAACGCGAAGCGGTGGGCATAGACCATGCTCCCGCCCAGCCGCAGCGCATCGCCGGCTTCGCTTTGCGGGCTGTCGCTGAGACCGATCGGGCGGATATATAGGCGCAGGCCGGTCAGCCGACTAATCCTCGACGGCGAGCAGGTACAACTGGCGCAATGCGTCGAGCGGCTTGGTCTCGCCTTCGTGCTCCACGAACCAATAGCTCCAGCCGTTACACGACGGCGCGCCCTGGAGCTGCGCGCCGAGCGAATGGATCGACCCGGTCATCGCGCCGCAAGTCAGCGAACCATCGGCGCGCACCTCCGCGACGTTGCGCCCTTTCTTGTCGAACAGGTGCGATCCTGGCGCGATCCAGCCGCTTTCCACCAGGACTCCGAAAGCCACTCGCGGGGCCGAACGCGGGCTTTGCATCGTGGTCAGCGCGCTCTCATCGAGCGGCAGTGCCAGCGCGATACGCTCCTCGGCTACCGAGATATAGGCTTCCTCGCGCTCGCAGCCGATCCACTCGCGCCCGAGACGCTTGGCGACCGCGCCGGTCGTACCCGTACCGAAAAACGGATCGAGAACGACGTCGCCCGTGTTGGTCGTCGCCAGGAGCAGGCGATAAAGCAACGCCTCGGGCTTCTGGGTCGGATGCGCCTTGACGCCGTTGCGCTTGATCCGCTCGGGTCCGCCGCAGATCGGCAGCACCCAGTCCGAACGCATCTGCAATTCGTCGTTGAGCGTCTTCATCGTGCGGTAGTTGAAGGTGTATCGCGCCTTGTCGCCAGTCGAGGCCCAGATCAGCGTCTCGTGCGCGTTGGTGAAGCGCGTGCCCTTGAAGTTGGGCATCGGGTTGGCCTTGCGCCAGATCACATCGTTAAGGATCCAGAACCCCATGTCCTGGAGGGTCGCGCCGACGCGGAAGATGTTGTGATAGCTGCCGATGACCCACAACGATCCGTTGGGCTTGAGCACCCGCCGCGCCTCGGTCAGCCAGGCCCGGGTGAACGCGTCGTAGGCGGCGAAGCTATCGAACCGGTCCCACGCATCGGTCACCGCGTCGACATGGCTGCCGTCGGGCCGCGCCAGATCGCCGCCGAGCTGGAGATTGTACGGCGGATCGGCGAACACCAGATCGACGCTTGCGGTGGGCAGCGAGCGCATCGCCTCTACACAATCGCCGCGCAATATCTGACCTAGCGGCAAACGCGGCGCCGCGGTTTGCGGCACGATCTTCGAGCGCAGTTTTTCGGTTACCAGCGTCATGTTTCCCCCTGACCCCGTTGTCTTGCAGCAGGGTGAGTCCGCCGCGACTCGCCGTCAAGCTTGGAGCGATGACCTGCAGGCGGGGAAGCGACCGCGATCCATGCGAACGAAACGAGTCCGGCACACGATATGGAGTCTCTGCCCTGCAAGGGGACTCGATATGTGGGGTGTGGCCCGAAGGACTCTCCGCCGAAAATAAAGTTGCGAAGGCAGCGTGCGCCCGTGCGGCGCGGTTAGAACAGCTTGACCAGCTCGAGCTGCGCAACCGGCGCGAAGCTTCTGCGGTGAAGCGGGGTCGCGCCGTGGCGGCGCAGCGCGGCGAGATGCTCGGGCGTGCCATAGCCCATGTTGGTCGCCCATCCGTAGTGAGGGTGCGCCGCGGCATAATGGCGCATAATCCGGTCGCGATGTTCCTTGGCGATGATCGAGGCGGCCGAAATACACGGCTCGATCGCGTCGCCGCCGACAATTGCGCGTGCCGGCCAGCGCCATTCGGGACGGCGCCCGTGCGGGGTAAGGTTGCCGTCGATCAGAACCTCGTGGGGTTCGCCGTCAAGCGCCTCGCACAGCGCATGGACCGCGCGGGTCATCGCCAGCATGGTCGCGCCGAAGATGTTGAGCCGGTCGATATCCTCGACCTCGACCACTCCCACCGCCCAGCGGCAGCGGCGCTTGATGCGTTCCTCGAGCAATGCCCGGGTCTTGCCGCAGAGCTTCTTGGAATCGTCGAGACCGGCGGGGCGCGGGCGGCACAGGATCACCGCCGCGGCCACGACCGGACCGGCCAGCGGGCCGCGACCCGCCTCATCGACCCCGATCGTAATCCGGTTGGCACACGCCCCGCTCTGCTGCATTCCCATGCCATGACCCTGCTCAAAACCCTCACCGCGTTATCGCCGCTCGCCCTCGTGCTCGCAAGCTGCGGCGCGTCTGCCCCGGGGGACAACGCCACCGGCGCACGCGCCGAACCGTCCGCGCTCCCCTTCACGTTGACCGATATCGCGACGTTCGATCAGCCCTGGGCGCTCACGCCCGATCCGCAGAGCGACCGCCTATTCGTGACCGAGCGCGCGGGGCGCATCAAGATCGTGTTGGCGGACGGGACGCTCGGTGCCGTCAGCGGGGTTCCGCGGGTCGATTTCGGCGGCCAGGGCGGCCTCGGCGATTTCGTGTTCCTGCCCTCGCCGCGAAACGCGCCTGCCACCGGCCCGCAAACGGTCTATCTGAGTTGGGTCGAAGCCGGAGCGAGCGACACCCGCGGCGCAGTAGTCGGCAAGGCTCGGCTGGTCTGCTCCCAGCCGGCGACGTGCGCGCTCGACGGGCTTACCGTGATCTGGCGGCAGGCGCCCAAAGTGACCGGACGCGGGCATTTCTCGCACCGGATTGCGGTCGCTCCCGATGGCGCCTCGCTGTTCATCGCTTCGGGCGAGCGCCAGAAGTTCACCCCGGCGCAGGACCTGTCGGTCAACCTCGGCAAGATCGTCCACCTCGATCTGGATGGCAAACCCATCGCGGGCGGTCCCTTCGCCGGGCGCGGCGGGGCAAGCGACGAAGTGTGGTCGCTGGGCCATCGCAACATCCTGGGATTGGTGTTCGATGCTTCGGGGCGACTGTGGGATCTCGAACACGGCCCGCGCGGCGGAGACGAGCTCAACCTGGTCAAGCGCGGCCAGAACTACGGCTGGCCGATCGTTTCCAACGGCGACAACTACGACGGCACACCGATCCCGCGTCATTCGACCCGTCCAGAATTCGCCGCGCCTGCGATAAGCTGGAACCCGGTGATCGCGCCGGGTAACTTCATCTTCGTCGCTTCCCCCCAGTTCCCCGCGTGGCGCGGCAACGCGCTGATCGCCGGGCTCGGCAGCGAGGGACTGGTGCGCGTCTCGATCGCCGGCGAAACCGCGCATGAAGAAGCGCGCTATCCGCTTGGGCACCGTATCCGCGCGATTGCGCAAGCCCGCGGAGGCGCGATCTATGTCGTGGAAGACGGTGCGGGCGCGCGGCTGCGCAAGCTTTCGCCGCGCTGAAGGCTCGACAGCGCGGGGCGCTTGGCCTAACCGCGCGCCGCGATGACTGCCCTCCCCAACCCCGCCGCAGCCACGCTCGTGCCGCTCGACGATGTCGATCCCGCGCTCGTCGAGGACTTGCTCGACCGGGCGTTCGAGCCCGAGCGGCGCCAGCGCACGGCTTACAAAATCCGCGGCGAACACAGCGATGCGCTGGGCGCGCTGAGCTTTGCCGCGATTGGCCCGGACGACCGGCTGGCGGGAACGATCCAGTGCTGGCCGGTAGCGCTGACCCCGCCGGGTGCGCGCGCCGTACCGCTGATCATGGTCGGACCGGTGGCGGTGCTGCCGGAGCATCAAGGCGCGGGCTACGGCCAGGCGTTGATGCTCGCCAGCCTCGGCGCGCTGAGCCCGGAAGCGCCCCTCCCGCTGATGATGATCGGTGACCCCGAGTATTACGGCCGGTTCTTCGGGTTCAGCGCCGAGTATACCGGCGGGTGGACCGTGCCCGGCCCGTGCGATCCCGCGCGGCTGCTGTGCCGGGCGCTGCGGGCCGAACTGCTCCCCCGCGAAGGGATGCTCGGCCCTTGGCGTAGCTAGACCGATCTGGCATCGCCGCTCGAATGCCTTACGCGCCGCCTCCAGATCTTGCCGGCCTTTCGCTCGACCGGATTGCAGCGCTGGTGGCACAGCGCAAGCTGCCGCCGCTCGATAGCTGGTCTCCGCCGAACGAAGGCGACAGCTTGATGCGGATCGCCGACGACGGGACATGGTTTCACGATGGCGGCCGGATAACCCGCCCGGCGATGGTCCGCGCCTTTGCCAGCCTGCTGACACGCGACGGCGCAGGCCAGCACTGGCTCATGACCCCTCACGAAAAGCTGCGCATCGCGGTCGACGATGCGGCGTTCGTCGCGGTCGATGTGCGCGACACGGGCGGCGCGCTGGCCTTTCGCCTGAATACCGACGATCTCGTCATTGCCGGGCCCGAACACCGCCTGATTGCGCGCGGCACGATCGATGCGCCAGCGATCTACCTTCAGGTACGTCACGGGACCGAGGCCCGCCTCAACCGCAGTACCTGGGGCCAGTTGGCCGAGGTCATGCTGACCGGCGACGGGACGAGCGTCACCAGCCAAGGCGTGCGCTTTGCGCTGGTGCCCGGATGAGCGATCTGGCGGCAGGCCTGCGACGCTTGCATACTGCGGGGCACGAACGCGATATCGGCCCGCTGCGCGACGATCACGACTTTGCCCAGGGGGAGACCCGCGACGCTGCCGTGCTGGTGGCGATGACCGAGCGGACGCAGCCGGGCTTCCTGATGATCCACCGCCCTTCCAACATGCGCGCGCATCCCGGGCAGGTCGCCTTTCCCGGGGGTAAGCTCGACCCCGGCGAAACCCCGGTAGAGGCCGCCCTGCGCGAGGCCTGGGAAGAACTCGGGATCGATGCGCGCGATGTCGATGTGATCGGCGCGAGCGATCTTTACCGGACCGGCACGGGATATGCGATTACCCCGGTGCTCGCGGTCGTTCCCGCCGATCTTGCGCTTGTCCCCAGCCCGGTCGAAGTCGCCGCGTGGTTCGAGGCGCCGGTCGACTTCGTGTTCGATCCCGCCAATCACCAGCACCGATCTACGATGTGGAACGGCGCGGAACGGCACTATCTCGAAATCATGTGGGGCGAACATCGTATCTGGGGGGTTACCGCCGCGATTATCGAGAACCTGTCCCGGCGGCTCGACTGGCGAGCGTTGGAGGCGTGAGCGAGCCAGCCACTTTCATGCCCGCGGCCGAATGGTCGACGCGCAAGGACCTTGCGCGGCTCATTGGCGCGCTCGGCGAGGGCCAGGCACGCTATGTCGGAGGCGCGGTGCGCGACACCCTGCTCGGCGCCGATGTCCAGGACATCGATCTGGCCACCCCGCTTGCCCCGGTGGAGGTGATCGCGCGGCTCGACGCGGCCAAGATACGATCGGTTCCGACCGGGATCGCGCACGGCACGGTGACTGCGATCCTGGACAGCGGCAACGTCGAGATCACGACGTTGCGGCGCGATGTCGCCACCGACGGTCGCCGTGCTGAAGTCGTCTTCGCCAGCGACTGGCGGGAGGACGCGGCGCGACGCGACTTCACGATCAACGCGCTGTACGCGGACCCGCAAACGCACGAAGTGTTCGATTATTTCGGGGGTCTGCGCGATCTTGCGGCGCGTCGCATACGCTTCATCGGTGACGCGCACGAACGGATCCGAGAGGATCATCTGCGCATCCTTCGCTACTTCCGGTTTCAGGCGCGGTTCGGCTCCGATCCGGCCGACGAGAAGGCTGAACAAGCCTGCCATGAACTGCGCGCGACGTTGGCGGAACTCTCGCGCGAACGCGTCGGCTGGGAGCTGCAGAACCTGCTCGCATTGCGGGACCCCGCGCCAACCGTCGCGCGAATGGCGGAACTTGGCGTTCTGGGTGTGATCCTTCCCGAGGCCCGGGCCCAGCCGCTCGCCGACCTTGTCGCCGCGGAGGCGGGCCAGCATATTGCGCCCGATCCGATCCGGCGGCTGGCCGCGCTGCTGCCCGCCGATCCGGCGCAGGCCGATGCAGTCGCCGCGCGGCTGCGGCTCTCCAACACCCAGCGCAAACGCCTGGCCGCCGCTGCAGCGCGCGGCGATGCCTTGCCCACCGCGGACGCCAACGCTGCGCGCGCGCTCGGCTACAAGCTGGGGCGCGATGGCGCGCTCGATCGCCTGCTCCTCATGGGCAGCGACACATCCGCAATTGCCGACTGGGACATCCCGGTCTTTCCGCTCAAGGGCGGCGATCTCGTAGCCGCCGGAGTCGCCGAGGGACCACGCGTCTCGCGGCTGCTTCGCAAGATCGAAGCGCAATGGATTGCCGAGGGCTTTCCCGAAGAAGCCCGTGTCTCCGCGCTGCTCGAAGCCGAGCTCGCGCGCTCGTAACCTGCGTTAGAACTTGTTGTCGCGCGGGAAACCGCTGGGCGGGAGGCGCCCGGCGGCGCCGCGCGCAACTTTCCACATCACCACGTCCTTCTCGGTCCGCGTCCGCCCGCTTTCCCCGCCCATCGTCCAGCTCAGGCCGTCCTCCAGCCTCAGCGTAACCGCGTCGGCAAGCCCGCCGTCGCGATACCGCTGGAGCGTGACCCCCTGCCCCTTGGCCATCACCGGCATGTCCGACAGCGCGAAAATCAGCAGCTTGCGATTGTCGCCGACCACCGCGACATGATCGTGTTCGGGCGCGACTTCGCGGATGACGCTCAACTTGACCCCGGGCTTGACCGACATCACCCCGCGGCCCTTGCGCGTTTCGGCAAGCAGCTCGCCCGCCTCGGCAACGAAGCCGCGCCCGCTGTCCGACGCGAGCAGCAATTGCATCCCCGGGCGATAGACCAGCACGCGGATGATCGCCGCTTCGGGATCGATGTCGAGCATCGTGCGCAGCGGCTCGCCGAACCCGCGCGCGCCGGGCAGCTTGTCCGCGCCAAGCGTGTAGAACCGCCCGTTGGCCGCGGCGAACAGCAACTTGTCGGTCGTCTGGGCGTGAAGTTCGAACGCGGGACCGTCGCCTTCCTTGAACTTCATTTCGCCGCCCGGCGCCAGATGCCCGCGCGCCGCCTTGATCCACCCGCGCTGCGAAAGGATCACCGTCACCGGCTCCTTTTCGATCATCGCGTCCATGCTGAATGCCGCGGTCGGCGCGGCCTCGGCGATCGTCGTGCGGCGGCGCCCGAGCACCGTGTCCTCGGCGTAGTCCTTGCGCAGCGCCGCCAGATCGCGCTTGAGCCGAGTGCGCTGGCGCGCCGGGCTTTCGAGCAGCTTCTGGAGTTCGTCCCGCTCTGCCAGCAAAGCAGCATGCTCGGTGCGCAGTTCCATTTCTTCCAGCTTGCGCAAGCTGCGCAGCCGCATGTTGAGGATCGCTTCGGCCTGGCGGTCGGTCAGCGCGAATTCGGCGATCATCAACGGCTTGGGCTCGTCCTCGCCGCGAATGATCTCGATGATCCGGTCGAGATTGAGGAAGGCGATAATGTAGCCGTCGACCAATTCGAGCCGCGCCGCGATCTTGTCGAGCCGGTGCTGCGTGCGGCGCAGGAGGATGTCGATCTGTGCGATCACCCATTCCTGGAGCAGCAGCTTCAGCCCCATCACCCCCGGGGTGCGCCCGGCGTCGAGCACGTTGAGGTTGAGGCTGAACCGCGATTCGAGATCGGTCAGCCGGTAGAGCGCATCCTTGAGCAGGTCGGGATCGACGTTGCGACTTTTGGGCACGAACACCAGCCGGATCGCGGCGTCGCTCTCGTCACGGATATCCTCGAGGATCGGCAGCTTCTTGTCGGCGATCGCCTGGGCGATCTGCTCGATCAGCTTACCCTTGGGGACTTGATACGGGATCTCGCTGACGACAAGCTGCCACATCCCGCTGCCGAGCCGCTCGACCCCGGCGTCGCGGTCCGCGACGTCCTTGGCCTCGGCGGCATGGAACCGCGCACGCACGCGGAATGCGCCGCGGCCCGTCTCATAGGCGGCGGCGATCCCCGCCGCGCTGTCGATCACCACCCCGCCCGTGGCGAAGTCCGGGCCTTTGAACACCTCCATCAGCGCGCCATGCTCGACATGCGGATTGTCGATCAGCAGCAACGTGGCGTCGATCACTTCGGCGACGTTGTGGCTGGGGATCGAGGTCGCCATGCCCACCGCAATCCCGCTCGATCCGTTGGCGAGCAGGTTGGGAAACAGTCCGGGAAAGATCTCGGGCTCTTCGTCCTCGCCGTTGTAGGTCGGGTGGTAGGTGACCGTCCCGTCCTCGAGCCCCGCCATGAGCTGGATCGCGGTCTTGGTCAGGCGCGCTTCGGTGTAGCGGTAGGCGGCGGCGTTATCGCCGTCGATGTTGCCGAAATTGCCCTGCCCTTCGACCAGCGGATACCGCAGCGCGAAATCCTGCGCGAGGCGGACCATCGCATCGTACACCGACTGATCGCCGTGCGGGTGATACTTGCCGATCACATCGCCAACCACCCGCGCCGACTTCTTGAATGCCTGGCTCGGGTCGAGCTTGAGCTGACGCATGGCCCATAGCAAACGGCGGTGGACCGGCTTCAGGCCATCGCGCAAATCTGGCAAAGAACGCGCTGTAATCGTTGATAAAGCATAGACCAGATACCGTTCGCTCAGCGCACTGTCGAAAGGCGCATCGACGATCGCGTCGAAGGGGTCGGGATCGGCCTCTGGGGTTTTGGTCGGCGGCATCGGAGGTGCGCTCTAGCACGCCCCCGCGCGGAAAAAAGCGCTGGAACTCTAACATCCCCCGATCATTCAAAGGCCTAACCTTGCCACCGATCCGGAGATTTGCATGCCCAGCAGCGTCCTCATCCTTGCCACCAACGGCTTTGAACAGTCCGAGCTCGAAGGGCCTAAAGCCGCGCTTGAAGCCGCAGGAAACCGGACCACCGTGGCCAGCCCCGAAACCGGATCGATCAAGGGCTGGAAGGACAAGGACTGGGGCACGCCGGTTCCGGTCGATGCCTCGCTCGATGACGTCAAGGCGGCGGATTTCGACGCGCTCTTGCTTCCCGGCGGCCAGATGAACCCGGATATCCTGCGGATGAACCCGGCGGCGATACAACTGGTCAAGGACTTCGCCGCCGCGGGCAAGCCGATCGCGGCGATCTGCCACGCACCGTGGCTGCTGATCGAGGCTGGACTGGTCGCGGGCAAAACCGTCACCGGCTGGCCCTCGGTGCGAACCGACCTGACGAACGCGGGCGGGAACGTGGTCGATCAGGAAGTGGCGGTGGACGGCAACCTCATCACCAGCCGCAAGCCCGATGATATTCCTGCGTTTGCAAAGGCGTTGATCGACATGCTGGGATAATACCGGACGTCATATCAGGGCCTGCGCATATCGCGGCTCTCCCCCGGAATGCGCACCTCGAGTCCGTCCAGTTCGGGCTCGATCACGATCTGGCATGACAGCCTGCTCGTGCGCGCGACCCCCGCGGCGAGGTCGAGCATGTCTTCCTCGTCCTCGCTCGCGGGCGTCAATCGCGCGTACCAGTCGGCGGTGACGATGACGTGGCAAGTCGAACACGCCATTTGACCTTCGCACGTCCCCTCAAGCGGCAGCCCTGCGGCTTGCGCGACTTCGAGCAACGAGATGCCCGGCTCAGCCTGTGCGGTCGTGCGCGCGCCGTCCGCCGCGATGAAACACACTTCGATCACCCCGTACTACTCCTGCGCAGCGGCCGCGGCGGCGATTGCCTGCGCGGCGCGGCGGACGCTGTCTTCGGTCGAATAGCGCCCTAAGCCAAGCCGGATCGAACTGTTCGCCTGCGCCGCGCTCAGCCCGATTGCACGCAGTACGTGGCTCGGCCGTCCCGATCCGCTGGCGCAGGCCGATCCCGCGGAAAACGCCACGCCGAGCAGGTCCGACATCAGCCGCGCGACATCGAGCCCGTCCCGGCGCAAGTTGAGATTGCCCGGCCACCGCGCGGTCTCACTGCCGTTGAGCGTCCAGTCCGCCAGCTCCGCACGCACGATTGCGGCGAGCCACTCAGCGTTCGCGCGATCGGCAACCGCACATTCCCCGGCAAGCCGCGCGGCTACGCCGAAGCCCGCGCAGAGCGCTGGGCTCAAGGTTCCGGAACGCAGCCCCCCTTGCTGCCCGCCGCCGTGGATCAGCGGATCGAGCGGGATCCCGTCGCGGACCCACAGCGCGCCGATGCCCTTGGGACCATAAAGCTTGTGCGCCGACACCGCGATCATATCGCAGCCCCCCGGCAGCGGCAGCTTGCCCCACCCCTGGACCGCATCGCACAGCACCAGCGCGCCCCGGGCATGCACGCGCTCGGCCAGTCGCGCGACGGGCTGGATTGTCCCGATCTCGTTGTTGACGTGCATCACGGCGAGGAGCGCCAGGCTACCGGCCAGATCGCATTCGGGATCGACCAGGCCTTCACGGTCGACGGGTATCGCGCTCACCACGTTCGTGGCGGCAATTGCCTGGGCGCAATCGAGCACCGCGGCGTGTTCGATAGTCGTCGCAGCAAACGTGCTCCCACTCCGCCGCATCGTCCCGAAGATGGCCAGATTGATCGCTTCGGTTGCGCCCGAGGTGAAGATCACCCGGCCGCCCGGAGGCATCAGCGCGGCAACCTGGTCGCGCGCGACTTCGACGGCTGCCGCCGCGGCACGGCCGGGGCGGTGGGCGCTGTGCGGGTTGGCGTAACCATCACCGTCCGCGCCCCCCAGCCACGGCAACATCGCATCGCGGGCTTCGGGCGCGAGCGGGGTTGTCGCCTGATAATCGAGGTAGATCATCGCGCCACCTCGTGCCACGCGGCGATAAAACGGTCGATGTCCGCGGCGCTGGTCTCGCGGCCGATCGAGACGCGGACCACTTCATCGGAATGCGGATAACCGATCGCGGCGAGCACGTGGCTCGTCCTAAGCGATCCCGACGAACACGCGCTGCCCGCGGATACCGCGATGCCCATCGCGTCGAAGCGGATGAGTTGCGTCGCGGCGGATCGGCCCGGCATACGGTACGCCGCGATCGACGGAACCCGCGCGGTGTCGCGGCACAGCGATTCCCCGCCCGCTGCGGTCACCGCGCTATCGAGCCGGTCGCGCAAGGTTACCGCGGTCTCGAGCCAGTCCCACCCTTCCTCAAGCGCGGCTGCCATGGCCATCGCACCGGGCAAATTCTCGGTCCCGCTGCGATACCCGCGCTCCTGCCCGCCGCTCGCGCGCAGCAAGCCGAAGTCGCGGACGAGCAGCGCGCCAACGCCGATCGGCCCGCCGAACTTGTGCGCGGAGATGGCGATGAAATCCGCTTCTGGCAGGACGAGCTTGCCCGCACTTTGCGCGCAATCAGCCAGTAACAGCCCGCCCGCGGCATGGACACTGCGCGCAACCGCGGCGAGCGGCTGGATCGTGCCGGTCTCGTTGTTGACCTGCTGCACCGCGACCAGTCCGCTCAGCGCGCACGCCGCGGGATCGACAAGCCCGTCGGCATCGACTGTCAGCCGCGCTGCCTCGCCCGCATGGCGCAGCACGGCTTCGTGCTCGGTAGCCGATACCGCCACAAGCGGCATGACACAGCGCGTCAGGGTCAGTTCGATCGCTTCGCTCGCACCCGCGGTGAAGACCACCTCGCCGTCCCAGCCAAGCGCCCCCTTGATCCGCGCACGCGCATCTTCGAGCGCGGCGCGCGCCTTGCGTCCGGCAACGTGCGGGCTCGACGGATTAGCCCACATCACGAAACCGCGCTCCAGCGCCGCGCGCGCGGCGGGCCGCAGCGGCGTCGTGGCGGCATGATCCAGATAGAGCGGCGGGGACACGGTCATGACAGGGGCGGAACGCACTCGTTGCTTTTGGGCGACGGGTTTCTATATAGCGGACCTCTTCAAATCACACGCGTTGTCGCCGCGGCCACTTTGTCCAAGGTGCCGCGCCGCTCCGATATTGCCAGGTGCCCGCCGATGCCGTCAGTCATTTTCCCCGGTCCCGAGGGCCGTCTCGAAGGTCGCTTCCAGCCCGGACCGCGCCCGCGCGCGCCGGTGGCCATGATCCTCCATCCCCACCCTCAGGGCGGCGGGACGATGAACGACCGCATCACCCAGGCGATGTACCGGACGTTCGTGAACCGCGGGTTTGCGACCTTGCGCTTCAATTTCCGCGGCGTCGGCCGCAGCCAGGGCAGCTTCGACAACGGCATCGGCGAACTGTCCGATGCCGCGGCGGCGCTCGATTGGGTCCAGTCGATCCACCCCGAAGCTTCGACGACGTGGATCGCGGGGTTCAGCTTCGGCGCCCTGATCGGGATGCAACTGCTGATGCGCCGTCCCGAAATCCGCGGGTTCATCTCGGTCGCCCCGCCCGCCAATATGTACGATTTCAGCTTCCTTGCGCCGTGCCCGGCGTCGGGAATCATCGTCCAGGGTGTGGCCGATACGGTCGTCACCCCGGGCGCGGTCCAGAAGCTGGTCGACAAGCTGCGGACCCAGCGCCACATCACCATCCATCACGACGAAATCCCGCGCGCAAATCACTTCTTCGAGCACGAGCTCGACGACATGATGCACTCGGTCGACAACTATCTGGATATGCGATTGTCCCCCGACTCGCCGATCAAGTAGCTATTTCAGCCGGTCGATCAGCGGGGATCGGCCAGTGTGGTCGGGCACCGCCCAGATTGCGACGTTTGCGAACATGGTCGTCGCGGCGAGCGCCATGAGCACGCTTTGACGGCGATAGGCACGCCGCCAGGCGAGGATCGCGCCGAACGTCAGCGCGATCCCGCACAGCATGAGCAGCGACAGGACCAGCCCCATCGCCGCGCGCGATCAGCGCCGCCCGCCGAGGAAGCTGCCGAGGACGCTTCCGAGCATACCGCCCATACCGCCGCCCATCTGGTTGCCGCCGAGCCCGCCGAGGACCGAGCCGATGATCGAGCCCATGCCCCCGCCGCCGCCCTGCGAGGACAGATAACCGCCCACCAGCATGGCGAGGATCGGCAGCATCTTCTTGAGGATGTCGGGGCTGACCCCGCTGGACTGCGAGGCCTGCGAAGCGACATCGCGGCTGACGTCCTTCGAACCGAAAATGTGGCCAAGAATGGTGTTGCCGTTATCGACCTGGGTCGGTTCGGGCGAAGTGACGTTGGTGGCCAGACCGCCGCCCCCCAGTTGCGCCAGAATATCGGAAAGTCCGCCGCCCGTTGACGCGGCGCCGGTCTCGTCGGCCGCGGCTTTCTGGCCGAAGCCGTGAAGGATCGACGGTAGCAAAGCTCCGGCACCCGCCTGCGCTTCTTCCGGGGTTATCCCGAGCTGGCTGGAGATCGCGCCGATCCCACCGTTTTGCTGCAAAATGTCCATTATGTTCATCGGTGATCACCTCTTCCTGCGACAGACTTCAGCGGTTCGCCACCCCCGTTCCCGGTCGAGGACTACGGAACCAAAACCCGCTGGTGCGTTGGAAGACATGCGCGCATAGCCGCAGCTTGCCTAGGGAGAATTCACGATGAGTATTTTCAGTTCGATCAAAGACGCGATTTTCGGTCACAAGGCGCAGGCCGCCACGCCGCCGCAGCCAGCCGATGCGGGCACTGCTGCCGCCGCTCCCGCCGCTGCACCTTCGGTTGCCGTTAGCGATGTCGATGTCGCCAGCAATCTCGATGCGATGAACGCGGGCAAGGATCTTAACTGGAAGACCTCGGTCGTCGACTTGATGAAGCTGGTGGGGATCGATCCCAGCTATGAGAACCGCAAGTCGCTCGCGCATGAACTCGGCAATGCCGATTATTCGGGCTCGGCCGACGACAATATCCAGCTTCAGAAGCAGGTCATGAAGGCGCTTGCCGACAATGGCGGCTCGGTCCCGGCCGAACTCCTCGACTAAGGTTTCTGTAGCATTTTAACGACACGGGCCGGCACTGGAAACAGTGCCGGCCCGTTTTGTTCGGGGCTTTGCAGATGTGCCCAGGTGCCTATTTCTTGCCGAAGAAACTGCTCGCCAGGCCGGCAATATCGTTCAGCGGACTACCGTCGCCATCGCGATCCAGCATCCCCATCATGCTCGCGGCCTGGGGGTGTTCCTGCATCATCTGACTGAACCGGCCGAGCGCGCCCTCGCCGCCGATGTGCTCGACCATCGAAGACAGCGTCGAAGGGTCGATCCCGGTTTGAGCTGCGGCGGCTTCAACGGTATCGCCAGGTTGCGCGTGAGCGGCACCGAGCGCGGCAACCGCCTGCTCTGCCATAGCCGGATCGAGCCCGACTTTGGCAGCGAGATTGGCGATGTCCACGTTCTGGCCGACCTGGCCGAGGATCGAATCGAATAGGCTCACGATGAAGTTCCTCCACGCCCGCGGGAACGCGGACGGCGCGCATTTATGCGCGGCATCCTGTCGCTGCGATTAACTTAAGGCATAGTCGCGAGTGGGAGCCGGACCGCCGATCTACGCCGCGACCGGAGCGGCCCGGCGCACGCCTTCGTCGACATGATCGGCAAACTGCGCGAAGTTTTCGATGAACTGGTGCACGAGCGTCTGCGCGGTCTTGTCGTACTCGGCCGGATCGACCCACGCCGCGCGCGGATCGAGAATCTTGCTGTCCACGCCCGCGACCGCCACCGGCACTTCGAATCCGAAGTTGGGGTCCTTGCGGAACTCGGCATCGTTGAGGCTGCCGTCGAGCGCCGCATTGAGCAGCGCCCGGGTCGCCTTGATCGGCATGCGGTTGATCCCCGGCATCGTCGCCTTGCCGCCCGTCCACCCGGTATTGACCAGCCAGCAAGTGACCGCGCCCTTGGCGATGCGCTCCTTGAGGAGGTTACCGTAAACGCTTGGGTGACGGGGCATGAACGGCGCGCCGAAGCATGTGCTGAAGGTCGCCTCTGGCTCGGTCACGCCGATCTCGGTGCCCGCAACGCGCGCGGTGTATCCGGAGAGGAAGTGATACATCGCCTGATCCGGGGTCAGCCGCGCGATCGGCGGCAGAACGCCGTAAGCGTCGGCGGTGAGCATGATGATGTTGGCCGGAACCGGGCCCATGTTCTTTTCGGAAGCGTTGGGGATGAAATCGATGGGATACGAACCGCGGCTATTCTCGGCCAGCGAGTTGTCGTCGAAATCGAGCTCGCGGGTTTCGGGATCGATCACCACGTTTTCCAGCACCGTGCCGAAGCGCTTGGTCGTCGCGAAAATCTCGGGCTCGGCCTCGGGCGAAAGACGGATCATCTTGGCGTAGCAACCGCCTTCGAAATTGAACACCGCAGTATCCGACCAACCGTGCTCGTCGTCGCCGATCAGCGTGCGCGAGGCATCTGCCGAGAGCGTGGTCTTGCCCGTGCCCGAAAGTCCGAAGAACACGGCGGTCTTGCCGTCGGCCCCGATGTTGGCACTGCAATGCATCGGCATGACCCCGCGGGTCGGGAGGAGATAGTTGAGGATTCCGAACACGCTCTTCTTCATTTCGCCGGCATACCGGGTGCCGCCGATGAGGATGAGCTTCTCCGCAAAGTTTACCGCGATGACGGTTTCGGTCCGCGTACCGTGGCGCTCGGGATCGGCGCGGAAGCTCGGCAAATCGATGATGGTGTATTCGGGCTCGAAATTGGCGATCTGGTCCGCGCTCGGCCGCACCAGCAGCGTGCGAATGAACAGGTTGTGCCACGCGAGTTCGTTGATCACGCGCACGTTCACGCGATGCTCCGGCTGCGATCCGCCGAACAGGTCGGCGACATACAGCGTCGGCTTCTGGGCCAGCGCAGCATAGAAATCCGCCTTGAGCGCCGCAAATTGCTCGGGGGTCATTGCGGCGTTGGTCTTGCCCCACCACACGGTGTTCTCGGTCTCGGCATCGCGGACGATGAACTTGTCCTTGGCGCTGCGTCCGGTGTGTTTGCCCGTTTCGACGACCAGCGGGCCATCCTTGGCCAGGATGCCTTCACCGTTGCGGACAGCGGCTTCGACCAGCGCCGCAGTCCCGAGATTGGCATGGATTTCGGCGGCGGTGGCAATGCCCTGGCGGTCGAGCGGATAGGCGAGCGGTGCGGCGGTCAATTGGGGTCTCCGAGCTGGCGGGCGCCCCGGATGCGAGACGCGCGGCATGGTCCAGAGCACGCGCTTGCGTACCGCTGAATCGTTGCCGATCGCATAGTCGAGCGACCCCATCAGGTCAAATCAGTCAGCGACACACAAACCGCGCCGAAATCAGCAGCTTACCGGGCTGGCCGTTGATGGCCCGTTGCCACGCTCCACCCCAGCGGTTAACCCCTGCGCTTCCCGCGATTTTTCGCCCTTGGCGCGAGTATCCGTTTGCCCATGGCAAATGAACCGACCGACAGCTCAGTCCAGACGATCGCGTTGGTCGACGACGACCGCAATATCCTCACCACGGTCGCGATCGCGCTCCAGGCCGAAGGCTTCGTCACGCGGATTTATTCCGACGGCGCAACCGCGCTCAAAGCACTGCTCGAGAACCCGCCCGACCTGGCGATTTGCGATATCAAGATGCCGCAGATGGACGGGCTCGAACTGCTCCAGAAACTGCGTGCCAAATCGGCCCTGCCGGTGATCCTGCTGACATCGAAAGACGAGGAGCCCGACGAAGCACTGGGGCTGGCGCTGGGCGCCGACGATTATATCGCCAAGCCGTTCAGCCAGCGCCTGCTCGTCGCCCGCATCCGCGCGATCCTGCGGCGCAGCGAGGTCGTTCGCGCCGATGCCACGGCCACCGCTGCCTCCGACCTGCCCGAGCCGATGGTGCGCGGGCGGCTGGAAATGGACCCCGCGCGCCACCATGTCCGCTGGGGTGGTCAGGCGGTCTCGCTGACCGTGACCGAGTTTCTGATCCTCGAGGCGCTGGCCGCGCGGCCCGGGGTCGTGAAAACCCGCAATCAGTTAATGGATTGCGCTTATCAGGATGATGTCTTCGTCGACGATCGGACGATCGACAGCCATATCAAGCGGTTGCGGCGCAAATTCCGCGCGGTCGATCCCGAGTTCGGCGCCATCGACACGCTTTATGGCGCGGGTTACGCCTTTGCCGAAAACTGACGACCAGACCGCCCTGGGCGAGCGTCTGTTCTGGACGCGCCGGGTATCGCTGACCACGCGCATTCTGGCGCTGAACATCATCGCGCTGGCGTTGATGGCGGGAAGCCTGTTCTACCTCGACAGTTACCGCAAACAGCTTTTGGCCGAGCGCTTCAACCTGGCGCGCAGCGAGGCCGAGATTGCCGCCGAAGCGCTGATCGGGGCCAATCCAGCCCAGCGCGAAGCGCTGCTGGCGCGGGTCGGCAAGGATCAGGAACTGCGTTTGCGGCTTTACGATCGCCGCGGGGCACTGGTCGCCGATAGTTTCGCGCTCGCGCCGCCATCGTTTTCGTTCGTCGATCCGGCGCACGAACCCTGGCTCAAGGGCGCGGCGCGGTTGCTCGACCGGATCATGGATTTCGCGCTCGGCGCGCGCCCGATCCCCGCGTATCGCGATCCCGCTATCGAGAGCGCTGCCGCGTGGCCCGAGCTTGCCGCAGCGCATGCCGCCGCGCGGACCGTGGTGTTCGAACGCTATGCGCCCGACCGCACCCCGGTCATCACCGCCGCGGCGCCGATCGAGCCCGGCGGCGCGACGCTACTGACCACGCGCAACGCCCGCGACATTACCCAAAGCGTGCGCGATGCACGCCAGACGCTGGCGATCGTCCTGGCCGCAGCGTTGCTGCTTTCGGTCCAGCTTTCGCTGTTTCTGGCGCGGACGATCGTGCGCCCGCTACGCACCCTGGTCCGTGCTGCCGTGCGCGTTTGGCTCGGGCGCGAGCGCGCGGTGGTCGTCCCCCGCTTGCCCGAGCGCGGCGACGAGATCGGGCTGCTCGCCCGCGCGGTATCCGACATGACCGCAGCACTGCGCCAGCGGATCGACGCGGTCGAAAGCTTCGCCGCGGACGTCGCCCACGAAATCAAGAACCCGCTTGCGAGCCTGCGCAGCGCTCTCGAATCGCTGGAAAAGGTTTCGGATCCCGCGGTACGTCAACAGCTTGGGGCGATCGCCGCGCACGATGTGCAGCGGATCGACCGCCTGGTCACCGAGATTGCCGACGCCAGCCGGATCGACGCCGAGCTCAGCCGCACCACCTTCGTGCCGGTCGACCTGGCGGTGATGACCGCGGCGATGATAACCGCGCGCGAGCAACGCGCGAGTAACGCCGGGATGCGGATCGAACTGACCGCGCCCGATCCTGGCCGCGCCATCGTTTCGGGCGATCCTTCGCGCCTGGAACGGGTGGTCGAAAACCTCCTCGACAACGCGGTTTCGTTCTCACCGCCGGCTGGGCTCATCGCGGTGGCGATCGCGCGGCGCGACGACCGCGTCGAACTTTCGGTCAGCGATGCCGGTCCCGGGATCGCCGCCGACCAGCGCGAGAAGGTATTCGAACGGTTCCATTCGCTGCGCCCGGCGGGTGAGAGCTTCGGCAGCCACAGCGGGCTGGGGCTAGCGATCGCGCGGACAATCGTCGCGGCGCATGACGGGACGCTTGTCGCCGCGGCGCGAGACGACGGGGAGGCAGGCGCGCGGCTGATTGCCTCGCTCCCCTCCCGATGATGTCCGCCGCGCCCCACCAGGCAACCGGCGTCGCCATCGCGGGCCGGGGCGTCCTCATCGAAGGCGCGCCCGGCAGCGGCAAGTCGAGCCTGGCACTCATGCTGATCGACCGCGGCGCGGTGCTGATCGGAGATGACGGGGTTTTGCTCGACCAGCGCGGCGATGCGCTGTGGGCGCGACCGCATCCCGCCACCGCCGCGATGCTGGAAGTCCGCAACGTCGGGCTGTTGCGCTACCCATGCAGCCCGGCGCGGATCGCGCTGGTGATCGCGCTCGATGAAGCCGCACCGCGATTTATCGAGGCACCCGAGCAGACCCGGCGCGAAGGCACGACGCTACCGCTCATCCGCCTGTGGCCCCACGCCGCGGCGCTTGCGCTGCGCGCAGAGGCGGCGCTGCGGGTTCATGGAGCGCCCTTCTGAGGTGACAGCGCATTCCCGTGTGCCGTTTCAGCCTCACGCCAGGTTCTCGCTTCACACCGCGCCGAGGCCCCTTCACTTTCGCCGTGCATCGGCGCAAAGCGCAGGTCCATGGCCCCGCCTTCCACCGCCGATCGCCGCCAGCGCGTGCTGCTCGTTACCGGTCTGCTTGGCGCGGGCAAGACGACTGCGCTACGCGCGCTCGAGGACCTGGGCTGGGAAACCATCGACAATTTCCCGGTCCGCCTGCTCACCCGGCTGCTCGAAACGCCGACAAGCTCGGCCCCGGCCGATCACCCGGTGCCGCTGGCGATTGGCTTCGATTCGCGCACCCGCGGGTTCGATCCCAACAAGGTGATCGACCGGGTCAAGAAGCTCGCCGAGCGCGACGACCTTGTCGTGACCACGCTGTTTCTCGATTGCGGCGGGCAGGAGCTCGAGCGGCGGTACAACGAGACCCGCCGCCCCCACCCGCTGGCGCAGGATCGCCCCGCAGCCTCGGGCATCGCGGCCGAGCGGGAACTGCTCGAGCCGTTGCGGCGCTGGGCCGATAGCGTCATTTCGACCACCGCCTACACCACCAACCAGCTCCAGCAGGCGATCCGCGAACAGTTCATGCCGGCGGGCGAAAGGGCGACGACGCTGACGGTGACCAGCTTCGGCTTTGCCCGGGGCATGCCGCCGGTGGCCGATCTGGTGTTCGACATGCGCTTTCTCGACAACCCGCACTGGGACCCGGTCCTGCGCCCGCTGACCGGGCAGGACGATGCCGTAGCCGTGCATATCCGCGCCGATCCCGCCTTCGAGGAAGCGTTTGCCCGCATCCGCGATCTCATCCTGCTGCTGCTTCCGCGCTATCAGGCGCAGGGCAAGGCCTATGTGAATATCGCCTTCGGGTGCACCGGTGGGCGGCACCGTTCGGTGTTTGTGGCCGAGCAAATCGCGGCGGCCTTGCGCGGAGCGGGTTTTGCGCCCACATTGCTGCACCGCAACCTGGGGTCGCGTGCCGCCGATCTGATCGAAGGCACCCCGGCATGAGCGGTCCGGCCGTCACTTCGGCGCAGGCAGACCTTCGGAGCGCCATTCCCGCATGATCGGCTTGATCCTGGTAACCCACGGCAAACTCGCCGAGGAATTCATTCACGCGATGGAGCATGTCGTCGGCCGGCAGGATGCCGTGGCGAGCGTGTGCATCGGTCCTGAAGACGACATGGAGCGTCGCCGCCGCGAAATTGCCGATTCGATCCGCAAGGTCGATAGCGGCGACGGGGTCCTCGTGCTGACCGATCTGTTCGGCGGCACTCCGTCGAACCTGGCGATATCCTTGATGAAGCCGGGCAAGGTCGAAGTCATCGCGGGGATAAACCTGCCGATGCTGATCCGCCTCGCCGGCGCACGCAAATGCATGGACGTGCGCACCGCGACGGCCGCCGCACGCGACGCCGGGCGAAATTACATCACGATTGCCTCCGAATTGCTCGGACAGGATGCGTGCTCCGCATAAGCGGGGGCGTTGGGGGAACAATGGCGGACTGCTCCGAAACGGTCGAGATCACCAACCAGCGCGGGTTGCACGCGCGCGCCAGCGCCAAGTTCGTCAATGCCGTGGCCAAGCTTCCCGATGGCGTGGCGGTGCGCGTTGCCAAGGATGGCCACGATGCCGCGGGCGGATCGATCCTCGGGCTGATGATGCTCGGCGCGGCGCGCGGCGACTGCATCGAAATTCATTGCAGCGGGGCGCAGGCCGAAGCGGCGCTGCTCGAACTGGTCGGGCTGGTCAAGGATGGGTTCGGCGAGGACTGACGCGGTGAGCGAGCCCGATCCGACGCGCCGGCGCACCATCACCGGTTTTTCCAATCCCACGGTCAAATTCGTCCGCTCGCTGCGCGATAAAAAGCACCGCCGCGCCGAGCGCAAGTTTCTTGCCGAAGGGCTGCGCCTGCTGACCGACGCGCGCGCCAGCGGCCGGCTGCCCGAGATGCTGCTGATGGCCACCGGGCGCGATCCGCATCCACTGATCGCCGAGCTCGAAACCGCGGTGCTCGACGCCGGGGGCGAGGTGGTCGAGATGTACGCCGCGATCCTCGCCAAAGTGACCGGCAAGGATAATCCCCAGGCGGTGGCGGGCGTATTCGCGGAGTTCGACACCGCTCTGAGCGCGATCGAACGCAGCGTCGCGCCGATCTGGCTGGTCGCCCAGGCACTGCGCGATCCCGGCAACCTGGGGACGATGCTGCGCACCGGCGATGCGGTCGGCGCGGGCGGGCTGATCCTCATCGACGACTGCGCCGATCCGTTCTCGGCCGAGGCCGTGCGCGCGAGCATGGGCGCGATCTTCACCCAGCGCATCGCCCAGGCGCGGTGGGAGGACTTCCTGCCATGGCTGCGCGGGGGCGCGGGGCAGCTCGTCGCCGCCTCGCTTCGCGATGCCGTGCCGTATCGTGCGGCGCCGTACGCGGCACCATGCTTCCTCCTCGTGGGCAACGAATCGCGCGGCCTGCCCGCGGCGTACGAGGCAGAGTGCGACCTGCGCGTGACAATGCCGATGTTGGGCCGCGCGGACAGCCTCAACGCCGCGGTCGCAGCCGCGGTCCTCGCCTACGAAGCGTTGGCCGCGTTGGGCTGATCGGCTCAGTCCCCGGTGACCAGCCCCATGATCTTCCAGCCCTGCGCAGTTTTCTGGGCGAGCAGGCGCAGCCCGTTCAGCGGACGCAGGACCCCGCGGCGGACATAACCGTAGGCCTTATCGGCCCGCGCGACGACTTCGGCGTGGGGATTGTCGCTGAGCGCCTCGCCGGGAACCAGCGTGACGAGTTCCCAGTCAAGCTTGCGGACCAGCGGCGTCGTTTCGAGCGGCCCGCGGCGCAGCGCCGCGCCCTCGCCGATCACGATGCGTTCGGAATAGGGATCGTCGAGATCGGGCAAATGCGCAAAGAACCACGGAAACGTCGCGGTCGCAGGATCGGGACTGGCGCAACCCCACGCGGTAATCCGCGCCAGTTCGCGCCACAGGTTCGGACCCACGACAGGGTCGCCAAGCTTTTGCACCAAGGCATCCCTGCCGCCGCTACCGCCAAAATCGAGCCGAACGCCGGGATCGGCGAGCGCCGCCAGTGCCGCGGCATCCTTCTTGGAAACCGCCGCCTGCAACGCCGCGCCGAACGCTGGAAAGCCCGGGCGGAGCGCACATTCGTCGCGCGGGGCGAGCGGGCCTGTGGCGGTGGGGACCGCTACGACAGACGTGGGCCCCGGCGCAGGCGGGGGCGCAATTGCCGACCCGCACCCGGCAAGCAGCGCACAAGCCGCTGGCAGAACTGAGCGCAGATTCATTCGGCCACCTCGACTTCGTCGTTCGCCGGGTCGGGCGCTTCGAGCGCGGTGTAGCGCGGGACGGCTTCCACGATCGGGATGTCCTCGATCTCGCGCTTGCCGATTGCAACCCCCTTGTCGCGAAGTTTACGTCCCGATGACAACACGTTGCGTTCGAAACTTCCGACAAAATCGTTGTATTTGCGCACCGCCCGCTCAAGCCCCGCGCCCACGCCCTTGAGGTGTTCGCCCGCCGTCGTCATGCGGTCGTATATGTCGGCACCGAGGCGTCCGATTTCGGCGGCCTCGGTCGCGAGCTTGTCTTGCGTCCAGACCATCGCGACCGTCCGCGCGATCGCAACGAGGTTGGTCGGTGTCGCGAGCAGCACCTTGTTGCGGAACGCAAAATCCCACAGTTCCGGATCGTGTTCGAGCGCTGCTGCAACGAAGTGCTCGCCGGGTACGAACATCACGACGTAGTCGGGTGCCTCGTCGAACTGGCTTTGATAACTCTTGGCACCGAGCGTCTGGACATGGCCCCGCATCGAGCGTGCGTGTTGATCCAGATGAAACTTGCGCCGCACAGGATCGGTCTCCTCGAACGCCGCCTGGTAGGCGTTGAGCGACACCTTGGCGTCGATCACCAGCTTCTTCTGCCCCGGCACCCGCACGATCGCATCGGGCCGCAGCCGGCCTTCGTCGGTGCCCACCGAATGTTCGAGATGGAAATCGGTGTGTTCGGACAGGCCGCACTGTTCGAGCACGTTCTGCAGCGCGCGCTCGCCCCACCGGCCCCGCGCCTTGGGCGCATTGGTCAGCGAATTGCCAAGGCGTTGCGCCTCCGCCCGGATCGCTTCCTGCCCGGCGCGCATCCCCTCGATCAGTCCGGTCAACTGTCCGAACGAATCGACACGTTTGGCCTCGAGCGAGGCCACCTGTTCCTCGTAACTCTTGAGCCGGTCGCCCACCGGGGCGAGCAGCGTCTTGAGCCGCTCGGCGTTTTGCGCTTCGGATTGTTCGAACCGTGCCTGGGCCCGAGCGAGGAACGCCTCCTGCGCCCCGGCAAGCACTTTGGCCCCGGCGTTCTCGAACTCCTTGCGCAAGGCTTCCTGCGCTTCGAGCAGAAGGCGGCGTTGCTCGTCGAAATTGGCGGTTTTCTCGCGCAGCGTAGCCAGCTCGCCGCTGGCGATGCCATGCGCATCACGCACCCCGGCGAGTTCGAGCGCAAGGCCGTCGGCGCGGCTCGCACGCTCACTCGCCCCCGCCAGATCGCGGATCGCAGCCTTGAACTTTTCGTCGAGATCGCGTGCCTCGGCATCGCGCGCGCCGTGGCGCGCCCGCCATTCCGCAACCGGCCGCGAGCCAAAGAACCAGCCGAGCGCAGCGCCGACAAGCGCCGCAATCAACAGCAATACGAGGGTTTGCGGCGAATTCACCTGCACGGCTCCTGCGGAACGAAGCGCGAACCTATACGCCTATACCCTCCGCATCAAGCCGCGCTGCGGAGCTTTTCCAGCTTCTTGAGGACCATCGTGCGTTTCAGCCGGCTCAGGTAGTCGAGCAGGACGATGCCTTCGAGGTGGTCCATCTCGTGCTGGAGACACGTCGCCAGCATTCCGTCGATCAGCTCTTCGTGGCGGGTGCCGGCCAAGTCCTGCCAGCGCACCCCGATCGCCGCGGGCCGATCGATATCGACGTAGATCTCGGGCACCGAGAGGCAGCCCTCGCTGTAGGTGTTCAGGGCATCGGAGGGATCGAACAGTTCGGGATTGATGAACACGCGCGGGTCCTTGACCGGCTCGGCGTCCTCGTCCTCGGTTTCGGGTTCCTGCAAATCGATGACCAGCACCCGCAGCGGCACCGCCACCTGGATCGCAGCAAGGCCGATCCCCGGCGCGGCGTACATCGTCTCGAACATGTCGGCGACGAGGGTGCGCAGGTCTTCGTCGAACACGGTGACCGGCTCGGAAACGACTTTCAACCGGGGGTCGGGAACTTCAATGATTTCGCGCAGAGCCATGGCGCGCAGATAATGCGAGAGCGGAGCGCAATCAACCGCCTGGAAATCAATTCGCTCGCCGCCCGCTCGGAGCAGCCGCCGTTATTGGCTTACGGGACGCCGCGCGCGAAGTGCCTGCGCCAGCGTGCCTTCGTCGAGATAGTCGAGCTCACCGCCCACGGGCAGCCCATGCGCGAGCTGGGTGATACGCACGGGCAGGCCCTCCAATCGCTCGACGATGTAGTGCGCGGTGGTCTGGCCTTCGAGCGTGGCATTCATCGCGAGGACCACCTCGTCGATCCCGCCGGCGGCGACGCGCGCAATCAGCGGCCCGATCAGGAGATCCTCCGGCCGCACGCCGTCGAGCGCGGACAGCCGCCCGCCCAGGACGTGGTAGCGACCGGTGAACAGCCGCGCCCGGTCGAGCGCCCAGAGGTCCGCGACCTCCTCGACCACGCACAGACCGCGCTGGTCGCGGCGCGGATCGGCGCAAATCGCGCAAGGGTCCTGCGTGTCGACGTTGCCGCAGATGTGGCATTCGACCAGCCGTTCGCGGACCTGGCCCAGCGTTTCGAGCAGCTCGGCCAGCGCGGTCTCGCGCCGCTTGAGCAGCCACAACACCGCGCGCCGCGCCGAGCGCGGGCCCAGCCCGGGGAGCCGGGCCAGCGCCGCGGTCAGCGTCTCGATCTCTTGCGATGCCATGATGCGCCAGATAGGGGCTCGAAGCCCGGTTAGAAAGCTCCTGTGTCAATGCGCGTCGTCTTCATGGGAACCCCCGATTTCGCGGTGCCGACGCTGGCCGCGTTGATCGAGGCGGGGCACACCGTGGTCGCAGCGTACACCCAGCCTGCGCGTCCGGCCGGGCGCGGCAAGCAGTCCCAGCCTTCGCCCGTCCAGCGCTTTGCCGAAACGCACGGGATCCGCGTCCATTGCCCCGAAACATTGCGCGATCTGGCTGAGCAGGCGCGTTTCGCGGGCCTTGAGGCCGACGTGGCGGTGGTCGCGGCCTACGGCCTCATCCTGCCGCGCGCGATCCTGCGGACGCCCGCGCTCGGCTGCCTCAACGTCCACGCTTCGCTGCTGCCACGGTGGCGCGGGGCGGCGCCGATCCAGCGCGCGATCCTGGCGGGTGACAGCGCCACCGGGGTGACGATCATGCAGATGGCGCGCGGGATGGACACCGGGCCGATGCTTGCCGTGGCGCGGACCCCGGTGGCGGACAAGACCGCGGGCGAGCTGACCGCCGAGCTGGCCGAGATCGGCGCGCGGCTGATGATCGAAGTCCTCGCCGACCTGCCCACGCGCCGCGCCGCGGCGCAGTCCGAACTGGGGGTTACGATGGCGCCCAAGATCGACAAGCGCGAGGCCCGGCTCGATTTCGCCCGCAGCGCCGATGCGGTGGAACGCCAGGTCCGCGCGTTTGCCCCCGCGCCGGGTGCATTCTTCGAGCTCGAGTTCGATCGCTACCGCGTGCTCGCCGCCGAGGTCGTCGCGCGCGAGGGGCTGGCGGGGACCACGCTCGACGATGCGCTGACGATCGCCTGCGGCTTCGGCGCGATCCGCCCGACGCTGATCCAGCGCGCCGGACGGCCGGTGATGGACACCGCGGCGCTGCTGCGTGGTCGGCCGATCCAGGCGGGCACAAAGCTTGGCTGATTCATGACCCGCTTTGCGCTGACGCTCGAATATGACGGCACCCCGTTCTTCGGGCTCCAGCGCCAGCTCAACGGGCCGAGCGTCCAGGGAGCGGTCGAGAATGCGGTGTTCGCGGTGACCGGCGAACGCACCAACATGGTCGCCGCGGGGCGGACCGACGCCGGGGTCCACGCCAGCGCGATGCGCGCACATATCGACATCGTCAAAAACATCGTCCCGTTCCGGCTGATGGAGGCGCTCAACGCTCTGCTCCGCCCCGCGCCGGTTGCGGTGCTCGACTGCAAGATCGTGCCGGGAGACTGGCATGCCCGATTTTCGTGCACCGGGCGCAGCTACCTTTATCGCATCGCGGTGCGCCGCGCGCCGCTGACGCTCGAAACCGGGCGCGCGTGGCATGTGAAGCATGCGCTCGACGCCGGCGCGATGCACGAGGCCGCGCAAATCCTTGTCGGGACGCACGATTTCACCACCTTCCGCTCGGTCCACTGCCAGTCCAAAAGCCCGGTCAAGGCGCTCGACAAGCTCGACGTGCGCCAAACGACCGGCGCATTCGGTGGCGAAATACTACTGGTCGAGACTGCCGCGCGCAGCTACCTCCACCATCAGGTCCGCTCGATGGTCGGGTGCCTGGCGCTGGTCGGGCATGGCCGGTGGAGCAAAGACGATCTGGCTGCCGCGCTGGCGGCGCGCGACCGGACGACATTGGGGCTCAACGCCCCGCCGCACGGACTGTATTTCACGGGTGCCACGTACCCGCAAGACAACGATAACAAGGAGACGGATCGATGACATTTACCGGCAAGCAGCTCACCACCCAGCTGGATGCGGACGGCACGCTGACGCTGCAGCTCAACGACAAGACCTGGGATGCGCCCAAGCCCGGCCAGGTCCTGATCAAGGTCGAGGCGACCCCGATCAACCCGTCCGATCTCGGCTTGCTGTTCGCCTCCGCCGACACCGAAAACGCGGTCTATTCGCCGGGCAAGGTCGTGGCCAAGATGCCCGACAACGCCACCCGCGCGATGAAGGCGCGCCACGGCATGGCAATGCCCGCGGGCAACGAGGCTGCGGGCACCGTGGTCGCCGCGGGCGAAGGCGCCGAAGCGCTGATGGGCAAGCGCGTCGCCTGCGTTCCGGGGACGGCCTACGGCACTTACGCGATTGCCGAAGCCGCGATGTGCATGCCGATCGAGGCGACTGCCGAGCAAGGCGCCTCGAGCTTCGTCAATCCGATGACCGCATTGGGCTTCGTCGAGACGATGAAGCTGGAAGGCTTCAAGGGCATCGTCCACGCCGCCGCGGCATCGAACCTGGGGCAGATGCTGGTCAAGATCTGCCTCGAGGATGGCATCCCGCTGGTCAACATCGTGCGCAGCGCGGACCAGGTGAAGCTGCTCAAGGATCTCGGCGCGACGCATGTGCTGGACATGACCGCGCCCGACTACATGGCGAAGCTGATCGACGCGATCGCCGAAACCAAGGCGATGATCGGCTTCGATCCGATCGGCGGCGGCACGGTGTCGAGCCAGATTCTTGCCGCGATGGAAACTGCCGCCAGCCGCGGCGCGGTGTTCAGCCGCTACGGGTCGAGCGAGCCCAAGAAGGTCTATATATACGGCGCGCTGGACATCGGGCCGACGATCCTCAACCGCGCGTTCGGGCTGACCTGGGACCTCTCGGGCTGGCTGCTGACGCCGTTCATGGGCAAGGCCGGACCCGAAATCGTCGGCCGCATGCGCGCCCGCGTCGCCAAGGATCTCACGACCACGTTCGCGAGCTATTACAAGGCCAAGGTCAGCCTCGAAGACATGCTGAGCAAGGCGGCTGTGAGCGAATACAACGCGCGGCGGACGAACGAGAAGTATCTGGTCGTGCCCAACGGGTAAAGCGAGGAAGCTGGTGTGCCCTCTCCCCCGCCGGGGGAGAGGATACGCAGGCTTGCCAGCGTGCTGGCAAGCGGGAGTTGGAAAGGGGTTCCGGCCTCCACGACAGGGCGCCGCCCCTTCTCCGAGCGGCGCTAGCTCCTGGCGGAGCAAGCTTTTCTAGCCTCTCCCCGTCCGGGCAGAGAGCAGCTCACTCAAACTTTCCCCACCACGCTCTCGGGCAAATCCTTGCCGAACACGCGCTGGTAATATTCCGCCACCAGCATCCGCTCGGTCTCGTCGCACTTGTTGAGGAAGCTCAGGCGGAAGGCGAAGCCGACGTCCTTGAAGATCGCGGTGTTCTGCGCCCAGGTGATCACCGTGCGCGGACTCATCACGGTCGAGATGTCGCCGCCCACGAAGCCCTGCCGGGTCAGATCGGCGACCTTGACCATGTCGGCAACCATCTTGGCGTCGCAGCCATCCGATTTTGCGAGCACGATTTGCGCCTCGACCGCGGCGGGCAGGTAATTGAGCCCGACGACGATGTTCCAGCGGTCCATCTGGCCCTGGTTGATCGCCTGGGTGCCGTGATACAGCCCGCTGGTGTCCCCCAGCCCGACGGTGTTGGCGGTGGCGAACAGGCGGAACCACGGGTTCGGGCGGATCACGCGGTTCTGGTCGAGCAGCGTCAGCTTGCCCTCGGTCTCGAGCACGCGCTGGATCACGAACATCACGTCCGGACGGCCCGCGTCGTATTCGTCGAAGACCAGCGCGGTCGGGGTCTGGAGCGCCCACGGCAGCAGACCCTCGCGAAACTCGGTAACCTGCAACCCGTCGCGCAGCACGATCGCATCGCGCCCGATCAGGTCGATCCTGCTGATATGCGCATCCAGGTTGATGCGGATGCACGGCCAGTTGAGCCGCGCCGCGACCTGCTCGATGTGCGTCGACTTGCCCGTGCCGTGATAGCCCTGGACCATAACCCGGCGGTTGTGGGCAAAGCCCGCAAGGATCGCGAGGGTGGTGTCGGGATCGAACACATAGCTGCCATCCATGTCGGGCACGCGCTCGTCCGCCTCGCTGAACGCTGGGACCATCATGTCGCTGTCGATCCCGAACAGGTCGCGCACGCCGACCTGCTTGTCGGGCGCTTCGAGCACGGTCTGGTTGCGGCTGTCGGGCTGGATGTTCGAAATATCGCTCATCCCGTCCGCCTATACGCGGGCGCCGGGGGCCGCAATATGGATTGCGCTGCGTTCGATGGAACTTTGGCGCGCAGGGGATTGCTACATACCGACCGGTTGGTAATGTAGGGCAATGTCGAGCCGTCCCCCCTCACCCCCCAAACCGCGCCGCGGCGATTCGCGCGCGGCGTTGATCGAGGCTGCTCACCTACTGGTCCGACGTCAGGGATGGAGTGCGACGAGCGTCGATCAGTTGTGTGCCGCCGCGGGCGTCACCAAAGGCGCGTTCTTCCATCATTTCTCGTCGAAGGAAGAGCTCGGGATTGAATCCGCCGCCCAGTGGACCGAGCGGGCGCGCGGCCATATTTTCGAGGCTCCGGTGCTCCTCGCCATCGCCGACCCGCTAGAGCGGGTGATCGCCCACATCGACCTGCGCCTGGCAATGCTTGAGGGTCCGGCAGAAGACTATTCGTGCTTCGTGGGGACGTTGGTCCAGGAAGCGTTTGCGACCAGCGATCCGCTGCGCGCCGCCAGCAATGCCAGCTTCTCCGCCTACGCGGAGCGGCTCGCGCTGGACATCCAGGAGGCGATCGACCGCTACGGCATCGCTTCGGGCATCGCCGCGCTCAGCCTCGCTTATCATGTCCAGGCCTCGCTTCAGGGCGCTTTCGTCCTGGCCAAGGCCAAGGGCGAACCGTCGTATGCACGGGACACGATCGCCCACCTCAAACATTATGTCCTCGTCCTGTTTTCGAAGGAGCCGACACCATGACCAAATTGATTTTTATCAATTTGCCTGTTGCCGACTTGCCCGCCGCCAAGGCATTTTATGCCGGGCTCGGCTTCGTCAACGAACCAAAATTCACCGACGATACCGCCGCGGCGATGCAATGGTCCGAGGCAATCGTCGTGATCCTGCTGACCGGATATCTTGGCGGAGCAGCCGCGACGCATGCCCGGATCGGCTCGCCGCTGTTCAGCCACACGCTGTTCGGCGTGTACCTCGGAGTCATTGCCTGGGGCGCGCTGTGGCTGCGCTCGCCAGTGCTGCGCCGAATTTTGCCGCTCACCAACCAAGGAGACTGACGATGGCTTATGTCGATGGATTTGTCGCCGCCGTGCCAACTGTCAAAAAAGCCGAATTTATCGAGCACGCCCGCACGATCGATGCCTTGTTTTTCGAATTCGGCGCGACCCGCGTCGCCGAAAACTGGGGCGACAATGTCCCGGAAGGCAAAGTCACCGACTTCGCCAAAGCGGTGCAGGCCAAGCCGGACGAGACCGTCGTATTCTCTTGGATCGAATGGCCGGACAAGGCGACGCGCGACGCCGCGATGGCGCGCATGGAAACGGACGAACGAATGATGGCCATTCCCATGCCGTTCGACGGCCAGCGCATGATCTTTGGCGGGTTCACGCCTGTTTACGACGAGAGGAAGTAAGATGACCAACCCCGCTGGAAGCTTCATCTGGTACGAACTGATGACGCCCGATCCCGATGCCGCCAAGACATTCTACGACGCGGTGGTCGGATGGTCGATCGAGGGCAAACCTGCGGGCGAGATGGATTACCGGATGATCCGCCGCACCGATGGCGGCAATGCCGGGGGTATCCTCGGGCTTAGCGTGGAGATGATCGCCGGGGGTGCTCAGCCGTCGTGGGTCGGTTATCTGTGCGATCCCGATGTCGATGCGCGCGCGGCTGCGATCGTTGCGGCAGGCGGCGCGTTGACGATCGCCCCGCACGATATGCCTGGGGTCGGCCGGTTTGCGATGCTGCGCGATCCGCAGGGCGCGGCGTTCTATCTGATGGACCCGGTGCCGCCGCCAGGCTCTGATGCGGCAGCGTCCGATGTATTCTCGGTGGACCAGCCGCAGCACGTCCGCTGGAACGAGCTGTTGTCCAGCGATCCCGATGCATCGGCCGGTTTCTACACCCGGCACTTCGGGTGGACCCAGCAGGGCGAGATGGACATGGGTCCGGCCGGCAAATACCTCTTCATCCAGCACGATGGCGTGGGTATCGGCGCAATCATGGGCTTGGCCCCGCAGCAAACCGCCAGCGCGTGGCAATTCTACATCGGCGTCGACGACATCGACCGCGCGATCGGCGCAGTGAACGCGGGCGGCGGGACGATCCGCAACGGCCCGCACCAGATTCCCGGCGGCGAATATTCCGCCAGCGGGATCGATCCGCAAGGCGCCTGCTTTGGTATCGTCGGACCCAGGAGCAACTGACATGGCTGAATACACGTTCTTCACCAATCCGATGTCGCGCGGCCAGATCGCGCGGTGGGCGCTGCACGAAGCGGGCGCCGAATACGCGCAAGTGCTGGTCGACTGGGCGGACAAGCCGGCCGAATTCACTGCGGTCAACCCGATGGGCAAAGTCCCCGCGATCGTCCACCACGCGATCGGCGGCGACCGGACGGTGACCGAAGCCGCGGCAATCTGCGCCTACCTCGCCGAGGCGCACCCGCTGGCTGAACTCGCCCCGCGAGAGACCGAACGCGCAGACTATTATCGCTGGATGTACTTCGCCGCGGGCCCGGTCGAACAGGCGATCGTCGCGCGAAGCATGGGCTGGGAAGTTCCCGAGGGCCGCGATGCAATGGTCGGGTTCGGCTCGTACGAGCGCACCGTCGATACGCTCGCCGGATTGTTTGCGGACCGGGACTATGTCTGCGGCGACCGCTTCACCATGGCCGACGTCTATGTCGGCAGCCAGGTCGACTGGGGGCTGATGTTCGGCTCGTTGCCCGCGCGGCCGGAATTCGAGGCCTACGCCGAACGCTTCCGCGCCCGCGACGGCTACACGGCCGCCAAGACGATCGACAACGGTCTCATCGCGCAGGCGCAGACGAAGGGAGGGTGATGCGATGCTAGCCAAGAACACGATCTGCCTGTGGTTCGCGGGCAGCGCCGAGGACGCCGCCCGGTTCTACGCAGCCACGATCCCGGACAGCACTATCGGACAGGTCCACCGCGCGCCGGGCGACTATCCAGCGGGCAAGGCGGGCGATGTCCTGACGGTCGATTTCACCGTCGCGGGCATTCCCTGTCTCGGGCTTAATGGCGGCCCGATGTTCCCGCAGACCCAGGCGTTCTCGTTCCAGATCGCAACCGACGATCAGGCCGAGACCGACCGCTTGTACGGCGCGATCGTCGACAATGGCGGGGAAGAAAGCGCCTGCGGGTGGTGCAAGGACAAGTGGGGCGTCAACTGGCAGATCACCCCGCGCGCGCTGACCGAAGGAATGGCCGATCCCGATCTCGCCACGCGCAAACGCGTGTTCGAGGCGATGATGACGATGAAGAAGATCGACATCGCCGCGATCGAGACGGCGCGCGCTGGAGGCAAGGATGCGTAGGATTGTAGGCGGGATGTTTCTTTCGCTCGACGGGGTGATGCAGGCGCCGGGCGGCCCCACCGAGGATTATACCGGCGGGTTCGAACACGGCGGCTGGCTGTTCGCGATGGGCGACGACGGCATCGATGCGGCAATCGGCGCGCTGTTCGGACGCCCGTACGATTTGCTGCTCGGGCGCCGGACCTACGATATCTTCGCGGCGTACTGGCCCTACGTCGAGGGCGAGGCCGCGGTGATGGGCGAAGCGTTCACTGCGGCCCGCAAGTACGTCCTGACCCGCGGGGATCAGCCACTCGACTGGGCCAACAGCCACCGGTTGAGCAGTATCGCCGACGTTGCCGCGCTCAAGCAGGGCGAAGGTCCGGACCTCATCATCCAGGGTTCGGGGACGATCAATCCGGCGCTGCTTGCCGCCGGATTGATCGACGAACTGACCGTGATGACCTTCCCGCTTACGCTTGGTCGCGGCAAGCGTCTGTTCGGCGAGGGCACCCCGACGACGACGCTCGAGCTGACCGACCACACCGTCACCGCCAAGGGCACCGTCATCGCCACCTACCGCCCGGGCGGCGCCCTGCCCTCGCTACCCGCCGAAGCTCCCCAGCCCAGTACGAGCGCGCGCGAGACGGAGCGTCAGCGGAGGATGCGGGCGGGGACTTGGTAACCACGCAGTCGGTGGTGCAGACGGGGTGCTCACGCGAAAATCCGTGAACCCTTGAGCAAGTTGTAAGCCTCGACCGCCGCTTGCAGTTTTGGCTCGTGGCCGCGGTCGCCGCCGTTGCGGTCGGGGTGATAGCGGCGGACAAGGTCCGAATAACGCCGCCGCAGCGCGCGCCGATCGCTGTTTAGCGGCAGGCCGAGCGTGTCGAGCGCGCGGCGTTCCTCGGCAGTGATCGCGCGGCCGTCGCTGCGCCCCGCCGTCTTGCGCGCGCGGGCGCGTGCACCGATGGCATCGAGCGGGTCGCCGTGTTCGCCCCAGCGAGGCGCCTCGTCGACCCCGCCCTGGACCCCGGCGTCGGGACGGAAAGCGCGGCTCTGGCGCTCCCAGCCATAGACCGGCGATTGCGCGAACAGGATTTCCTCGGCGCTCATCCCCTCGAACCAGTCGTATCCGGCGTTGAACGCGCGAACGTGATCGAGGCAGAACCAGCGGTAGTCACCCGGCCCGTCGAAGCTGCCCGAGCGGTTGCCGGGCGCGCGGAACTCGCCCGCCTCGGCGCAGCCGGGCGCGTCGCAGGCGCGGCCCGAAGTCTCGAATCGTCCATGCAGGCGGTCGTGTTTCACGGCTTCCACATGGGAGCCGAGGCGCTAGAAGGGAAGATATGACCGGACCCCTCGCCGCAGAAATGACCCGCCTCCTCGAAGCCGCGTTCGCACCCGCCCGCCTTGAAGTCCGCAACGACAGCGCCAGCCACCACGGCCACAGCGGCGACGATGGCAGCGGCGAATCGCACTTCACCATCGTGATCGAAAGCGCCGCGTTCGCAGGCGCCAGTCGCCTTCAGCGCCAACGCCTGGTCAATGCCGCGCTCGGCGATATTCCGGGGCAACGCGTCCACGCGCTGGCGATCAAGGCCACCGCGCCGGGTGAATAACGGAAACGATTGAGGGAGAACACAATGACGTTTTCAGGACAGACCGCTTGGATCACCGGCGCATCGTCGGGGATCGGTGCCGCATTTGCGCGGGCGCTGGCGAAGCAGGGCGCGCGGGTGATCCTTTCTGGCCGGGACGAGGCGGCGCTGCAAGCGGTCGCGGCCGAATGCGGCGACGCACTCGTCCTGCCGTTCGAGGCGACCGACCGCGCCGCGATGGCTTCCGCGGCGGAAACCGCGTGGGCGTGGAAGGACGGCATCGACCTCCTGATCAACAACGCCGGGATATCGCAGCGCGCCCTGGCGGTGGATTGCGCGCTCGAGGTGTACGACCGGATCGTCGCGGTCGATCTCATCGCGCCGATTGCGCTGACCCAGGCGATCCTGCCGCGGATGGTTGCGCAAGGATCGGGGCGGCTGGCGATGATTTCGAGCATCGCAGGCAAAGTCGGGGTGCCGCTGCGCAGCGCCTATTGCGCCGCGAAGTTCGGCCTGATCGGGTATGCCGACGCGGTCCGCGCGGAGAACGCGCATCTGGGCATCAAGGTCCACGTCATCGCGCCGGGATCGATCGCCACCAACGTCTCGCGCAATGCGCTCAACGCCGACGGATCGCGCCGCGGAATCAGCGACACCGCGATCGACAACGGAATCTCGCCCGACGACGCGGTCGCCGAAATGCTCGCCGCCATGCTCGCGGACGAGCGCGAGATCATCGTGGCCATCGGCGCGGAGAAACAGATGGGTGAACTCGTCCGCACCCCCGATGCCCTGTTCGACCAGCTCTCCGCGATGATGAGCGCGGGTTATGTCGCGCGCATGGGCGGCGTGAAGACGTGATCCCCGCGCCAACCCGGGTCAAACTGGCGAACGGGATCGAACTCGATACCGTGGATACGGGGCCTGCCAATACCAATGGGGGCGATGCGCCGGCGTTGATCTTCCTCCACGGCTTTCCCGAATCGCACCGCACCTGGCGCCACCAGATCGCGCATCTGTCGGACCGGTTTCGCTGCATCGCGCCCGATCAGCGCGGGTACCGCGGATCGTCCAAGCCGCAGGACGTCGCCAGCTACACCCCCGACAAGCTGATCGGCGATGTTTTCGCGCTCGCCGATGCATTGGGCGTGGGCGAATTCACGATCCTGGGCCACGACTGGGGCGGCGCTATCGCCTGGGGCGTGGCGCTGGGGGGACAGGCCAACGGCAGGGTCACCCGCGCGGTGATCGCCAACGCGCCGCACCCCGCGATCTTCCCCAAGCTGCTCTACACCGATCGCGTGCAGCGCGCAGCGAGCCAGTATTTCCGCGCCTTCCGCGACCCGGCGAACGACGCGCTGGTCGAACGGTTCGGCCTTGCCGGGATGCTGATCAAAGCGTTCGGCGAGCGTCCCGCGTCCGCGCTGAACGACGAGCAAGACCAGCTGTTTGCCGATTGGCTGGACCGCGATGCGGCGCGCGGGATGCTTAACTGGTACCGCGCCAGCCCGATGGCGGTGCCCCCGCCCGAGGCACCTTATGTTCTGCCCGCGGACTACCGCCCGCTCCCGGTACCGCCGCTGACGATCCCCGCGCTGGTGATCTGGGCAATGGACGACCACGCTCTGCCGCCAAGCAACCTGGACGGGCTCGGCGAATACGTCACCGACCTCACGGTGGTGCGGGTGGCGGGTAGCGGGCACTTCGTGACCTGGGAGGCGCCGGCTGCGGTCAACGCCGCGCTGGATGCGTTTCTAGCGGCGCCGCATGGCGGATAGCCGTCCCGGCGGCATCGGCGCCGCGCTGGCGGTCGCCACGCGGGAGGCCCGCGAATCGCTGCTGCGCGAACACCATGGCGGCGCCGCGCCGGTGAGCTATCTCGAACTGTTCTTCGACCTCGTCTATGTTTTCGCGATCACGCAGCTTTCGCATTTTTTGCTGGGGCATCTGACCCTGGGCGGAGTGATCGAGGCCGGCATCCTGTTCCTGGCTCTGTGGTGGGCTTGGATGTTCACCACCTGGGCGACCAACTGGGCCGATCCTCAGCGCGTTCCGGTGCGGATCATGCTGATCCTGGTGATGCTCGCCAGCCTGTTCATGGCGGTCGCGCTGCCGCACGCCTTTGCCGAAACCGGGATCATCTTCGCCGCCAGCTACATCGCCATCCAGATCGGGAGGACGCTGTTCATGGCGGTGATCATGCGCCGCACCGATCCGGTCAATTCGCATTCGATGGTGCGGATCGCGGTGTGGTTCGCAGCCTCAGGAAGCGCGTGGCTGTGCGGCGCGCTGAGCGATGATCATACGCTCCGCCTCGCGCTGTGGCTCGGCGCGCTCGGGTTCGAATACCTGGGCCCGCTCGCGGGGTTCTTCGTGCCCGGGCTCGGGCGCGCAGACGTTTCCCAGTGGAATATTTCGGGCGCGCACATGGCCGAGCGGTGTTCGCTGTTCATCATCATCGCGCTGGGCGAAGGGATCGTCGTGACCGGCGGAGCCTTTGCCGCTGGCGCTGCCTCGGGCGCACGCATCGCCGCGCTGGCGATCGCATTTGCGGGATCTGTCCTGATGTGGTGGATATACTTCGATCTCGGCGCAGAGCGCGGCGCGAAGCACATCGAGCAGCACGACGATCCCGGCCGCGTCGCGCGCAATGCCTATACCTATCTGCACATGCCGATCGTGCTGGGGATCGTGGTCGTAGCGGTGGCCGACGCGCTCTTGCTCAGCGCGCCGCTCAGCCCCACCGGGCCCGCGCTGATCGCTACGCTGTGCGGCGGCGCGCTGGCGTTCGTCATCGGCACGGCGCTGTTCAAACGCTATTCGAGCAAGCGCGGCAACGTGCCGTTCTCGCACACGCTTGGGGCGATCGGGTTCGTGCTGCTGGCCGCTTGGGGATGGCTGGCCCCGCCATCGACGATGGTCTTCGGAGCGGTCGCGGCCAGCTTGTTGGGGTTCATCGCGCTGTGGGAATGGGTGTCGTTCCACGGCGGCTGGGAATTCTGGACCCCGCGGCTGGGCAAGCGCCTGGGTTGGCCCGAGCGGCCGGCGGACTAATCGATCAGATTTGCCAGTCGATCCACGCGCCGTGGGCATGGGCACTCGCGAGCATCGTTTCCGCTCCGCCGCCCGGCCAGTAGCGCACGCGCAACTCATGGTAATGGACCACGCGGTTCGCCTCGAGCGCGACCCACGCCAGCGGCCGGTCTGCCGCCGCGCGCTGGCCCGCCGCTTCGATCGCCGCCGTGACCCGCGCCTGCTGATCGGCTGGGACGTATTGCCAGACGATCGAATGCATGACGATCCGGGTCGTCCCCGCAGCCTGCGGCTTGGCGAGTTCCGCCTCGATGAAATCGGCCGCGTTCATCTTGACCAGATCGGGTGCGCGCGCCTGCGCCGCGGCGACTGCGGCATCCATCCGCTGAAACCGCACGGTATGCTCGGGCCAGATATAGGCGCGCAGCCGCAGGGCCTGCTCAGGATCGGTCAGATCGACCGGAGCCACGTCGCAGCCCTTCAAACCGGCGATCTCGATCGCCCGCATGGGAGGGGGCGCGCCCTTCCATTCGGGCACGAACGACATCGCCGGATCGGCCGGGCCGACCTGCACGCCGCCAAGATCGTAGGCGTAGCGGTCGATCATCAGGTTGATCCCCGCGCTCGATCCGATTTCGAGGCATTCGAAGCGCGGCGGCAGGCCTTGGTCGGCCAGCCATAGCATCGCCGCAATGAAGTTGGCGGAGCGCCCGGCCTCGTTGGTTTGCGGGGGCCCGTCGAGCCACGGGAGCAGCGCGGGTTCATGGCGGCGGATCGCATCCAACACGATCGCGGCATCGTCGATCCCCGGCTGATCGGCATAAATCGCGGCGAGCTCGGGCTCCTTACCGGCCAGATGCAGCGCGTGAATGCCGCCCGCGATCCGCAGCGGCAGCGCATCGGCCAGCGGCGGTCCGGACCAGTTCCGCGTCCGGTCGAGCAGTTCACCCGCCTCTCCCCGCACCAGCAGATCGCGCAGCGCGCCCACGATCCGCGCGGTGCCCGGCGCGTCCGATGCGGTGCAATAGGCGACTTGATTGCTGAACGCCGCGGTGACGATCCCCGGCCCGCTCGCCGTCATGTCGATGAACTGGTATTGATCGGCCATGCGGGGGCTCCGGGGCTGCGGTTTGTCGCACTTGTGTGGAGAGGTTGGCCCGCATCTGCAAGGATGAGCAGTCCTTCGACAAGCACTGTCTTTCGTACGCGCGCTCGTCGCCACCGCGCACGGTTGCCCTTTCACCCCTCCCCGCCTAAACGCCGCCCCCATGCCGGGTCCGCTGATCTTTGCCGTGCCGAAAGGCCGCATCCTCGACGAGGCCTTGCCGCTGATGGCCCGCGCGGGACTGGTTCCCGAGCCCGGCTTTCACGACAAGGACAACCGCGCGTTGTCGTTCGCTTGCGCAGGCAGCGACGCCCGGATCATCCGCGTGCGCGCGTTCGATGTCGCCACCTTCGTTGCCCACGGCGCGGCGCAGGCGGGGATCGTGGGCTCGGATGTGGTCGAGGAATTTGCCTATCCTGATCTCTATGCCCCGGTCGATCTCGATATCGGACACTGCCGCCTGTCGGTCGCCGAGCCCGCGGGCGCGGCGACCGATGCCAGCGCCAGCCACCTCCGCGTTGCGACCAAGTATCCCAGCCTCACCCGGCGGTGGTTCGAGGCGCAGGGCATCCAGGCCGAATGCGTAAAACTGAACGGCGCGATGGAACTGGCACCGGGGCTCGGTCTGGCCGGGCGGATCGTCGACCTGGTCTCGAGCGGGCGAACGCTGGCCGACAACGGACTGGTCGAGACCGGGCGCATCCTCGACATCTCGGCGCGGCTGATCGTCAACCGCGCCGCGCTCAAGACCGATCCGCGCGTCGGCGAACTGATCGAGCGGTTCCGTGCGCTGGTCGCCGATGCCCACCCCGACGGACGGGTCGCAGCCTGATGCTCCGGCTCAACACTAGCGATCCCGGCTTCGACCAGGCTTTCCGCCGCCTCGTCCGCAATCGGCGCGAGAGCGACGGCGATGTCAGCCGCGATGTCGCGCTGATCCTGAGCGATGTAAAGGGCCGCGGCGACGAGGCCGTTGCCGAGCTGACTGCGCGGTTCGACAAGCATACGCTCGACAGCGATGCCGCATGGTGCATCGATCCGGCCGCGTGCCGCGAGGCGTTCGACGATCTCCAGCCCGACCTGCGCGCCGCGCTCGAACTCGCCGCGCAGCGTATCCGGACTTACCACGAGGCTCAGAAGCCGGCGGATAGCGACACCACCGACACCGCCGGGGTCCGTCTCGGCGCGCGGTGGCGGGCGGTCGATGCCGCGGGGCTCTACGTTCCGGGCGGACGGGCGGCGTACCCGTCCTCGCTGCTGATGAACGCCATCCCCGCGCGCGTCGCCGGGGTCGGACGCCTCGTCGTCGTCACCCCGACTCCCGGCGGCGTAGTCAACCCGCTCGTCCTGGCCGCCGCGCACCTTGCCGGGGTCGATGAAGTCTGGCGCATCGGCGGAGCACAGGCGGTCGCCGCGCTTGCCTATGGGACCAAGCGGATCGCGCCGGTGGACGTCATCACCGGCCCCGGCAACGCCTGGGTGGCCGAGGCCAAGCGCCAGCTTTACGGCGTGGTGGGGATCGACATGGTCGCCGGGCCGAGCGAGATCCTGGTGATCGCGGACGCGCATAACGATCCCGAATGGACCGCCGCCGACCTGCTCAGTCAGGCCGAGCACGATCCCGCCGCGCAATCGATCCTGATCACCGACGACGCGCGCTTTGCCGATAGCGTAGCCGACCGCGTAGGGGTCGAGCTGGGCATGCTCCCGACAGCGCGCGTCGCCAACGAAAGCTGGGCCACGCACGGGGTGATCATCGAAGTCGCCAACCTGGATGAAGCCCCTGCGCTCGCCAACGCGCTCGCCGCTGAACACCTCCAGCTTGCGGTCACCGATCCGCAGGCGCTCTTCGACAAGATCCGCCACGCCGGCAGCGTGTTCATGGGGCGGATGACGCCCGAAGCGATCGGCGATTATGTCGCCGGTCCCAACCACGTTTTGCCCACCGGCCGCCGCGCGCGGTTTTCCTCGGGGCTATCGGTGCTCGACTTTATGAAGCGGACCAGCTTCATCGAATGCAGCGACGCGGCGCTCGCCGCGCTCGGCCCCGCAGCCGTCGCGCTGGCCGAAGCGGAAGGCCTGCCCGCCCACGCGCGCTCGATCGAGCTGAGGCTGGGAATATGAAAGCCAAAAGCCAGGCCCGCTCGGCCGCGCGACTTGCCGCGGTGCAGGCGTTGTACCAGCATGAGATGGAGAGCACGCCGCTCGCGCTGCTGCTCAACGAGTTTCACGCCCACCGCCTCGGCGCCGAAATCGAGGACGACCAGTACAACGCTGCAGAAACCGAATTCTTCGACGATCTGGTCCGGGGTACGCTGGCGCGCAAGGACGAGATCGACTCGCTGCTGAGCGCGCGCCTGGCGAGCGGCTGGACCCTCGCCCGGATCGATCGCACGCTGGTGCAAATCCTGCGCGCCGGAACTTACGAATTGCTCGCCCGCCCCGACGTGCCCACGGCCGCCGCGATCGGCGAATACCTCGACGTCGCCCACGCCTTTTTCGACAGCCGTGAAACCAAGTTCGCCAACGGCCTGCTCGATGCGGTCGCCAAGGCGGTGCGCTGAGCCGCGAGCCGTCCTTCATCGCCGCGTTGCGGGCGCTGGCGACACATCCTGCGGCGCGCGGGCTCGAGGACGATGCGGCGGTACTCGAGGTCGGCAGCGAGACCCTGATCCTGACTCACGACGCGATGGTCGAGGGGGTGCATTTCCTTGCCGGGCAGGATCCCGCGGACGTGGCGTGGAAGCTGGTCGCGACGAACTTGTCCGATCTGGCGGCCAAAGGCGCCGAACCGCTCGGTGTATTGCTCGGTTACCAGCTTGGACCGGGCGATACCCGGTTTGCATCGGGTTTGGCCGAAGTGCTCGGTCACTACAATGTGCCGCTATTGGGCGGAGACACCGTGGGCGGAAACGGGCCGCAAGTTCTTGGCCTGACCGCGCTTGGCCGCGCGACGCACCGCCCCGTGCCGTCGCGCAGCGGCGCGCGCGTTGGCGACGGACTGTGGCTCACCGGCCCGCTCGGCGGCGCGATGGCGGGGCTCGAAGCGCTGCGCTCGGGCATCGGCGACACCCTCGCCTACCGCCGCCCGGCCGCTCTATTGCGCGAAGGCCGCGCGCTTGCGCCGCAAGTAACGGCAATGATGGACGTTTCCGACGGGCTCCTGCTCGACGCGGCGCGCATGGCCCGCGCCAGCGGCGTGTCCTTCGCGATCGACAGTGCCGTCGTCCCGATCGCGGTACCCGAGGCGCGAAGGGCCCCAGCTCTGCGGTGGGGCGACGACTACCAGCTCCTGTTTACCCTGCCCGCTGCAGCGGCCCCGGCGGTCAGCGCGTTCCGGATCGGCGAGGCGATTGCGCTGGGCCCGTCGCCCCTCGTGCTCGACGGACGCGCGCTCGACGAGGCTTCCGGACTGGGGTTCGAGCATGGCTGAAACGCGCGGTTTCGGTGGATAGCCCGCCCACTCAAGGGTTGCGCTGACCGGCTTGGGGGGTATAGCGACGCCACATTCGGCCCTGCGCAAGCGGGGCCGTTGGCTATAAAAGCGTTGTTTTTGGGGGAGAGATTTTCGTGGACCTGATCATGATACCGATCGTCCTTGGCCTGGTCGCCGTAATCTACGGCTTCGTCACCAGTCGCCAGGTGCTCAGCGCATCGCCGGGCAATGAGAAGATGCAGGAAATCGCCGCCGCGATCCAGGAAGGCGCACAAGCCTACCTCGGCAGGCAGTATCGCACGATCGCCATCGTGGGTGTGGTCGCGGCGATCGTCGTCGGCGTGGCAATCAGCCCGATCTCGGCCGCCGGCTTCCTTCTCGGAGCGATCCTTTCCGGCGCCACCGGGTTCATCGGGATGAACATCTCGGTCCGCTCGAACGTCCGCACCGCCGCTGCCGCGCAGACCGGATTGCAGCAGGGCTTGACCCTCGCTTTCCGCGCCGGCGCGATCACCGGGATGCTCGTCGCGGGGCTCGCGCTCCTGTCGATCTCGATCTTCTTCTATTACCTCACCTCGGTTGCCGGATATGCACCGAACGACCGCGTCGTCATCACCGCGCTGACCAGCCTCGCGCTGGGTGCGAGCCTGGTCTCGATCTTCGCGCGTCTGGGCGGCGGTATCTTCACCAAGGCAGCCGATGTCGGCGCCGATCTGGTCGGCAAGGTCGAAGCTGGAATTCCGGAGGACGACCCACGCAATCCCGCGGTTATCGCCGACAACGTCGGTGACAACGTCGGTGATTGCGCGGGCATGGCCGCCGATTTGTTCGAAACCTACGTCGTGACCATCGGGGCTACGATGGTGCTGACCGCGCTGCTGCTCAAGGGCCTCGGCACCGGACTGATGGCGATGATGACGCTCCCACTGCTGATCGGCGGCGTGTGCATCGTCACCTCGATCATCGGCACGTATTTCGTCCGCCTCGGAAGCGGGAAGAACATCATGGGGGCGATGTACAAGGGCTTCCTCGTTACCGCAGTGCTTTCGGTCCCCGCGATCTGGTGGGCAATCGGCTACGCGCTTGGCGATATCAACGCGCCGATCGGTAACATGCCGTACACCGGCATGACGCTGTTTTACTGCTCGCTGCTGGGCCTCGTCATCACCGGGCTGATCATCTGGATCACCGAGTACTACACCGGCACCAACTACCGCCCGGTGCGCTCGATCGCCAAGGCATCGGAGACCGGCCACGGCACCAACGTCATCCAGGGTCTGGCGATCAGCCTTGAATCGACTGCGCTGCCGACGCTGGTGATCGTTGCCGGCATCATCATCGCGTTCAAGCTCGCCGGTCTGCTCGGGATTGCCTACGCGGCGACCGCGATGCTGGCACTGGCCGGAATGGTGGTGGCGCTCGACGCTTACGGTCCGGTCACCGACAACGCCGGCGGCATCGCCGAAATGGCCGGGATGGACGACAGCGTGCGCGAGAAAACCGACGCGCTCGATGCCGTGGGCAACACCACCAAAGCCGTGACCAAGGGCTACGCCATCGGCTCGGCGGCGCTGGCGGCACTCGTGCTGTTCGCGGCCTATACCACCGATCTGCGCGAGTTCTTCCCGAACCTGAAAGTCGATTTCAGCCTCGAGAACCCGTACGTGATCGTTGGCCTGCTACTGGGCGCGCTGCTTCCGTACCTGTTCGGCGCGATGGGCATGACTGCGGTCGGCCGGGCGGCGGGCGAAGTGGTCAAGGACGTTCGCGACCAGTTCAAGAACAACCCCGGGATCATGACCTACGAAACCAAGCCAGACTATGCGCGTACGGTCGATCTGGTGACCAAGGCCGCGATCCGCGAGATGATCATTCCGTCACTGCTGCCGGTGCTTGCGCCGATCGTGGTGTACTTCGTGATCACCGCGGTGGCCGGTCAGGCAGCGGGTTTCGCCGCACTCGGCGCGCTTCTCCTCGGGGTGATCGTCGGCGGGTTGTTCGTCGCGATCTCGATGACCTCGGGCGGCGGGGCGTGGGACAACGCCAAGAAGTACATCGAGGACGGCAACCACGGCGGCAAGGGCAGCGATGCCCACAAGGCCGCGGTGACCGGCGACACCGTGGGCGATCCGTACAAGGATACCGCGGGACCCGCGGTCAACCCGATGATCAAGATCACCAACATCGTCGCGCTGCTGCTGCTCGCCGCGCTGGCTGCTCACGGCGCGGGTTAAGCCCTAGCCAAACATCCAACATTGCTTCCCCGCGCAGGCGGGGGCCTCAGGCGAGGTAAAACTTCGCCGCCTGAGGTCCCCGCCTGCGCGGGGAAGCTCGCGTTTGGGCCACGCGCCTGGACGTTAGCAATTCCTTGGCGACTGCCTGTTAGTCATGTCCCGGCGGCACACCGGCCGCATCTGACGAGGGTTCACGCTTGGCGAGCAGCGCAGCGCTGGCTTCGGCCCGGGCCGTATCGCGCGAACTCGCGCCTGCCTCCGCGCGCCATCTGGCAGTGCCTTGGACTTCGCTCGATACGCCCTCGGCAATCGCCGACTGGGATGCCCTGTCGCAGCGCGCCAGCGAACCCAACCCATTCTTCGCCAGCTGGTATCTCCTGCCCTCGCTCCGCGCCATCGATCCGCAGGGCGAGATCCGCGTGTTCCGCTTCGAACAGGACGGCCGCCTTGCCGGGCTTGTCCCGCTCAGCGCCGAGCAGCGGTATTACCGATGGCCTTTCCCGCATTTGCGCAACTGGGTCCACGCTAACTGCTTTGTCGGCGCTCCGCTCGTTGCCAAAGGGTCCGAACACGCATTCTGGCGCGCGTTGTTTGCCCATGCCGATGAGGCGCGGGGCGCAGCGCTGTTTCTCCATCTCGGGCACATTCCGCTCAGCGGCGCGCTGCACGACGCGCTGATCGCGGTGTCGACCGAGCAGGATCGATATCACGCGCTGGTACATCGCGAGGATCGGGCCATGCTCGGGTCCTCGCTTGGCCCCGACGCATACCTGGAAGCGGCGCTGTCGGCGAAGAAGCGTAAGGAACTGCGCCGGCAACATCTGCGGCTGAGCGAACTCGGCGCGTTGGCGGTGGAGCGCCGCGACGATGCCGCCGGAATTGGCGAGTGGACCGCGGCGTTCCTCACGCTCGAGGCCTCCGGCTGGAAAGGCCAGGCGGGATCCGCGCTCGCGTCCTCGCCCGCGACCACCGCACTTTTCACTGATGCGCTGGCCGCCTCCGCAACGCGCGGCCAGCTTGAGCGCCTGACGCTGACGCTGGACGGCGCGCCCATTGCGATGCTCGCCAGTTTTCTTGCCGCGCCGGGTGCATTCAGCTTCAAGACTGCGTTCGACGAACGCTATGCGCGCTATTCGCCCGGAGTCCTGCTCCAGCGCGAGAACTTGACGATGCTGGCACGGCCCGAGATTGCCTGGACCGATAGCTGCGCCGCAGCCGACCACCCGATGATCGACCACCTCTGGCGCGAGCGCCGGGCGATCGGCCGGTACTCGATCGCCATCGGGGGGCCGGCCCGCCGCGCCGCGTTCCGGGCTCTCGCCGCGCTCGAACTCGCGCGCTCGCCACAAGGGGTCGGGCGATGAGCGTGTTTCCGGCAGCGACCCGCTCGGCCTTCGCCGCAGCGTATCCTGAAGAGCCGCTGCGTCTCGATCACACGCTCGGCAGTCACCCGTTGCTTGAGCTCGAGGCGTTGGCAACGCTCGGCGAAGCGCTGCCCGCAGCGTCGACCGAGTACAACCGCGGCGATCTGCCAATCGGCGTCAGCGGCAAACCCGCGGGCAACGGTCTGGCGATCGGCAAGACCATCCGCACGATTGCAACCAGCGGCAGCTGGGCGGTGCTCAAGAACATCGAGCAGCTGCCCGCATATGCCCAGCTCCTCGGCGATCTCCTCGGCGAACTGCGCCACGATATCGAGCCGCGCACCGGCGCGATGCAAAAGCTCCAAGGCTATATCTTCGTCAGCTCGCCCGCTGCGGTGACCCCGTATCATTTCGATCCCGAGCACAATATCCTGCTCCAGCTGCGCGGCACAAAGACGATGACCGTGTTCCCCGCAGGCGACGCGCGGTTTGCCCCCGACAGCGTCCACGAGGGCTACCACACGGGCGGCGCGCGTGAATTGAGCTGGGACGATACCTTCACCAGCGGTGGCCGAGAGTTTCCTCTGATCCCTGGCCAGGCGCTGTTCGTGCCGGTGATGGCCCCGCATTTCGTCCGAAATGGCCCTGCCCCATCGGTCTCGCTGTCGATCACCTGGCGTTCCGACTGGAGCTACGAGGAGGCCGACGCACGGGCCTTCAACGGCGTGCTGCGGCGCGCAGGCTTGCGTCCGCAGGCTCCCGGCCGCTGGCCCCGGCGCAACCGGCTCAAGGCGCTCGGCTGGCGGGCCTTGCGCAAGGTGACGCCCGACCGTTGACGATGCCCGCACAGACCCGCAAAGACAGCCGCAATGACTGAACTTGCCCCGAACGCCCCGCCTTCGCCCGAACACCTCACCGCCGGATTGGTCAAATTGTTGACCGTGCGCGCGGTTGGCGGCGATCACTTCGAGGGTCTGAAAAAGCGCGACGGGTTCGGCCGCGTGTTCGGCGGACAAGTGATCGCCCAGGCGCTCGCCGCGGCGGAGCAGACGGTCGATGCCGATCGGCTCGCGCATTCGCTCCACGCGTATTTCCTGCGCGGGGGGAGCGAGGACTTCGGCATCGACTTTGCGGTGACGCGCGATTTCGACGGCGGCAGTTTCTCCAATCGGCGCGTCGTCGCCAGTCAGCAAGGCCGCCCGATCCTCAGCCTGACGGCGTCCTTCCACCGGCTCGAGCAAGGGCTTGAGCATCAGGAAGCGGTGATGCCGCGGGTTGCTCCCCCCGAAGACTTGCCGAGCGAGGCGGAACTGCGCGCGCAGTATGCCGACAAGGCCGACGAAAGCGTCCGCCACCTGTTCCTCCAGCCGCGTCCGATCGAGATCCGAACGGTCGAAGGGCGGCACTGGATGAACCCGCAGCCGAGCCCGCCGCTGGCGCACAGCTGGTTCCGGAGCGTCGCCCGCCTGCCCGACGATCCGCGAGTGCACCGCGCAGTCCTCGCTTACGCCAGCGACATGCAGCTTCTGGGCACCTGCGTCCTGCCGTTCGGGCTAAGCTGGAGCCGCGGCGAATTGCGCAGCGCGAGCCTCGATCACACGATCTGGTTTCACGACGACTTCCGCGCCGATGAATGGCTGCTCTACGCCACCGATAGCCCGTGGTCGGCGCGCGGACGCGGGTTCAACCGTGGCTCGATCTTCGCCCAGGACGGGCGCCTGGTGGCCAGCGTCGCCCAGGAAGGCATGGTCCGAAAGATCGAGCCCAAGTCAGTCGTAAAACCCTGAAGTTCAGGCGCGCATTCCGGCAACTTCAAGGAACGCGGGCTTTGATCCGCCAACCACTTTTGGCGCAGGGATCGACTGGCTTCCCGGGTCGAGCGCGGTCAACGGCATCCCCGCCGCAGCCAGCGCGTAAGGCGAAACACGGTGGCGGGTGCATAGTCCCCCGGCCCCGTCGCTGACCAGCGGTACCTCGAACTCCACCCCGATCATCGCGTCGTTGGAACGCATCACGGTCGAGACCACGAGCTGCCCCGCGCCGAGGTCGAGCACCAACCCGGTGCCCTCGGGAACGCCCAGCAGCCCCTCGACGCGCGCGCCGGATTTCGACAGATCGCGCATTACCGCTTCGTAGCGATGATCCTCGTGGATGATCCCGATCCGGCGGAACACCGTGCGCCGATCGGGGCGGAACAGCTCGGGACCGTCGGGTTCGATCCGCAATTCGCCATTACCCATCTGCGCCGCGATTTCTGCGACAGTGAGGGCTTTGGAATAAATCCAGCCCTGGATGTACTTGGCCCCCTTGGCGCAAACCAGTTCGAATTGGTCGAACGCCTCGACCCCCTCGACCGTCGTTTCCATACCCAGCGCGTCGGACAGGCTGATGATCGCGGCGATGATCTTGGCGCTGTTGCGATCGGTTTGGGTGCACGAATCGACGAAGCTCTTATCGACCTTGAGCTTGTCGAACGGCGCCGAACGCAGGTAGCTCAACGAGGAATACCCCGTTCCGAAATCGTCGAGCGCAAGCCGTACACCGAGCTGCTTGAGGGAGCCGAACGTGCAGTCGATGGTGTCGCTGTCGCCAACGAACACGCTTTCGGTAAGCTCGAGCTCGAGCCGGTCGGGGGTCAGTCCGCTGGCTTCGAGCGCCGCGGTGACGATCTCGGGGAAATCGTTCGTTGCGAACTGAACCGCCGACACGTTGACCGCAACGCGAACGCTGGCCGGCCAGGCAAGCGCGTCTTCACAGGCGCGGTGAAGCGCCCATTCGCCCAGCTGGTTGATCAGGTTGAGCTCTTCGGCGATCGGGATGAACACCTCCGGGCTGATCATTCCGCGCTCGGGATGTTCCCAGCACATCAACGCCTCGAACCCGACGACGATATGATCCGCGGCTCGGACGACCGGCTGGTAATGCAACTGCAGCTGGCCGTTGGCGAGAGCATCGCGCAGATCGTCGACGAGCAGACGGCGCTCTTCCTGCTCGTCCTTGAGATCGGCGGAATAGAAGCGGAACTGCCCGCGCCCGCCATTCTTCGCGGCGTAAAGCGCAAGATCCGAACTGCGGACGAGCTCGTCCTTGTCGATCCCATCGTAAGGCGCAATCGCGATCCCGACCGACGTCCCGATGACCGCGCGCTTGCCCTCGATCGGGTAGGGCTGCGACACCAGTTGGACGATCGTGTTGGCCAATTCGCCAAGTTTACCGCGGTCGTCGAGGTCGGGAAGGATGATCTGGAACTCGTCCCCGCCCAGTCGCCCGACCTCGCCGCGTTCGCCGATGACGGTGCGCAGGCGCGCGGCGACCTGGCGCAGAAGCTCATCGCCCGCGGGATGGCCCATGGTGTCGTTGACTTGCTTGAACCGGTCCAGATCGAGCGCCAGCAGCGCGCAGCTGCGCCCGGCGGCGCGGAACGAAGCGAGGTAGCCCTCGAGCCGCCGGACCATCCGGTGCCGGTTTGAGAGTCCGGTCAGCGAATCGTAGTCGGCGCGTAGCGAATCTTCGACTTGCCGCTGATATTCGAGAGTCACGTCGCGGGCATTGCCGCGATATCCCTCGAACTTGCGCGCGGCATCGAACTTGGGATGCGCGTTGATCTGGAGCCAGCGCGGCTGGGCATCGTAATCGAGCGGGGCGGGGATGCAGCGCACAACGAGATCCGCGATCTTGCTGCGCGCGCTCAGCTGAAATTGAAGCGGCCGCTCGGCCTTGCCTCCCGCATTGTCGCGGTCCGCCTCGAACAGCGCGACGAACGGCTTGCCCAGAATATCGTCCAGGCTGCGGCCCATCCCCGTCGCAGCGCCCTCGGAGGCATAGATCAAGCGGCCGTCCGGGTTGGTCGCCCAGAACCAGTCGAGCCCGGTTCCCTCGATATCGTCGAGCAACGCCAAACGCTGCGCGGTATCGCCGGCGCGGATCACGGCGATCCCATCGGCCGTAACGCTGGAGCCGGCGGCGCGCGAAGAGGCTCCCGAAAACGCCCTCATCAGACCGCCAACCGCCATCGTCTGTCCATCACCTCTACCCGCCCGGTTGCGGGCCGCCGTCCGATCTAATCCCGGCGCGTTGCGATTATCTTAAGCTTAAACTCTCGCGTACTCCGGAGACTTCGAGGCGATTGCGCCCTTTTGCCTTGGCGATGGCGAGCGCAAGTTCGGCATTGCGCAACGACGCATCGAGTTGCCCCGTAATCTCCGCCAGACCGCCACTGGCGGTAATCGGCACATCGCCGCTCGAAGCGGTCTCCGCGGCATCGCCAAGGAACCCGATGATACCCCTGCACATGGTCGTCGCCGCGGCGCGCGAGGTGCCGGGCATAAGTACGCCGAAACTCTCTCCCCCGATCCGCGAAATGATGGCTTCGGGCCCGGTCAAGGTTCGCAAAAGATCGGCAAACAGGATGAGCACGGCATCCCCGCCGGCATGTCCGTAGCGCGTGTTCAAAGCCTTGAAGTAATCGATATCGAATACGGCCAGGCAGCCGCCCTCCGCGCTTTGCGCGAGGTGTCCGAGCATCGTCACGAACGCCTTGCGATTGGTCAGCCCGGTCAGTGGATCGGTCATCGTCGCCACGAACAGGCGGTCTTCGAAGGAACGTCGCGCTTCGATGCAGCGCAGGACGGCAAGCGCGCCGTCGATTGTCCCGCGTTCATCGCAATTGCTGCGGATCTGCAGTTCGAACCACGCCTCCGCGCCGCGGTAACCGAGGACCGCGGGGCGTCCCAGCACCTCGGTCCATACGTCGCTCGGCTCGCCTGCCACCGCCGCTGCGTGAAGCTGTTCGACGAGCTCGCAGAAACGCGGATCGACGATCTGCCAAAGCAGAGTTTCGTGCGTTGCTTCGTTCAGCACCACCGAACTTTCGTGGATGGTGCCGGCGCAATCGGTTCGGACGATGATGTCCGACGTCGTTTCGGCAAGCACGCGGTAGAGCGCACAGCTCCCCCCCGGCAAGAAATGCACCCCCATGTTCAACCCGCCCCCGCTTCGATGTCGCACAAACCGCTTGTCAGCTAACTTGGAGCTGAGAACAGCCGTTTGGTCGCAGATTACCCCAACAACCGCACATCGACGCGAAATCTGTAAGTTAACCCCTAGTATAACCTACTAATATTCGAATCGACGGCATGGTTAATACTAACAGGTTCTCCATAGGTGTGTGTTAATTTTGATGCGGGTCGGGTTCGCGGTCCTTCGTCCGCGTCAGCGATCACAGCTCGATCATGATCCGCACGCGCGCCGGGTCTGTCCCCGCGACATCGGCGATTTCGCGGCGGACGCCGGCGAGGCGATCCGCGATCGTCGTGATTTCGGCAGCTGGCGGGTGCAGCAATTCGGGTGAGACGCCGAGCGCCTCGGCTAGCGCATCGATCCGTTCCACTAGCGGCCGGGCACGGTCCTGCTCCCAGGCCCAAACCGTCGGCTTACTGACCCCAAGGGTGGCGGCGAGCGCGGCCAGTGTCATCCCGCGCGCGCGCCGCAAGCGCTGGAGCCGCGCGCCGAAGCGTTCGCTTGGCGGAGCAATCGGAGCGGGTTCGAACGCTGCGCCAACCGCGCTGCGCAACTGGGCGGCGCTCAGGGTTGCTGCGCTGATCGGCTGGTCGAACTGACAGCCATGGATCGCCCCGCTGGTCCAGATCAGCCGTGCTTCGGTCACGCCCGCCTCGGGCAATTCGATCTCGATGCGCTCGCCGATCGCGAGTTCGGGGCCGCCTTCGAACAGCAGTCCGGTCGCCGATATATTATGGACGACTACCGCCACAGTCTCCCCCGCGATCGCACTACCAACGGTTTCGAGCCGCAACGTTCGCCGGCTCCCGCGCCGTGCTCCGCCATCGTGGGCGATATGCTCCAACTGTGCTTCGATCACCGCGCGTTCCTTCACCGCCAACCGCACGGGAGTCGCGGTAACGGCGTTAAGCCCAGGTTAGCAGCGCGGGTTAACGGCGACGCGATGGGCCCGAGCCGCGACGAGCCGGTGGCTATCCTGCCGGGTGATAGAAATCCCACACCGCCTGCGCCACCGCGGCGCTGACCCCCGGCGCGCGCTGGAGGTCCTCGAGCGCGGCTGCGCGGACTTTGCCCGCGGTTCCAAAATGGAGGAGCAGCGCCCGCTTGCGCGCGGGGCCGATGCCGGGGATTTCGTCGAGCGGCGATGCGGTGATCGCGCGGCTCCGCTTCGCCCGATGCGCGCCGATGGCGAAACGGTGGACTTCGTCGCGCAGCCGCTGAAGGTAGAACAGTACGGGCGAATTGGTCGGCAGGGTCTTTTCGCGGCCATCGGGAAAGTGGAACACCTCGCGCCCCTCGCGGCCGTGGCCTGGGCCCTTGGCGATGGCGATTAACGGCACATCCTGGATGCCGAGCTCGGCCAGGGTATCGCGCACCGCGCTCATCTGGCCTTTGCCGCCGTCGATCAGGACGAGGTCGGGCCAAGTTCCCGACTGGCGATCGGGATCTTCCTCCTGCACGCGGCCGAAGCGGCGTTGCATGACTTCGCGCATCATCGCGAAATCGTCGCCCGGCGCGGTGTCGGGATTGCGAATGTTGAACTTGCGGTACTGTCCCTTGAGCAATCCGTCGGGCCCCGCGACGACCATCGCGCCAAGCGCGTTGGTGCCCATGATGTGGCTGTTGTCGTAAACCTCGATCCGCTGGGGGATCTCTCCAAGCTCGAGGAACTCGGTGACCTCGCGAAGCGTGCGCGCTTGCGTGCTGCTCTCGGCAAGACGCCGCTCGAGCGCCTCGGCGGCGTTGCGACTGGCCTGTGTCATCAGCCGCTTGCGATCTCCGCGCTGGGGGACCGAGATATCGACCTTGCCGCCCGCAGCCGGTGCCAGCGCCTCGGCCAGCAAATCGCCCTCGGGCAGCGCCCGGTCGACCAGGATGCAGCGCGGGGGCGGCACTTCTTCGTAGAACTGGGCGAGGAAGCTGACCATAACGTCTTCCTCGCTCAAGCCCTCCGTATGCGCAGGAAAGAAGGCGCGGTGGCCCCAGTTCTGGCCGCCGCGGATGAAGAACGCCTGGATCCCGATCTGCCCGCCGTGACTGGCGAGCGCGAAGATGTCGGCGTTTCCGACCCCTTCGGCGTTGATCGCCTGACTGCCCTGGATGAATGTCGCGGCGCGCAAGCGGTCGCGCATGATCGCCGCGCCCTCGAAATCGAGCGCGGCGGCGGCCGCGTCCATCTGGCTGCTCATGCGCGCCTGGACCGCCTGGCTCTTGCCCCCAAGGAAGTCCTTCGCCTCGGCGACCAGCTCGGCATAGCCGGCCTCGTCGATCCGGCCGACACACGGGGCCGAACAGCGCTTGATCTGGTACAGCAGGCATGGCCGGTCGCGGCGGCTGAAGAACCCGTCGTTGCACGATCGCAGCAGGAACAGCTTTTGCAGCGCGTTGATCGTGGTGTTGACCGAACCGGCGCTGGCGAACGGACCGTAGTAATTGCCCTTCGCCCGCCGCGCACCGCGGTGCTTGGTGATGCGGGGGAACGCGTGATCGGCGCGCAGGAGGATGAAGGGAAAGCTTTTGTCGTCGCGCAGCAGCACGTTGTACGGCGGGCGGTAGCGCTTGATCAGTTGCGCTTCGAGCAGCAGCGCGTCGGCTTCCGAATTGGTCGTCACGATGGTCATGCTGCGCGTCTGGCTTACCATCCGCCGTAACCGGGTCGAAAGCGCGCCGACCTGGGTGTAATTCGCCACCCGGTTCTTGAGCACGCGCGCCTTGCCGACATAAAGCACATCGCCGCGCGCATCGTGCATTCGGTACACCCCCGGACGCGGCTTGAGCGTACGCACGACCTCGCGGATCGCGGCAATCCCCGCGTCGAGATCGGGCGTGCCCGACCCGCGCACGGTGTAGGCCGCGGCCTCCTCGTGGAAGCGTTCGGACGACTTTGGATGGTCGGGGCGGTCGGCCTTGGTCATTGCAGGCTAAAGGTCTTTCGGCACGGAAGTTGACGAAGTGAACGGGCCCCAGGAAACCAAAAGCCCCGTCTCGCCCAGATAGCGACCCCTGGCCCACGCGGAAACCCCGGCTGCGATACGCCGGTCGCCCGGGCCACGATTTCGAGAAGGCCATTGCCGCCCGGTGCCACGTCGCTGCGATGTGAGAAAAACATGCCGCAGCCACACCCATTTGCGGCACGGTTGACGGCCACCCGCGATGTGTTACGCCTATGCCGCACGACACCGCCGAAAACCGCGGGCAGACGCCATCTGGCGATGAGGGAGGACCGATCTTGCGCCAACTCCAGGGCATGGATGCTTCGTTCGTCGCGCTCGAGACGCGCAATTCCCCGATGCACATCGGCAATCTGCTGATCTATAATCCAGAGACTGCACCGGGCGGGTTCGTGCGGTTCAAGGACATCCTCGCGTTTTATGCAACACGGATGCAGATGTCGAAGACGATGCGCCAGCGACTCGTCCGCGTGCCGTTCGATCTCGATTATCCCTACTGGATCGAGGACCCCGATTTCGATCTCGAATACCACCTGCGGCATGTCGCCTTGCCCAAGCCGGGGGACTGGCGCCAGTTGTGCATCCAGGCCGCGCGGATCTTTGCACGCCCGCTCGATCTCACGCGCCCACCGTGGGAATTCACGGTGATCGAGGGAATCGATAACGTTCCCGGAGTTACGCCGGGCAGCTTTGCGATGGTGACCAAGGTTCACCATTCGGCGATCGACGGGATGAGCGGGATCGACTTGATGGAGGCAATCCACACCGCCGAACCCCACACCGCGCCGCCGAACGAACCCGACACCTGGGAGCCCGAGGCGTTGCCCAACGTGGTCACTCTGCTGGGCAAAAGCTGGTTCAACGCGGTCACCAACCCGATGAAACAGCTCGATGTCGCTGCGCGGGCGATGCCGGGTGTCGCGCGCGCGATCAAGGGCCTGGTCGCCAAGGATTTCGATGTCAGCCGCGAGATGATCGCCCCGCGCTCGCGTTTCAACTACCCGATCTCGCCCGGGCGGGTCATCGAAGGGCGCAGCGTTTCGCTGGCTGCGATCAAATCGATCCGCAAGCTCGATCCCGGTGCCAAGGTCAACGACGTGTTCCTGGCGATCATCGGCGGGGCGATGCGCAAGTATCTGCTGGCAAAGAACGACCTGCCCGAGAAGACCTTGACCGCGATGGCGCCTATCTCGGTTCGGTCGAGCGGTGAGAAGGGCGATATGGGCAATCAGGTCGCGGCGATGGTCGCGCCGCTGGGCACGCATATCGAGGATCCTGTCGCGCGGCTGCGCTATTGCCACGACCGGACCAAGAATTCCAAGGCGATGACCGAGGCGATAGGTGCGCGTAACATGACCGAGATGAGCAAGGTCAGTCCGGCGCTGTTCATGGCGCTGGGGGCGCAGCTCTACACGCGGATGGGGCTCGCCAACCGGCTGGCCCCGGCAGTCACCACCGTCGTCACCAACGTGCCGGGCCCGCCGGTGCCGATCTATTCGGCGGGCGCGCGGCTCGAAAGCATGATGGGGCTGGTGTGCCTGACCGACGGGATGGGGCTGGGCCATGTCGTGCAAAGTTATGTCGATGAAGCGACGATAACGATAACTGCCGACCGCAAGCTGCTACCCGATCCCGAGTTTTATTCGCAATGCATTCAGGACAGCTTCGACGAACTGCTTGCCGCCGCTAACGATCCTGCCAACGATCCGGCCAATCGACCGGCCAGCGCGGAACCCAAACCCGCGGCAAAGCGTTCCGACCCACCAAACGCCAAGGTTGCCTCGGCTAAACCCGCCAAGGCCGCCAAATCGATCACCAAGACCGCCCGCGCAGCGCCGCCGCGCGGCAAATCCGGAAAGCCAGCCAAAGCATGACTGCAGCAACCGAAATGCGCCCCGATGCGCGCCCGCCCAGCACCCTGATGATGCTCGCGGAAGGCCGCGCGGTGCTTGAACTCGCATCGTTCTACGCGCTGCGACCGATGCTGCGCACTCTCCCTATGGGTGATGGTCATCCGGTGCTCGTCCTGCCGGGATTCATGGCCAGCAACTCTTCGACCAAGCCGATGCGCCAGCTTCTTACCGACCTGGGCTATGATGTGCATGGCTGGGAACTTGGACGCAACGTGCGCATCGACAGCAGCCGCGTCGCGGCGATGGCCAATCAGCTTAAGCGCCTGCACAAGAGTACGGGCCGCAAGGTCTCGATCGTCGGATGGAGCCTGGGCGGAGTTTTCGCGCGCGAGCTGGCCAAGATGCATCCCGAAGCGGTGCGGAGCGTAATCACCCTCGGCAGCCCGATCTCCGACGACCGCAATCACACCAACGCGCGCCGCCTGTTCGAGATGCTCAACGGCAAGGAACCCGAGCCGCTCAAGCAGGGTCGGTTCATCGGGCTCGGCAAAGCGCCGCCGGTGCCGACGACTTCGGTCCTGACCAAGACCGACGGAATCGTGCACTGGCGCGGCTCGGTCCAGGAAGCGGGCAGCGGCCAGACCGAGAATATCCAGGTCTGGGCGAGCCACGTCGGACTCGGGGTCAATCCTTCGGTGATGGTCGCGATCGCCGATCGGCTGAGCCAGAGGGAAGGCGCATGGACCCCGTTTGTCGCGCCGTTGATCCACAAGTGGATGTTCCCCAAAACCTCGGTTCATTGAGCCGGAGGTTTTGGCCGGGAACCCCCCGTTAGAACGACTTGCGCAGCTCGATCTCGAAATACCGTCCCTTGGGATCGAGATAATCGGGCTGATAGCTTAGCGGCACCAGCCCTGCACTGTCGGTCACCCGCTGGCGCTGGTCGAGGATGTTGTCGACCTTGAGCGACAGCCGCGTGCCCTTGAAGAACGGCACGGCCTTGATCAGCCCCGCGCGCTGCCCAAGATCGGCAAACAGGCGCAGGTCGATCAGGGCAAGCCCGCCGAAGCGCAAATCGTTGCTGCCGGGAAGGCCGCTGCCGTCGACATGGGTGGGTGCGGTATAGCTGCCCGACGCGCGCAGACCGAACCCATGGTAAAAGACCCCCGTATCGAGCTCCAGCGTGTGGCGCGCGGTGCCCCCGCCGCTCAATGCGTCCCCGCCGAGCAGGTCGAGCACGCGTCCGCCCGGCGCAAGCAGCACCCGATCGGTAAAGCGCACCGTATCGTACAGCGAAATATTCCAGCGGCCCTGCCCGCCGCCACGCATCATCGCCATCATTCCCCCGCCCCCCGGAGGTCCGCCGCGGCCCGCGCCGCCATCGCGCTGAGGCCCGCCGCCTCCGCCAGGCCCCCCCGGACCGCCGCCTGGACCGCCGCTTTGGCCGCCACCTGGGCCGGCGCCTGCGCCGCCAAATCCGCCGCGACCACCGCCAGCAGGCGCGGGTCCGAGCGAACCGGTCAGGTTGACGCCGAAGCGCAGCCGCGAGCTGTTTTGCGAAACGATGTTCACCGAACGCTGGTCCACCGCGACGATCGACCCGGTGGCATCGCGCGTCACCCGGCCGGGAAATGCCGCTTCGATGGCCGGGGTCAGCAGCGGGAAGCCGATGACCGGGTTGGTCGACTTGTTGCGATAGTATTCGGCGATGAAGTTGGAGTTCTTGAGGAACGGCAGTTCATACGTCGCCGACAGCTTGATGTCGCGCTGCTCCTCGCGCCCAAGCCCCGGATTGCCGCCCGAAGTGACCGTCGCCAGCGTCGTCTGGCCGCGGGTGAAATCATAGACCGGAACGTTGAACGTGACGATCCGCGGGCTGCCGAGATCGGAGAGCGCCGGCGCCGACTGGTTGACGATGTAGGTCGCCCCAAAAGTCAGCTTCTCGACCGGAGACCAAGTCAGTCCCGCGGTCCAATCGGTCAGCGTGCCGAAATCCGAGAGCCGATCGATCCCTGCGCTGAGGTTGAGCGAAAGATCGCCGATCGCCGCCAGCGCGTTTTCGCGGCGGCTCGTCAGCGGGATGCCGAGGTTGACGCCGGTGCTGATATCGCCGCGGCGCAAATGCGCGTCGCCGCCGGGACTACGGGTGCTCGCGGAATCGATCCCGGTGTACGCGAACCCGGCGCGCAGCGTGCTGGTGACATCGCCTGCCGGGAGACGGAACGCGCGCCCAATCAGCGTCGCGCGCGCGGTTGCGGCATTGTTGGTCGTCGTCGCGACGTCGCTGCCAGCGCCCAGTTGCGCCGGCAACGGACCCGTAACGACGAGCGTCCCGGCACGTGCCGCGGCGACCAGCGCCGAGGTATCGCGGCGGCGATCGCTGACGCTCTCGGCGTCCGAATGCGTTGCGTCGAGCGTGGCACTGAACTGCCACGCGCCGATCGGCTTGTTAAGCGATATACCGGCTTGCGCCGTCGCGGTGCGGCCGCTTCGCGACAGAGCGCCCGGCAGGGTGCGATATGTACTGAGGTTGGCCGGATCGGTAAGTGTCACTGCATCGAGGCCGGCCAGCGAGCGCGTGGCAGCGCGGCTGATCGTGCCGTTGAGCGTAAGCGTGCCCGCGCCCGGCGCCTTGCCCAGTGCCGAAGTCAGCACCGCATTGAGCGAAAGGTTGTTTGTCGCCGGGATCAGCGAGCGATTTCCGGCCAGCGCGGGATCGCCGGCGACCAGCGGCGCCCCGACAGCCGACTGGATCACTCCGCGCTCGGCCTCGGTGAGCAGGCTGGCGTGGTTGGCCGTGGCGGTCAGATTGAGGCGGCTGGGGCCGTTGATCCGCAGCATGCTCGCCTCGAGCCCCTCGGCCGAATAACCCCCGCGCCCGGGAACGCCGTAGTTGAGCTCGAGCGTACGGCTGATGAAGTTGTCCTTGAGGATGATGTTCACCACGCGCTGATCGGCGCCGTAGCCAAAGCGCAGCGCGACTTCCTCGGGCAGGATTTCGATCTTGCGGATCGCCTCGGGGGGATAATTGCGCATCTCGCGGAAGCTGGAGATGCGCTGGCCGTTGACCAGGATCACCGGAAACCCGCCGCCCCGCCCACGCGCGGACCCGGTCTGGGGCGCGATTGCGGTAATCAGGTCGGCAAGCGACGAGGCGCCATACGCCTCGATATCCGCCTCGCTCAGCGTGGCCACGGGCGGCTGCGGCACATTGACCTGGCCGCGAATACGCTGGGCGATGACGACGATGTCGGTCGACCGGGAGTCGCTGTCGGTCGCCGGATCGGGGGTCGGCGTCGCGGGTTCGGGCGCAGGAGCGGCCGTAACCGCTGCGGCGGCGGCATTCGCCGCAACCGGAGCAAGTAGCGCAGCAATCGCGACCGAGGCACACAGCACAGATTTCATCGCAGGCCTCATGGTCGCACCTGCTGTCTTCGCAAGTGCGGCGTAGCTGGCGTCCCGGCCGCGCGCGCACAACCCTTCGTCGGGTAACAATTTGTAGCAGGACCGCGTTCCCTGGCGCGGCGCAGCTTGGCGGGCGGCGGGCTTTCCTTTTGGCAGCCGGACCGCTATGCGCGCCGACATGACGACACAGACCGACCGAAACTGACCGCAGATGGCCAAAGAAGAACTCCTCGAAATGCGCGGACAGGTGGTCGAACTCCTGCCCAATGCGATGTTCCGGGTTAAGCTCGAAAACGATCACGAAGTTCTCGGCCATACCGCGGGCAAAATGCGCAAGAACCGCATCCGCGTGCTCGTCGGCGACGAAGTGCTGGTCGAACTGACCCCGTACGACCTGACCAAGGGGCGGATCACCTACCGCTTCATGCCGGGCCGCGGCGGCCCCGCCGGCTACGCCTGAGCGCTGCGGCGCGGCGCGCGACGTGACGCCGGGCTCCCCCCATCCCACGCTGATTCTCGCCTCGGCCAGCCCGCGCCGGCGCGACCTGCTCGCCCGCCTGGGCGTTATCCCGGCCAGCATCGTGGCGGCAGAGATCGACGAGACGCCCGCCAAAGCCGAGGTGCCCCGCGTTTACGCCCAGCGCATGGCGCGTGAAAAGGCCGCCGCCATCGCGCCGGCCAATGCGCACGTCCTAGCCGGCGATACCGTTGTCGCGCTGGGCCGGAGGATCCTGCCCAAGGCCGAGGACGAAGCAACCGCGCGCACCTGCCTCAAGTTGCTATCCGGACGTCGCCACCGGGTTTTGTCGGCAATCGTTCTGCGCGCGCCCGACGGCAGCTTGCGCGAACGGATCAACGAAACCGTGGTCCGCTTCAAACCGCTCTCCGACGCCGAAATCGCGAGCTATGTGGCGGGCGGCGAATGGCGCGGCAAGGCCGGTGGCTATGCCATCCAGGGCAGCGCCGAAGGATTGATCGCGTGGATCGGCGGGAGCCATTCGGGCGTCGTCGGCCTGCCGCTGTTCGAAACCCGCGCCCTGCTGCGCGCCGCGGGGTTCGCGCTTGGCTGAGTGGCTGGTCGAGGAAGGCATCGGCGAGGATCGCGCGGTGCGGCTCGACCGTGGGAGCATCGCCGCGGCGCGGATCCGGTTGCACGGCCGGATCGCCGCGGGCGACGTCGCCGATACAGTACTTATCGCGCGGAGCCAGGGCGCAGCGCGCGGCACGGTGCGCTTCGGCGGCGGCGAGGAAGCTCTGATCGATCGTTTGCCCGCCGATGCGCGCGAGGGTGCGGCGCTGCGTACCGAAGTGACCCGCCCGGCGCTGGCCGAGCGCGGGCGGTTCAAGCTGGCCCTCGCGCGCCCTG
>JANXSP010000114.1 GCA_025356575.1 Novosphingobium sp.
GACGCTGACGCTGCGCAAGGGCTTCACCGATCTGGTCCACGCGATCAAGGCGCTCCACGACCGCGGGCGCCCGGTGCGGCTCGCGATCCTGGGCGAGGGACCGATGCGCGGCGAGCTCGAGGCGCTGGTCGCAACCCTGGGCCTGCGTGATTTCACGTGGATGCCCGGACGCATCGCCAACCCGCTCAAGTATTTCGCGCGCAGCCCGGTATTCGTGCTCTCGTCGTATTCCGAAGGCCTGCCCAACGTTCTGGTCGAGGCGATGATGTGCGGCTGCGTCCCCGTTGCGACCGACTGCCCGACCGGCCCGCGCGAGGTGCTCCAGGACGGGAAGTACGGTTTCCTCGTGCCGATGCACGATCCCGCAGCGATGGCGACCGCCATCGGCCAGGCGCTCGACACGCCGATCCCGGCACAAGTCCTGAACGAAGGAATCCGCTCGTTTGAGCCCGATGCGGTGCTGGCGCGCCATTTCGCGCTGCTCGGGATTGATCAGCCGGACCGCTCTGGGGCGTGAAATTGCCGCCGCAAACGCAGCCGCGTCCGTTGAAACTGGCGTTCGTCATCAAGGGAATGGCGGGCAGCGGGGGCGGCGCAGAGCGGGTTCTGGCCGACGTGCTCCACTCGCTCTGCGAACGCGGCCACGCCATCACGCTGTTTACCTCCGACCCTGCCGGATCGGCCAGCTTCTATCCGCTCGACCCCAGAATCGACTGGGTTCGCACGGGGATCGGCACGAACTCGCGACCGTCGCGGATTGGCGAGACCGTGCAGCGCGCCCGGCATCTGCGCCGTGAGCTTGTCGCCCTTGCCCCCGATGTCGTCGTCGGGTTCATGCACAGCTCGTATATCCCGCTGGCCTTTGCGCTGGCCGGGACCGGGCTGCCGCTGGTGGCGAGTGAGCATATCATCGGAGATCACTACCGCACGGTCCCGCTCCAGGGGTTGCTATTGCGGCTCGCCCTGCCGCGCCTCGCCGCGATTACGGTAGTCAGCGACCAGGCGCTCGGCACTTTTCCGCCCGCGATCGCACGGCGCAGCACGGTGATCGCCAATCCGGTGAAGGTTCATTCGGGCTCGCTTGCAAATGTCTTGGCGCCCGGTCCGCGCCGCGTGTTGAGCGTCGGCCGCCTCAACGAACAGAAAGATCACGCGACCCTGATCGCCGCGTTCGCCCGCACTCTCGAGGCGTTTCCGGCGTGGACCTTGCGGATCGTTGGCGATGGCGATTTGCGGCCCCAGCTCGAGCGTCAGATCACGGCAGCAAACGCCGCAGAGCGGATTGTGCTGGCGGGAAGCACCACCGATATCGATGCAGAATACAGCGCGGCGCAGCTGTTCGCGCTCAGTTCCAGCTATGAAAGTTTCGGACTCGTCACGGCCGAGGCGTTGAGCCACGGCCTTCCCGCGATCGGGTTTGCCGATTGCCCGGGGACCAACACGCTGATCCGCAGCGGGATCAACGGCCTGCTGGTCGCAGGCGAAGATCGCGTCGAAAGCATGGCCGCGGGACTGGCGCGGTTGATGGGAGATGACAGCCTGCGCGGGCGGCTGGCCGCAGCTGCGCCCGAATCGGTCAAATTTCTCGATTCGGATATGATCGGCGGCCAGTGGGACCAGCTCTTGCGCAGGGTCGCGCGACACTCGCCAAGCTAGCGACCCGGGGTTGGTGAGCCGCCTAGATCTGGGCCATTGCCGATTGGCTGGTTTTGATTTTCGCGGTGCGTTGCGCGTTCCGGTGAGCGCGCACCATCAGCGCGCAACCGGTCGCGAACAGCCCGCTGAGCGCGGCAGTGCGTAGTGGATAATCGACCAGGCTGTGCGCCAGCATCGCGCCGGTAAACAGCGTGGCGGCGAGCATGTAGGGATTGTCGCGGTGATCGCGCCACACCGCAATGTCGCGCCCCAACCACCAGCGCAAGAACACCGCGAGCACGATCAGCCCGGGGATCCCCGCCTCGATCAGCAATTCCAGCAGATCGTCGTGAGCGTGGTTGACGAACACGTTTTCGACCGATGCCGAGGTCTCGTACCAATCGTAGACGTTGACGAACGTGCCCAGGCCCGATCCGAACGGGGCCATGTCCCGCACGATCGGGAGGCCGCGCGCAAGATAGTCGAGCCGTTCGGCCGAGCCCGCGGTATCGTGCGCGACGTTGCCGCCGAGCCAGCCGTAAAGCAGCGCCCCGATCAGCGCGGCGGCAGCGACCGCGAGCCCGGCCAGGCCGATGCCGCGGCCCAGCCGCACGCCCGGAACGAACATCAGCGCGATGCCGCCGATCACAGGCGCTAGCAGGCCGATCCCCGCCAGCGAATTGCTCAAGAGCACTCCGATGACCAGCAGCAGCGCGACCCCGGCGAACACCGCATCGTTGACCCTGCGGCGTTCAACCCGCTGTCGGACGCGCTGTTGGGCGTGTTCGGCCCCGGCCAGCGCCAGCGCGGCGAGCAGGAATGCAGCCTGGTGATTGGCGTTGGCGAAGAACCCGGTGCCCTGCCCGTAATTGGTGATCTCGTAGAAATAGAGCCCGCCCCCGGCGCGCTGGACCGCGCCAATGGCGACCGCAACGACGGCCACGATCACGACCGCGCGGGCGACGGCCGAGGGCGTCGGAGCATCGCCGCGAAGCATCGCCGCAAGCAGCGCCAACGCCGGAATCCACCACACGAACGCAGCCACCGTCGACCACGGGCTCAGCGAAATGGGCAGCCACGGCAGCGGTTGACCAAGCAGCGCAAAGCCCGCCGCGATCCCGCCGCGCCCAGGCAGGTGGCTCCAGATGAACGGGGGCAGCGGGATCAACTGGAGGACGGCAAGCGCCGCCAGCGCACCAACGAACAGCTTCAGCCCGCGGGTCGGATCGCCCGCGGCCGCGTGGTGCACCGGGCCGGGCACGGCGATGCACCAGCCGAGCAGCACCGCGCCCGCGATCTCGAGCAGCAGGTTTGCCGCCAGTCCGGCCGCGCTGGCGCCGCCGAGCAGCAGGACCGCCACCAAGTATGCCAGGACGACCGCGGGGAAGCGCGGCGCTCTCATCGCCCGGCCACCACGTCGAGGCGGCGGACGACAACGGCCTGATCGTCACGCGCGTCGCGCGGCAGGCCGACGAGCGAGAGATATTGTCCGGTGCAATCCCCCGCGGCGATCGTCAGGGGCAGGTCGAGCGTCTGGCGCCCGGGTTTCAACACGAGCGGGCGGCTGGCGAGCACACGATCGCCGGCGGGGCAGACCAGTTGCAGCGCAATCGACCCGCCGTTTCCGGACACGCCCTCGATATCGAGCTTGGCGTGGTAGCTGCCCGGCGCCAGGCGGACCAGTTGGCGGACCAGTGGCCCCGGTTGGCGTCCGTAGTATTCGACCGCGAGCCCGCCGCGATCGGCCGCCTCGGCCACTCCGCTGTCGCTTTCGAAACGCTCCCAGTCGAACGGCTTTACCGGCGCCTTGCGGGTGAACGCCGGGTCGTTGACGAGCCCGCTGCCGCGCTGGCCACCCAGCGCCTGCCACACGTTCATGGCCGCATCGTACTTGCCGCCCTCGATCAGACGGGAGATCAGCGCCTGGCCGACGACCGGATCGGTGAGCGCGGCCTTGGGCAGGTGCTGCGCCATGCGTTCGATCAGCGCGACATCCTTGGGCCCGGCAACGAACCCGCGGACGAAAGCCGGCACCAATTCGGGGTGGTCGCCCAACGCGCGCGCGGCGTCGTCGACCAACGGCCCGGTTGCCACCGAGCGTCCGACGCTTTCGAGCATCGGCGCCCCGATGCTCTGGCTGAGGCGGTTGAGCACCGCGAGCTGGTCCATCGCCGCGCCGAGGTTGCCCGAGCCGACCGCGCGGCGCATCGCCAGCGACAGCGCCAGCCGCGAGCGCGGGTTGCGGCGCAGGGCTTCGGCGAGCAACGGACCCGCAGCGGGCGCGCCGAGCGAACGGTCGCTCGGAAAATACGCGGCAGCGGCGAACAGAAACGGTTCGTCGGTCACCGGATCGTCGCCGCCCGAGGCGCGCGCGCGGGCCGCCAGCGCCGGGCCCACGACCCCGCGCGCGGCGATCACGCGATAAGTCAGATCGGCAATCCTCGCCGGGCCGACGATGCGCGAGAACGGTAGCGCCGGCGCTGCGCCGAGAGTGTGGGCAATGTTGGCGACGCCCGCGGTAACCGCAAGGAACGCGCCCGCCAGTGCGACCACGCCGCCCAGGACCCAGCGCTGCCAGACCGGCGCAGCGCGCATGGGAGTGGCGCCGGCCAGATCGGCCGATCGCAACGATCCCGGCCCTGTCGTCCCGGTCATTGGGAAGGCTTGCCTCCGACGCTGACGTTCATCGCGCGCGAGGGATCCGAGGTGACCCGCCCGCCGACGCCGTCGGTGCCGTAATTGTACGAGTAGTAGTTATAGCCGTAACCGGCGTTGTCGCCGCGGACCTTTGTCAGGATGACCCCGGCAATGGTCGTGCCCGAAGCCTGCAGGCGGCGGATCATTTCGGCGACCGCGCCGGTCCGCGCTTCGCGGCTTTCGACGACGATTATGGTCTTTTCGGCGATCGCGCCGAGCAGCGGGGCATCGGCAAGACCGAGCACCGGCGGCCCGTCGAACACGACAGTTCGAACTGCTTCATCGCATCCTGGGCGATATGCGGCAGCCGGGTGGAGCCGAGCAGTTCGGCGGCAGAGCCGGTGAAGCGCCCGACCGGAAGCAGGCTGAGGTTGGGCGTCTGGGTCGCCTCGACATAGTTCTGCAGCGGCTCGTCGTTGCCGAGCAGCCAGGCCAGCCCGCGGCCTTCGCTTTGCGACGAGACAAACGTCGGCTTGCGCAGATCAGCGTCGATCAGCAGGACCTTCGAGCCGGTCCGCGCGAAGATGCTGGCGATGGCATAGGCCGAGGTCGACTTGCCTTCGCCCGGGCGGGTCGAGGTGACGAGCAGCGAGCGCGGCTCGCCCTCTAGATCGACGAAGCGCAGGGTCGTGCGCACCGAATAATACGCCTCGGAGATATCGGACTTCTGATCGGCAAGCGCTTCGAACAACGGACGGTCGTCGTTCTCGGCGGGGATGACCCCAAGCACCGGCAGCCCGAGCTTGTTGCGCACATCGGCCGGGGTCACCAGGTTGTCGAACAGGAGGTGCGCCAGCGCCGCGGCAGCGACCCCCAGGGCAAGCCCAACGAACAGCCCGAGGATGGCATTGAGCGGAGTGTTCGGACGGAACGGCGACTGCGGCGGCTGCGCGGTATCGACGAGCGAAATCTCGCTGCGGCCGATGCCCCCGGCGACGCCGATTTCCTTGTAGCGCTGGAGCAGCGCATCATAAAGCGAACGGTTGGTGTCGACCTCGCGCTGGAGGATGTTGTACTGAATCGAGCGGCTGCGCTCGCTCTGGACATCGCCCTTGTAGGTGCCGACCTGGGCATCGAGAGCGGCCTCGGCGGATTTTGCGGCCTTGTAATCGGCAAGCAGATCGGCGCGGCGCCCGCCGGTACTGTTGGTGAATTCGCCGCGGATCGCCGTGCCGAGCGCGGCAATCTTCGCCTGCAACTCGCGCATTTCGGGATAATCGTCTTTGAAGAGTTTCGATTTCTCGTCGTACTGGACCTGTAGCGCGGCGCGCTGTTGGCGCAGCGCGGTGACCGCTTCGTTGGCGGTGCTGTTCTGCTGATTGGTCCCGTTGAGATAGGCCTGTTCGGCTGTGATCCGCCGAATTCGGGCTTCGTTGCGGGCGGCATTGAGCGATTCGAGATTGGTCGCGGCCAGGCTCGAACCTTCGGAGGTTACACCGTTGACGGTCTTGCCCGGGGTGCGGAAGATGCCCGACTGAATCGCGTAATCGTTGAGCTGCCGCTCCGAATCCTCGAGCGAGGACTTTGTCGAAGCGAGCTGGTTCTTGAGGAAATTGCGCGCGTACGACGAACTGTCGAAATTCCGCTCGAGGTTGCTGGCGATGAAGCCAGAGGCGACCGCATTGGCGATCCTTGCGGCAAGCGCGGGATCGGGCGAGATGTACGCGACCTCGATCAGGTTGGAACCGCGCACCGCGCCGATCGAGGTAGTGGCCTGAAGGATCAGGGCCGCGCGATCGAGCCGCGCCTCGCGCGATCCGGTCCCGCCGAAATCGGGGCGTGAAACGAGGTTGAGATCCTGCGCGACCCGCCGCGCAAGCGAATCGCTGTGCAGCAGGCCAAGCTGGGTGGCCATCTGCGCATCGGCAGAGCCGCGATTGTCCTGCGACTTGTCTGCCAGCACCTCGGTCGTCGGCGGATTGAGCTCGAGCAGCGCGGTCGACCGGTACAGCGGGGTCATCAGCAATGACGCAACGATCCCGAGCACCAGCCCGAGCAGCGCCGCGCCGATGATGATGTACTTACGTTCGGACAGGATTCGCAGCAGATCGCCGACATCGAGGCTGCTGTTGCGCGCCGCGCCGTGATCCGCCCCGGTCGCGGACCCACCTGCATGCACCGGTATTTGGCTGCCATCGGGCGCGGTCGAGAAATTCAGCTGGTTCACGAAATGGGATAACCTTGCAGACTGCCGTTGGGGCCCGTGCATGCCGTTACAGATGTGGGCAGCGCGGCGGCATATTTACCGCGATATGGCGGGATGACGCTCAAAGCGTACGGAAAATCGAAATGACGGGCAGGCTCTGCAATACGTCGCGGTAGATCGCGCGCACACCGTCGCCGGCAACGACGATGGTATCGCCCGGATAGACCGCGGGATTGGCCATTTTGCCGTTGCGGATATCGACCACATCGAACGCTGCGGCCATCGTCTTGCCGTCGATCTTGCGGAACACTGCCACGCGCCGGGGATTGCCGTGCTCGGGATCGATGCCGCTAGCCAGCGCCAGCGCCGAAAGCAGCGTCGTTTGCCCGGGGATCGGATAGACCCCCGAACGCAGCACGCCGCCTTCGACCGTAACATCGTGCTGGTGCGAATTGACGACGCGGATGGTGATGTCGGGGTTGTTCAGATAGCGCTGGCTATAGCGGGTCTTGAGCCCGGCGGCGACCTGGCTCGCGGACTGGTTGCGGACACTGTAGCGCTCGATCAGCGGCATCTCGAGATATCCGTCGGAACTGACCTGATATTCGCCGGTCAAATCGGGCACCCGGAACACCGTCACCCGCACCGTATCGAGCGGCCCGAGGGGCGAATCCTGCCCCAGCTCGCCCGTAGTCTCGACCGTCGGCGCGCCGAACCCGGCGGGCGCATAAGCGATGTCGCCGCCGCGCCGCGAACAGCCGGAAACGATCGCGAGCACCGCCAGCGCGGCCAGTGCGGCGCTCTTCGCAGCGCGCGGGGATCGCGGTGCGGTCGTCGCACGCGCATCCGCGTAATCACTTACAGCAACCAATTATCCGCTCCTCGCCACAGGGTGCCCAAATCGGGTGCCCACGCTGACCTTCCCCTGCCGGCGCGGCGCTTCTAGTAAATTGCGCTCGCGAAGGAAAGAGCCGATCCTGCCGCGTGCAGGCCACGAGCGCTGCAGTCGTGCTCGGGAGGCGCGCTGTGTTTGCCGCAATTTCAACTCTCAACCGATGTCTTGGGCAGTGTCTCGGGCAGTATCTCGGGCAGTATCTTGGGCACTAACTCGGGAAGCGTCTCGGGCCTAGCGGGCACCACAATCCCGGCTTCGCCCAAGGCGGCGAAGTACTGCGAGATGACGGCCTCCTGGGCAAATTCGCCGACCGCGCGGGCACGGCCCGCGGCCGCCATGCGCGCCCATTCGGCATCGTCCGCAGCGCAGGCGCGCAACAATGCCTGCGCCAGCGCGGCCGCATCGCGCGGGGCGCAAAGATAGCCGTTTTCGCCATCGCGAACGACATCCCGGCAGCCCGGGACATCGGTCGTGACGATCGGCCGGGCCATCGCCGCGGCCTCGAGCAAGACGCGCGAGAGCCCTTCGCGATACGAGGGGAGAACGATGAAATCGGCGGCGGCGATCGCCGGCCGGACATCATCGAGCGGAGCGACATATTCAATCGTCCCGGCAGCGATCCAGCATGCGACCTCGTCCTTCGAGATCGCGGTGCGGTTGGCGACATCGAGGAACCCGATCAGGACGAACCGCGCATCGGGCCAGCTCCGCCGGACGATCTGCGCCGCGGCAACGAATTCGCGCACCCCTTTGTCGGCCAGAAGCCGGGCGATCATCGTGAATCGCCGCGCGGCGGGGCGACGATCATCCGCCGCGGGTGCGAACCGCGCGGTGTCGATCCCCGATCCAGGCAGGAGGCGGGCCTGGCCAGGCCGGACCAGATGTCTTGTCGTGAACAGCTCACGGTCGTCGCGGTTCTGGAAGAACACCATCCGCGCCCCGGCAAAACCCGCCCGGTAAAGTGCCTGGACCAGATAGGTCAGCGGCGAGCGGCGGATGAACGCGGTTCCCAGGCCCGAGACGTTGGGAAACGCGGCGACGCCGCAAGTGCGCGCAGCGAGCGCGCCATAGACGTTGGGCTTGATCGTCCAGCTCAGCAGCGCGGCAGGCCGCAGCCGGCGCAGCAATCGGCGATAGGCCGCGAGCGTCTTCCAGTCACGCGCGGGCGAGACCCCGGCGGAATCGATCGGTATCGCCTCGAACGAACAGCCCAGCGCGATCAGCGCCTGCTCCATCGCCGGGTTGGCGGGTGCCAGCGCGACCACCCGGTAGCCCGCAGCGATCAGCGCCGCGATCAGACCGGCGCGAAAGTTGACGAGATTCCAGGCGTCGTTGGCGGACACCGCGATCAGCGGCGCGCCGGGTCGCGCTGGTCCAGGTCGCGCTGGCGCCGTCACAAATCGCTGAGGATCGTCTTGTACGGCACCCAATAGCTCGCGTGGGTGGCGTACAGCAGCCATACCATCTGGACCGCCACTGCCACCGCGATCAGGGCAAAGCGCAAAAGAATGCGGGTCTGCCGGCTCGAACCGACGAGCGCAGCCATCTCTCCGAACACCACCACCTGGATCGGCGCGAAATACAGCGCCAGTCGATCGACCGCGGTCGACGAGGAGACCAGGCCGAGGGCAATGAACAAGGCGACGTTGCCCAGCGCGACATACAACCACAGCGTCCGCGTCGGTCCCGGGGCGGTAAAACTGCGGTAGCGGGCAAGCAGCAGCAAAGACGGCACCAGCCCCATCAGCAAGCGGACCAATGCTCCGCTCGAATCATAGGTATAGTCCACGTAACCGGCCTCGAACGTACCGAGGCGCGACGAGACCAGCGCGAGGAAGCCGATGGTACCCACCACCGTGATCGCCGCGACCTGAAGCTTGTTGCGCCGCGCCATCACCGCGGCGAACAGCGGCCAGACGATGATCGAGGTCGAATGGAAGGCCAGCGCCAGGGCCAGGTTGATCATCGTCTGCACGCTGCGCCCGCGCCCCAGCGCAACCACTGCCAAGAGCACCAGCCCGATCGCGGCGCCCTGGCGGACATAGCCCATGCCGACGACGATCAGCAGGTACGGCACGCTGATCATCACCGCCGCCCACGGATTGCGCGTGGTTGACGCGAGGCGCACCACGCCAAGCGCCAGGAGCAGCGCGGCGATGCCATTGGCGACATAGATATTGAGCGCGAGCTGGGCCGAGAGCCACAAGAGCAGGGCGAACGCCGGATCGGTGATGGTCAGCGATTCGCCGAGCGAGCTCATGCGGACGTCTTCGTACATCCGCGCATAGGCGCCCCAATCGCCGCCGACCTCGAACCGCAGCATCGCCACGATCGCGTAAAACACGGCAAAGGCGAACAGCATCGCACGGTGCCCGAGGCTGACCCACCCGGGATATTCCTCGAACGAATACGCAAGGCCGATCAGCGCGGGTATTGCCAGGAGAATCCAGTAGATCGTCATGCCGAAGTGTTGCCGCGTCCCGCTGATCGCGCCGGGATCGAGCCGCCGGCCGCGCTGGCCTTAGTCGCTGCCCGCCGATATGCAAACGGCCAAGGCGCTTGCGGCGCGTCCGGCGATGTTGCAATGGCCCCGGAAAGTTGGGATCGAAACCGCACAATCCGCCTGAAGAGTGGAGCCTGCGCGTTTCCCGGAGACACGCCGGCAATGTTCTTTTCGCAAGTTCGCGTCCACCGCAGCAGCGGCTATTTCGCGCCGCTCGCGCAGCTCGCGGTCGCGGTGCTGGTGTGCGTTGCCGGGCCGTTTATCGTCCACGTCTGGTCGTTGCCGCAGCATTGGCACGAGCCCGAGGCACAGCACACCGCGCTGGCCACGCTGATCGCCTTGACGGTTGGCTTCTGGCTCCACCGCAGCGTCAGCGACTTGCCCGGGACGCGCGAATCGTCGGCCATCCTGCCGAGCCATCTGACCTCGTTCGGGTTGGCGTTCACCGCGATCCTCCTGTTGCGGATCGACTATTCGCGTGCGCTGCTGATCTCGGTGTTCGGCGTCACGGTGGCGTGGTTCTACCTCGTCTACCTCGTTACCCAGCGCCACGCGATCCTGCTGCTGGGCGTGGTGAAGGGCGGCCGCACCGAGCAGTTCGCCGACCTTGCGGGGGTCGAATGCATGCCGCTGGCGCTTTCTACCGATCCCACCGGACTCAATGCGGTGACCGCCGACTTCCGCTTCGATCACAGCGACGCATGGGAAAAACGCCTGTCCGATTACGTTCTGGCGGGGATCCCGGTGTATCATTCGAAGGACCTGTGGGAATCGCTGACCGGGCGCGCCGATCTCGAGCATTTGTCCGAGAACAACTTCGGCTCGCTTGGTCCGCTGGCCCCGTTCCAGAACGCCAAGCGGATCGTCGACCGGCTCCTGGCGGTCCCCGCGCTCGTCGCCGCTGCGCCGATCATGCTGATTGCGGCGCTCGCCATCCGGCTCGATTCGCCCGGCCTCGTGCTGTTTCGCCAGCGCCGCATGGGTTTCCGTGGACGCGAGTTCGAGGTCATCAAGTTCCGCACGATGACGGCCGAACGACGCGGCGCCAACCGCACCCAGCGCGACGATTTCATCACCCGCGAAGGCGATGCCCGGATCACCCGCGTCGGCAAGTGGCTGCGCCGTAGCCGAATCGACGAGCTACCGCAGATCTTCAACATCCTGCGCGGCGAGATGAGTTGGATCGGTCCGCGGCCGGAGGCTTCGGCACTGTCCGAATGGTACGAGGCGGAAATCCCGTTCTATCGCTACCGCCACGTCGTGGTCCCCGGGATTTCGGGCTGGGCGCAAGTGAGCCAGGGGCATGTCGCGCAGATCGACGATGTCCGGACCAAGCTGCAGTACGATTTCTATTACATCCGCAACTTCTCGGTCTGGCTCGATCTGCTGATCATCGCCAAGACCGTGCGCACGGTCCTGACCGGGTTCGGCCACAAATAGCCGCCCACGAAGAGCCGGGCCGCCTTATTTGGGGCGAGTGACAGTCACGGCCGCGGATGCGGGAGCCGGCGGAGGAACTGCATCGGCCAGAACCGCGGCCTCGCTCTCGGCGTGCAACCGCGCATCGTATTCGCGCTCGATCACCTCGACCCGCGCCTGCTCCGCCGCAGCGTCGGTATCGACCGTCGAGAGGCGGCGCGCGCGTTCGGCCGCAATCAATTCGGCGAAGCGGATCTGCGGATCGATTTTCTTCTCGGCGTAAGCGGCATCGATCAACCGCGCCGCGCAGCCGGTCCACCCGCCGGCGCCCGTTGGCGAACAGCTTTGCGTACCTGCCGCGCCGACGGTCTCGTACGCCAGGACCCTGTTGTTCCACGATTCGTTCGCCGGGGAGAAATTCTCGCGCAGCGGGGCGGGGATGCGGAACCGCTCGCCCTCGTCCTTGCGCGCACAGACGATGATTTCGTCCCCCACCGAGGGCGGGCACGCATCGTCGCCATAAATGATCAGCTGGTTGACCTTTTCGCCTGCCGACTGCGCGCTCGCCGGAGCAGCGAATCCCAGTGAACTTATGGCAAGGACGGAAATCAGGGTTGGGCGGATCATGGCGATACTCCTTGCGCGGCCCCAGGATAGGCGCGCGGCGGGGTGAACGACAGGTGAAACCGAGCGAGGCGGGGCGTGGTTCCCGGTCACACTTTTTCCGAAAGCCGGATGGCGACCCGGCAACCGAAGCGGATCGCGCTCGCCAGCAACGGATAGCCCGGCGCCCGTTCCGCTCCTGCGGCGATCGCGGCGGCGTGGTGCGCGCGCTCGTCCTCGCGAAATTCGCCGATCATCGCGGAAAGTTCGGGATCGCTCTCGCCCAGCGCATCGAGCTGCGCCGAATAATGCAGATCGATCTCGGTCTCGACTGCGGCGGTGCAGGCCATCGCCGCTTCGGGACCGAGCAGCGCGGTCGCCGCGCCGAGCGCATAGCCGGCGACCGCCCACAGCGGCTGGAGCGCGGTCGGGCGGACGCCACGTCTTGCCATGATCGCATCGAAGCGCTGGCGGTGCCCGGCTTCCTGCCGCGCCATCGCTGCGATTTCGCCGGAATGCGGCGCGCGGTCGCCCATCACCGCAAGCTGCCCGGCGTAAATCCGCGTGGCCCCGTACTCGCCTGCCTGATCGACGCGCATCATCGCCGCGATTTCGTCCCTGGTCATGCGGCAGGCCTTTCGCGGCGGCCGAGCAGTGCGAATATCGCCAGCGCTGCGGCGGTGGAGATCGCGAAGTTCCAGCCCGCCAGCGAGATCCCGAGCAGCCGCCATTGCGCCTGGTCGCAGCGAATGATCGGCGCGTTCATGATCGCATCGAGCGGGTTGCCGCCCGCCGCCGCGGTGCTCGAACAGGTCGTCAGCCCTTCCCACCAGTGCCATTCGACCCCGGCGTGATATGCGCCGAGCAGCCCCGAGACGAGGATTGCGATCGCCGCCAGTGTCACCAGCAGGCGGCGCTGCGGGAGCCGCATTGCCAACACGGCAAGGACCAGCGCGGCAAAATGCGGATAGCGCTGCCACCAGCACATCTCGCACGGATAAAGGTGGAACGCATATTGGCCGACGTACGCGCCGCCGAGCAGCGCCGCCGGGGCCGCGAGCGCCAGCCAATTGGCGCGGACCAGCGCGGACGGCGCGGCCACTACGGCGCCCGCGAGGGAACGGCGCGCGGAGCCGCGACGGGGCCCGCCGATCGTACTGCCGGGAGCGGTGCGCCGCCCGTGCGCCGCAGCGTCTGAACCGCGTACCAGAGCTGGAAGTCCTTGATCCCCGCCGCGGTCAATTGCTCGGGCGTCTGGCGGAACCGGGGATCGTCGCGGGTATCGGTTTCGAGCTTGCTGTCGTCGAGCCCCGCCTCATTGACCAGGTGACGCCGCAAATCGGATTCGCGGTAGCTTAGCTCGGCGCGGCGGCGCGAATCGGGGTCGGAGATCTGCGGCACCGCAATGTCGGGCTTAATCCCGCCTTCCTGCACCGAATGGCCCGAGGGGGTGTAATAGCGCGCGGTGGTCAGCTTGATCGCGCTGGTATGCGCGGCATCGAGATAGATCACGCTCTGCACGCTGCCCTTGCCGAAGCTGCGCTCGCCCATGATCACCGCACGGTGCGAATCCTGGAGCGCCCCGGCGACGATTTCCGAAGCCGAAGCCGACCCCGCATCGATCAGGCAGATCATCGGCACGCCCTTGGCGGCATCCCCGGGATAGATCTTCTCGGCGCGGAAATAGGCGTTCTCCCGCGTGATCCGGCCGCGCTGCGAAACGATGTCTCCGCTCGAGATGAACAAGTCCGACAGCGCCACCGCCTCGTCGAGCGATCCGCCCGGGTTCGAGCGCAGATCGAGTATCACCCCGGTAAGCTTGCCCCCGGCCTGGCGCTTGAGGTTCTGGTACGCGGTGTTGACCTGCGCGCCGACGTTGTGATCGAACTCGTTGACCGAGATTATCGCGACCCCGGAATCGAGCTTCGAGGTCACCGGCTCGAGCGTGATCAACCCGCGGGTGACGGTCACGTCGAGCGGCGCGGTGCGGCCTGCGCGAACGAGCGTCAGGCGGATACTGGTCCCCGCCTCACCGCGCATCTTGGCCACCGCGACGTCGAGATCGTCGCCATAGATCAGCTTGCCGTCGAGGTGGGTGATGTAATCGCCGGCCTTGACCCCGGCCTTTTCAGCAGGACTGCCGCGCATCGGCGAAACGACTTTGACCGCGCCATCGTCCTCGATCACGCTCAGCCCGAGGCCCTGATAGCTGCCGTCGATCATCGTTTCGATCCGCGTCAGCGACGAGCCGTGCAAGTACGACGAGTGCGGATCGAGGCTGGCCAGCATGCCGTCGATCGCGCCGTCGATCAGCTTCTGGTCGTCGACCGGCTCGACATATTCGGCCTTGATCAACTGGTACACCTCGAGCAGCTGGCCAAATTGCGGACCGGCCCGCGCATCGACTGCGGCGAGCCCGGCAGTTGTTGCGGGAAGCAGCGCCGCGGCGCCGACGAGCAGCAGCGGGCGCAGGACGGAAACGAACTTCATCGGCAGGTCCGACTTTCGTGGAAAAGGGGTCGCCAAAACAAGGTGGCCAAGGGGAACGGTTGGCCGCGTTCTATCGCGCGTTGGCGGTGAACGCCAGATGGCCCGGCAAATCGATGCGTGGTCCGCTAGCGCGCTCCGACCTGGTCGAGCGGATTGACCGGGGCGCCGCCCTGGCGCAGTTCGAGACCGATCGTTTCGCCCGGACCGCTGCGCCCCGCGATCCCCAGCGGCGCACCCGCGACCAGAACATCGCCGACCGCGACATCGACGCGGGCCAACCCGGTGACAAGCGATGTCCAGCCGCCGTCGTGCTCGATGATCGCGATCATGGCAAAGCCGCGATAGGGCCCGGCAAACGCCACCCGCCCCGCCGCCGGCGCGACGACCAGCGCGCCGGGGCGCGCGGCAATACCGATTCCGCGGCTGCGCGGGCCGGTGCCGGAGGTTTCGCCGAACCCCGTCACCAGCCGCCCGGCCACGGGCAGCAGATAGCCCGCGATCCGGGTCGGTGCCGGACCGGGCGGCGACGCGGCGGGACCTTCCACCACTTGCGACTGATCGGGCCGCGGGGGGCGCATCACCGGCCCGGGCAGCGCGGAGAGCGCCGCACGCAGCGACCCCGCGCGGGCCAGATCCCCGACCAGCGCGGACAGGTCCTGCGCCTGCTCGGCAAGCGCCAACGCGCGCTCGCTTTCGCGCGCAGCATCGCCGCTGGCGGCGCGCGAGACGAGCCGCTGGCGGGTCTCCACGGCTGCGAGCGACTGACGTCGAGCCGCCAGCGTGCCCTGCTCGGCGCGCAAGGCCGCCGCGGCGCGGCGTGCCTGGTCCTCGAGAATGCGCCCGCGGGCGAGTTCGCTGCGCAGCGCGCTGGTCCGCCGGGCCACTTCGGGCAGCATCGTTTCGAGTAGCGCGCGGGTCATCGCGGTTTCGCGCACCGAACCCGGGCGAAGGAGCGACAACGCGAGCGGGCGCCGCGAAAGCCGCTGAAGCGCGGCGGTGAGGCGGACGACTGGACGCTGACGCTCGGCCAAAGTGGCGCGCAGGACCGCGCGCTGCTGCTCGATCAGTGCGACTTGCGCCTGCTGCGCGGCAATCCCGGCCTCCGATTCCTGGATCCGTGCGGCGAGTGCCGCGGCCTGTTGCGCGGTGCGATCGGCGGCGGCAACGGCGATCGCGGCGCCGGCTTCGAGCTGCGCCCCGCGCCTGGCCGCGGCAGCTTGGTCGGTCCGCGCCTGCGCCAGCGCGGCCCGGGTCTGGCCGAGATCGTCGTAAGCCGGCGCGCTTTGCGCCGCAGCGGCGAGCGCCAGCCCACCGGCAGCGGTGAGCCCGAGGATCGAGGCAAGAGCGATGCGCGGCGTCACGGCCCGCCTTTAACCCGATCGGTGGTAGGGATGACCAGCAAGAATGCTCGTCGCGCGCCACAGCTGTTCGAGCAGCATCGCGCGCAGCATCAAGTGCGGCCACGTCGCCGGGCCGAACGCGAGGAGCAAATCGGCATCTTCGCGCGTCGCGGGATTGTGGCCGTCCGCGGCCCCGATGACGAACCGCGTTTCGCGCACCCCGTCGTCGCGCCAGCGCCCGAGCAGTGCCGCAAAGGCTTCCGAGTTCATCGTGGCGCCGCGCTCGTCGAGGACGATCTGCCGCGCCGGGGTCAGCGGCGGCGGCACCGCTCCGCCATGCTCGGGCAACTCGCTCAATTTGAGCGGCCAGACGATTCGCCTGGCATAGCGCGCCACCAGCTCCGCTTCCGGCGACCGGGCGATCTTACCGCGCGCGATGACGTGGAGGAGGATGGGCAGTGCCTAGAAAAGAGCCCCGTTTCGCCGGCCCAACCGCTCGTTCACGATAAGCTGTGGGCGATTGGGCCGGGGGATCGGGGCGGTGGGTGGTCCCTGCCGTCAGGCCGACAAGGGTCCAACCGGCAAATCCCCGAACGCCCACATCCGTTCCAGGTTGTAGAAGCTGCGCACTTCGGGGCGAAAGATGTGGACGACGACGTCGCCGGCATCGACCAGCACCCAGTCGGCCGCGGGCAGGCCTTCGATCCGTGAAAGCCCGAACCCGCCGTGCTTGAGGCGTTCGGACAGCTTCTGCGCCATCGCCGCGACCTGACGGGTCGATCGGCCCGAGGCGATGACCATGTGATCGGCAATGCTCGATTTGCCCATCAGCGGGATCGAGACGATCTCCTGCGCCTGGTCGTCGTCGAGCGACTGGAGGATCAGCGCGTGGGCGCTGCCCGGCTCGCTTGGCGGAAGCGGAGGGGGCGCCGGGAGCGGGACGGGATTTGCCGCCGGAGCGGGCGACATCGCCGGTTCGGATGCGGCATCGGGGGTGGGCGATTGATTCATGAAACTCGGAACGGCTCCTGTGAGCGGGCGGCACCGGAGGAACGGCGCGCGGCGCCGGTCATGCAGCGCCGGGGGATGGCGGTGAGGAAGGAATGGAGCGGTGCGTCACGCCGTCGCGCAGAGATCGCCCGGAAAAGGCCTCTGCCCAGTGCGGATCGGCCTGCCGGATGGCGGATGCCGAGCGCGGATCGGGATCGAAACGCAGGATAACCAGCGCGGGAGCGCTCCACTTTTGCCGCCCCTGGACGATGTTGCGAAAACCGGCACGACTCATCCGAAAACGCGCCAGCCAGGCCATCGCGGGGCTGGCGATGGCGGCGGCATCATAACCCGGACGCGCGATTACCGCAATCGGCATGGTCCGGGCCACTCCGCGCCAGTCGTGCCACTGGCTGAACTGGGCGAGATTGTCCGCCCCCATCAGCCACACGAACCGCAGCTTGGGCCAGCGCCGGGTCAACGCGCGCAGGGTGTCGATCGTGAAGCGCGTCCCCAGTTCATGCTCGATCGCACTGACCCGGATCGGCGCGCGGCGCGCGGTCGCCCGGGCGGACGCCACCCGCACGGCAAGCGGCGCCATTCCTGCCGCCGGCTTGAGCGGATTGCCCGGCGATACCAGCCACCACACCTCGTCCAGCCCCAGCGCCCGCATTGCCTCCAGGCTGATCCGGCGGTGACCGCCGTGCGCAGGATTGAAGCTGCCGCCGAGCAGGCCGATGACGGAACCCGTTCGGCCCATTGGCTCAGCCGGGCTGCCGCCGGGGCGAGACTTTGCTGCCGCGATACCCGCCCTGCATGGCGAACATCCAACCTGGATATTCGCGCGGCAAGCGGCTCAGTTCGTCGAGCTTGGTCATTTCCGCGGCAGACAGATCGACAGCGCAGGCCGCGATGTTGTCAGCCAGCTGATCGGCCTTTTTCGCGCCGACGATGACCGTGGACACGACCGGCTGGTGGAGCAGCCAGGCGAGCGCGATCTGCGCGACCGAGCTGTTCGCGCGCGCTTGGGCCATCGTGCGCATCGCGCCGATCAGCCCATCGGCGCGCGCCGGATCGACCGGGGGGAAATCGAACGCGGCGCGGCGGCCCTCGCCTTCCTGACCGCCGCCGTCCTTGGCCGTGTACTTGCCCGACAGCAGCCCGCCCGCGAGCGGGCTCCAGACCATCAAGCCAACGCCTTCGGACGCCAGCATCGGCACGATCTCGCGCTCCAGATCGCGCCCGGCGACGGTATAATACGCCTGGAGCGACGCGAACTTGGCCAGCCCCAACTTATCGCTGAGCCCCAACGCTTTCATGATCTGCCACGCCGCCCAGTTCGACACGCCGATATAGCGCGCGCGGCCGCTGCGGACGATGTCGTCGAGCGCGCGCAATGCCTCGTCCATCGGGGTCTGCGAATCCCAGCCGTGGATCTGGTACAGGTCGACATGATCGAGACCCAGGCGGTTCAGGCTGGCGTCGATCTGGTTCATCAGGTGATAGCGGCTGACCCCGGCATCGTTCGGCCCTTCGCCCATCGCGCCCATGGCCTTGGTTGCGATCACGACGTCCGAGCGCTTGACCCCGAGGTTCTTGAGCGCCTGTCCGGTGAATTCTTCCGACTGGCCGGTGGTGTAAACGTTGGCCGTGTCGATGAAGTTGATCCCGGCATCGAGCGACTGCTTGACCAACCCGTCGGTCGCCGCCTGATCGAGCCCGGCGATCGCGCCAAAGCGGCCCGGCTGGGTGCCGAAAGTCATCGCGCCAAGGCACAGTTCGGAAACGATCAGGCCGGTCGAGCCGAGGCGGTTGTAGCGCATGGGATGGATTCCTTTGTGAAACCCGATCATGCGCGGGCGGCGATGCTGCGGTCAACCGGGAAGCTTGCTCAGGCGCGAACCTGCCCGTCGCCGCGCACGAGCCACTTGTACGTTGTCAGCCCTTCGAGCGCGACCGGGCCGCGGGCGTGGAGGCGGCCGGTGGCGATGCCGATTTCCGCGCCAAGCCCGAATTCGCCGCCATCGGCAAACTGGGTCGAGGCGTTGACCATGACGATCGCCGAATCGACTTCCTCTAGAAACCGCGCCGCCGCCGCCGCATCCCCGGTCACGATCGCTTCGGTGTGCGCCGAGGAATGCGCCGCGATATGCGCCAGCGCACCGTCGAGCCCATCAACCACCGCGACCGACAGGATCGCATCGAGGTATTCGCAGTCCCAGTCGTTGGCGCTGGCGGTAAGCACGCGCGGATCGAGCGCGCGGGCGCGGGCATCGCCGCGCAGTTCGCATCCGGCATCGAGCAGCGCCGCGACCACGCCGGGGGCATCGCCGAACCGCGCGTCGATCAGCAGCGTCTCCATCGCCCCGCAGACCCCTGTGCGGCGCAGCTTGGCATTGAGCGCAATGGCCCGCGCCATCGCCGGATCGGCGCTCTCATGCAGGTAGGTATGGCAAATCCCGTCGAGGTGGGCGAGCACCGGGACCCGGGCATCCGCCTGGACCCGCGCGACCAGGCTTTTGCCGCCGCGCGGAATGATCACGTCGATCAGCCCGGCCGCGGCGAGCATCGCGCCCACCGCGGCACGGTCCTGCGTGGGGGCGAGCTGGACCGCGGCGGCAGGTACCCCGGCGCCTGTCAGTCCGGCAAGCAGCGCGGCATGAATCGCGCGATTGGAGTGGACGGCTTCGCTGCCCCCGCGCAGCAGCACCGCGTTGCCCGCCCGTATGCACAGCGCGGCCGCATCGGCGGTGACGTTGGGACGGCTTTCATAGATGATTCCGATCACGCCGATCGGCACGCGGACGCGGGACAGCGCCAGTCCGCTGGGCGCAGTGCTCTGGTCGAACACCTGGCCGACCGGATCGGGCAGCCCCGCGACGTGTTCGAGCGCAGCGGCGATCCCTTCAAGCCGGGCGGGATCGAGCCGCAGCCGATCGAGCAGCGCGCCGCTCAGCCCCGCAGTCTCGCCCGCGGCGACATCGCGCGCATTGGCGGCGAGAATTGCTGCGCCCGCGTTGCGCAGTTCAGCGGCTGCAGCACGCAGCGCGGCTTCCTTGGCGCCACTGCTCATTCGCGCCAGAATGCGCTGCGCGGCGCGCGCGGCAAGCGCCATGGTCTCTACGATCGACTGAGCCGTTTCGGGCGCGGTCTCGGGCGCGTTTGCGGTGCTGGCCATGGCCGCGCGATAGCAGCAAAACCGCAGTATGTCAGGGCGGCGATTCGCAACGATCAAACAGCGATTCGCAGTTGGTTCCCGGGTCAGCTAAAAAATTATTCGGCTCCGCTTCGCTTCATCGCACGACTCCCCCGCACTGGCCCGGAACCCCCTGCACCGATTCGCGGGCATCGCTGCTGCATGCTAGCGGCGCCGCACATTGTAATAAGACATGGGGTCGTCTTGCATTATCCGACCGTTGGCGGGCTTCGCTCCCGCCTGCGGAGCTGGTTCCCGGACCGTGAATTTTTTATGCGGTCGCAGGGGCAGGTCCGTTTCATCAAGATTTCGGCGCGGCTGCAGATGATTGCGGCGGGCGCTGCCGTGCTTTTGCTCGGCGCGTGGCTGGTCACGATGGCGGCGATGGCGATCGCGAGCTTCACCGCAACCCACGACCGGATCGCGCTGCTCGACCGCGAAGCGCGCGTGACTTCGGCCGAATCGCGCGTCTCGAGCTATCGCCACGGGGTCGAAGGCGTCGCCAGCGATCTGGCCAGGCGCCAGGATTTCATCGAGAAAATGGTCGAGGCGCATGTCGGCGATCTACCGGCGGATGCAAAGCCGGGAGAGACCGTTTCCAACAGTGCCGCCGCCGCTGCAGACACGGTGCACAAGGTCGGGCTCGCCGTCCCCGGCGCTGCCGGGCTCGCGCGTCTCGAAATGCGCCAGCTGGCATTCGTCGAAAAGCTCACGCGCCTGGCCGATCGCCGCGCCGCGCAGGCCGCCGGGGCGATGCGCCGGCTCGGACTCGATCCGGCGTCGCTGACTTCGGCTTCGCCCGACCGCGCCGCGATGGGCGGCCCGCTGCTGCTGCTGGCGACATCGGCCGATGGCGCGCTCGATCCGCGGTTCCGCCGCCTCGGCGCGAGCCTGGCGCGGATGAGCGCGCTCGAGCATGGGCTTCAGGGTATCCCGCAGGTGCTCCCTGCGAGCCTCCAGTACATCTCGTCGGGCTTCGGCTTCCGCGCCGATCCGTTCACCGGGCAAGGCGCATTCCATGCCGGGCTCGATTTCCGCGGGCCGGTCGGTGCGCCGATCTATGCCGCGGCCAAGGGCCGGGTAAGCTTTGCCGGGATTCGTTCGGGCTATGGCAACTGCATCGAGATCAGCCACGGCGGCGGGCTCCTCACCCGCTATGCCCACATGTCGGCGTTCCGCGCGGCGATCGGCCAGGAAGTTGCCGCCGGCCAAGTGATCGGTGCGATCGGCAGCACCGGGCGCTCTACCGGACCGCACCTTCATTTCGAGGTTCGCATCAACGACCGGCCGGTCAACCCCCGGCCTTTCCTGGAGGCAGCGCCCCATGTTCTCGAAGAAGCACGCGGACCAGCCGCGGCCATACGCGGTTAGCCCGGTGGCGACATCCGGTACGCGCGGCAGCTCGACCTTTTCGATCCTCGGCGCCGACCTGGCGATCAAGGGCGACATCACCGCCAGCGCCGATCTCCATGTCGACGGACGGATCGAGGGAGACGTCGCCTGCGCCGCGCTCGTCCAGGGCGAAGCCAGCGAGATCCACGGCGCCATCACCGCGCAGACTGCGCGGCTGGCCGGGACAGTGCGCGGTTCGATTGCCGCGGGCGAGCTGATCATCCTCAAGTCCGCGCGGATTTTCGGCGATGTTTTTTACGATGCGCTGACGATCGAGCAGGGCGCGCAGGTCGACGGAAAGTTTGCGCATCGCACGGGCGTAATTGAGAGCGATGAGCCGCGGTTGACCTTGGCGGGCTAAAAACTTTCCGCTCCGGGTCCCAGGGCGTCAGGTGTTACTCTCCGCCGCCAGCTCCTCGCGCAGCGCCTTGCGATCGAGCTTGCCGATCATCGTCTTGGGCAGCGCCGCGCGCACCGTCACCTCGCCGACCCGCTCGTGCTTGCCCAGCCGCGCGTTGAGCCACGCCTTGAGCGCCTCGCCGCTTATACCTTCACCTTCGCGCAGCGTCACGAAGGCGCGCGGCACTTCGCCGCGATAGGCGTCGGGCACGCCGATGATCAGCGCTTCCTTGACCGCGGGATGTTCGACCAGCACCGCCTCGAGCTGGCTGGGGAAAACCTTGAAGCCGCCCACCGCGATCATGTCCTTGCTGCGATCGACGATCCGGACATACCCCTCGGCGTCGATCACCGCGATATCGCCGGTGCGCAGCCAGCGCTGTCCATCGATCTGCGCGAAGGTCACTGCGCCGGCGTCGGGCCGGTTCCAGTAGCCCTGCATGATTTGCGGACCGCGCACCGCGAGTTCGCCCGGCTCGCCGGTGGGGGCCAGCTTCGCCGCGTCTTCCTTGTCGAGCAGGATCAGCTCGGTTCCGGGCAGCGGCTGGCCGATCGTGCCCGCGCGGTTCTCGCCTTCATAGGGGTTGGTCGAAACCACCCCCGAACTTTCGGTCAGCCCATAACCTTCGCAGACCCGCGCGCCGCTCGCCGCCTCGAATGCGGCCTTGACCGGGGCGGGCAGCGGCGCTCCGCCCGAAATGCACACGCGCAGCGAGGTGAAATCGGTCTTTGCCAGCCGCGGGTGATCGAGCAGCGCCTGGTACATCGTCGGGACGCCGGGCATCGCGGTGGCCCCGACCCGCGCCAGCGTCTTGAGCGCAGCCCCTGCCTCGAACCGCGGCAGCATCGCGATACACCCGCCCATCGCCACGGTGCGGTTGAGCACACAGGTGTTGGCGAAGACGTGGAACAGCGGCAGCACCCCCATGATCACGTCGCGCGCGCCCTCGCGCGGGTCGATCGCCGAGACCTGGCGGGCGTTTGCCGTAAGGTTCTGGTGGCTCAGCATTGCGCCCTTGGGAGTGCCGGTGGTGCCGCCGGTATACTGGAGCAGGGCAATGTCGCGTTCCGCGTCGATCGCCACCGGGGTGGGCGGCGCGGCGCCGAGCATGTCGCGCCACCGCCGCAGATCGGCGCGCTGCGGGATCGGGGTCAGCGACTTGCGGCCCAGCGCGCGCAGCGCCAGCCCCTTGATCCACGGTAGCATCGCCGCGAGCGAGCCGACCACCAGCGTTTCGAGCTGCGAGCCGTCGAGCACTTTCAGCGCATTGGGGAGCAGCGCCGCGACATCGACAGTGACGAGCACCCGCGTGCCCGAATCGGCGACTTGCGCGGACAGTTCGGCGACGGTGTAGAGCGGCGAGAAATTGACCACGGTCGCCCCTGCGATCATCGCGCCGTAATAAGCCGAAAGGTAGATCGGGACATTGGGAAGGAACAGTCCGACGCGGTCACCCTTGGCGATGCCGAGCGCCTGCAACCCCGCGGCGAACGCCTGCGCCTCGGCCAAGAGCTGGCTGTAGCTGTATTGGCGCCCAAGGAAATCGACCAGCGGCGCGGTTCCGCGCCGCGCCGCGGTGGCGGCCAGCATCGCGGGCACGGTCAACGGCGCGAAGTCCATCGCCCAGTCGCACGGGTGCTCGTAATGATCGCGCCACGGCGCGGGGGCGTTGGTCAGTTCCATGCCGGCGGGTCTGCCCGCTTAGGGAACTGCGATCAAGCGGGTCGCGGTCCGCGGTTCAGAGCGTGGGCGCCTCGGCGCTTGCGCCCGCGGCTTCGGCGGCGCGCTTGGCTTCCAGCCACGCGGCGGCTTCGGCTTCCTGCGCGGCTTCGCCCGCAAGCTTGACCGAGGCTTCGCGTTCGGCGCGCAGTTCCTCGATCAGCGCCTGGCGGTCATCGCCCAGCCGCGCATCGTCGCCTGCCTGATCGACCAACCCGGCCTTCTTGGCAGCGCGCGCGACGATCCCGTCGAGCTCGCGTTGCGAGCACAGCCCGACCGTGACCGGATCTTTCGCCTGGATGTTGGCGATGTTCCAGTGGCTGCGATCGCGGATCGCGGCGATGGTGTTGCGGGTCGTTCCGATCAGCTTGCCGATCTGGGCATCGGAGATTTCCGGATGGTTGCGCAGGATCCAGGCGATGCCGTCGGGCTTGTCCTGGCGCTTGGACACCGGGGTGTAGCGCGCGCCCTTGGTGCGCCCGACCTGGACCGGGATCTTCTGCATCTGCAGCGCGTAGTTCGGGTCGGCCTGGCCCTTTTCGATCTCGGGCATCGTCAGTTCGCCCGCGCGCACCGGATCGCGGCCGGTATATTTGCTGCTCGCCAGATCGTCGGCCATCGCCTGCACTTCGAGGATGTGGAGCCCGCAGAATGCCGAGATCTGCTCGAACGTCAGGCTGGTGGTATCGACAAGCCACGAAGCCGTCGCATGCGGCATCAGCGGGTAGAT